>JAWOHE010000020.1:0-3955 GCA_046485285.1 bacterium
ATTGCGCCGGCCGGGGTGGTCGATTCCGGGACGGTCGTCGTGCCGGCCTGCAGCGTCTACAACTACGGCACCGCGGCCGAGACCTACGCGGTCCGAATGAAGGTCGGCACCGGCTACAACCAGGCCGCAACGGTGACGAACCACGCGCCCGGGACCCGGCAGTACGTGACCTTCCCGGGCTGGACCGTGACTTCGCGGGGCAGCTTCGGGGTTTCCTGCTCGACCGAGCTCACCGGTGACCAGGTCGAGGCCAACAACCGCCGGACCGGGACGGTGACCGTCTCGCTCACTGACGTCGGCTGCGTCCGGCTCATCGCGCCGGCCGGGGTGGTCGATTCCGGGACGGTCGTCGTGCCGGCCTGCAGCGTCTACAACTACGGCACCGCGGCCGAGAGCTACCCGGTGCGAATGCGAATCGGGACCGATTACGACACCATCGCGACGGCGACCGACCACGCGCCGGGGACGCGACTGTACCTGACGTTCCCGGGCTGGACCGCCGCGTCGCGCGACAGCTTCGCGGTGACCTGCTCGACCGAGCTCGCCGGCGACGCGGGCCCGGCCAACGACCGCAAGGCCGGGGCCGGGCTCGTCCGGGTCCTCGATGCCGCGGCGGTCGAGATCCTCGCGCCCGCCGGCACGGTGATGCCGGGCACGGTCATCAACCCGCGCGCCCGGGTCCGCAACCTCGGTAACACCGTCGTCAGCTTCGACGCCCGGTTCCGGGTCGGGACCGACTACGACCAGACCCTGACTGCGACCGGGCTCGCCCCGGACGAGGAGCGGGAACTCATCTTCCCGGCCTGGGAAGCCCCGCCCGGCCGGCACGCGACCGCCTGCCGGACGATGCTCGATGGCGACTTCTACCCGGGCAATGACGAAGTGACCGGCGAGGTCAGCACGGTCACCGGCGGCTGGATCGAGGTCGCCCGGACGCTCGGCCCGGTCAGGGACGGCGGCTGGCTGGCCCGCAACGAAGCCAACGGCCTCATCTACGCCGGCCGCGGCTATAAGTCGCTCGATTTCTACTCCTATCAGGTCGCGACCAACGCTTGGACCGCCCTGCCGCCGTTCCCGGCCGGCGCCAAGCCCGCCCACAAGGGCGCCAACGGCGTCGTCGCCGGCGGCTTCGTCTACTTCGTCAAGGGCTACAACACCTTCGAGTTCTACCGCTACGACATCGCGGCCGCGGCCTGGGAGCGGCTCGAGGACGTGCCGTTCGGCAACTCGGGCAAGAAAGTCAAGGTCTCCGACCTCGTCCACGTCGACGGCGACATCTACATGCTCAAGGGCAACAAGACCGACTTCCTGCGCTTCAACACCGCGACGCTTAAATGGGAAGTCCTGCCCGACCTGCCCGCCGGGATGAGGCCGAAGTGGGACAAGGGCTCGTTCCTCGTCCATGACGGCGAGAACACCATCTACGCCCACAAGGCCAAGTACCACGAACTGTGGGCGTTCGACATCCCGACGCTGACCTGGAGCGCGACCGCCCTGCCCGGGATGCCGTTCGTGGGCCGGACCGGCCGGAGCAAGAAGGCCAAGGACGGCAGCAACGGCGCATTCCACGACGGCGCGATCTGGGCGCTCAAGGGCGGCAATACCTGCGAGCTATGGCGCTACGATGTTGCGGCGGGCGCCTGGAGCGAGCGCGACACGATGCCGCAGGTCGGCTCGACCGGCAAGAAGAAGCGGGTCAAGTTCGGCGGCGACATCGTCAGCTCGGGCGACGGAGCGTTCTACGCCTTCAAGGCCAACAAGACGCTTGAGTTCTGGCGTTACTCGGAGTTCGCGCCGCCGGCGCGACCCGGGCGCTCGGGCGTCATGGCGGGCGCGGCCAAGACCCTGCCGGCCGGGATGACGGTCACGCCGAATCCGCTCGCGGCCGGCCACGCGACCCTGCGCTACAGCCTGCCGCAACCGGCGGCCGCGACCGTGCGCGTCTACGACGCCGCCGGCCGCTGTGTCCTGAGCCGGACGCTCGGCTTCGGGCGAGGCACCGCGAGCGTCGCCCTCGACCTGCGCTCGTTGAGCGCGGGCGTCTACCTGGTCCGGGTCGAGGCCGACGGCTACACGGGCATGCAGAAGCTGGTCATCAAGGACTAGCCCGGAGCGACCGATATGACCCGGGGGCGGCGGAAGCCGCCCCCGGGCGTCTTCGCGGATGCCGGACAGGGTGGTCGGCGTGCCCCTCGATGCTCCCGACCGGCAGGACACCGACGAGTCGGCAAGGCTGGTGCTGGTCGAGTAGGGCGGTCCGCCCCTCGGCCTTTCCTCCGCCAACCCGCCCGGGCACCGCACCGGGCACTGCGCTTCCCGGGCGGCCCGGCCGGGCGTCAGGGCCGGTCTGGCTCACGTAGACGCGCGACATCGCCGCGACATCGCGGCGCCACAAGCTACCTGCCGTGAGGCTCCTGTACGCCCGGCAGACTTTGTCCCACTGCGACAGGCCGGAACGTCGCACTGACGCACATTCGTAAGTGACGGTCCTGCGGGCCTTGCGTCCCGGGCGCAAGTGGCACGGAACCTGCACATGATTGGGTGTGCAGAGAGGCACCGAAAGGAGGAAACTGCCGATGCCAGCGTACAGTGCCGGTTCCGTTCTTTGACAATTCGGAGAACCCGGCCGGCGGCGGAGAGCCGGGCCGGGAATGGCTACCTGGTGAGCAACAGCTTGCGGCTGACCGAATGCGGGCCGGATTCGACCCGCAGGAAGTAGGTCCCGGCCCGAAGGCCCCGGGTGCCGAGGTACCCGCCCCGGGTCTCGACAACCCTCACGACCCGGCCCGTTGCGTCGAGCAGACTCACACCCGCGGTCTCGGGCAAGCCGACCAACCGCACGCTCGCCCCGACCCGCATGACCGATGGCTCCAGCGTAACCGCGGCCAGTCGCCGCCGCTCTAGCTCGGCGATACCAATCGAGCCGTACTTCCAGATCTCGATACCGTGGTCATACTCGAAGATGAGTTCGTTGCGACCGTCGGCGTTGATGTCATAGACGGTGACCGCGCTGCCCTCGGCTTCGTGCTGCCACCAGAGGTAGAACGAGTCCTTGCCCGCACACTTGTACACCAGCACGTGGCTGCCCGTGGTAGCGACCAGCTCGGGTACGGAATCGCCGTCAAGGTCGCCGACCGTGAGCAGACTGCCGCTCCACATGCCGCCACCCGGCATCGTCGCCTGCCAGACGCGCTCGAACGTGCCGATACCGGACGCCTCGTACATCATCAGCGTCCAGCCTTCGTCGGTTAGCGCGCTGAAGAACACCTCCGGCCGGCCGCTGTCGCGCGACCCAGGGCCCGGGCGCCGGGCCGGGTCCGGGCCGGTCAGCCGGGACTCTACCGCACCAGCACCAGCCGGGCCGACTCGCCGGTGTCCTGCCGGCGGACGAAGTAGACCCCACGGGCAAGATGCCGGACGTCGTTCTCGCCGGGCTGGAGGAGAGCAACCCTGCGGCCGTCGGGCGCGTACAGCCCGACGCCCTCGGTCCCGGACAGCCGGAGGAGGCTCCGGGCCGGGTTGGGCGCGACGCGCAACGGTGCGGCCGGCCGCGGGCCCGGGCCGCGCCCCTCGGCAATGCCGGACGGCACGTCGCACAGGACGTGGATTGCGTTCGTGTCCGCGCCGATGGCGAAGATGCGCTCCCGGACCGGGTCGAGCTGGATGTCCCTCGGGATGTACCACTGACCGGGCAGAGTCAGCGCCGGGACGATGATGGAGTCGGTCTCGCAGTCCAGGACTGCGATGTGGTACCGGGGGTCGATACTGGACTGGCCCCGGTCTGCTAGACACTTTTCTAAGCGGCTTGTAGCCGCTCCTCGTACTCGGCCGGGCTCTGGTAGCCCAGGCTCGAGTGTAGACGCTGCCGATTGTAGAACACTTCGATGTACTTGGCAATCGCTGCCTGCGCCTCGGCCCGCGTCCGAAACCGCCGCCGGTAGACAAGCTCTACCTT
>JAWOHE010000046.1:0-18000 GCA_046485285.1 bacterium
AACAGCCCCACCGCCCACCAGTGTGACGGCGTCGTCTTGTCGAAGAAGATGTCGGTGTTGACGTACCGGCCCCGGTCGTAGCCCACGAACCGCCCCCGGCCCGCCCCGAGATGCAGCCGGGCAAACGACGCCAAGGGCACGCTCCCGACCGCGAACGCCGAGAAGTTCTCGAACGTGCGGTCCTTCTTGCCCAGGTTGTCGTGCCGGTACTTCCAGTCCGGCCACGCGTCGTCGAGCCCGTTGCCGATCGGCGAGACGTACCTGTTCAGCCCGATGTCGTGGACCCCGAGCGCGAACGCGGCCCCGTCCGGCTCACCGAACAACTGCCAGGTCGCGCCCAGCACCCAGTCCGTCAGCGTGTACGCCGTCAGCCCGAGCTCCAGCCGGTCCACCGGCGCGTAGCGCAGAGCGCCGCCCAGCTCAAGCCCGGTGTTCCGGCTCGTCGCCGGGTCCATCAGCGGCCCGGTCAGCCCGACCGACGCCGCAATCATCCCGCCCGGCAGCACCCCGGTCGTCGGTACGTTGACCAGGAGCCCGGTCCGGTCGAACTGGGCCCACGCCGGCGTCATCAGCGCGACGAGCGCGAGCGCCAGCACGAGGACGCGAAGAGAACCGCGTCCCGGTGCCCTGCTGCTGAGTCCGTCTCCGCCTGCCTTCACGTCTGTCTCCATCTCCGCCTCCTGTGCAATCTGCGGTCTCTGTCCTGTCTTCACTCTCCGAACTGTTCTGTCAACTCCCCTGTCCTCGCACCGGCCCGCTCCCTGCCCCAATCCGCCAACATCTTCTCCCTATCTGCCGCTTTGTCAAGCCCATAGCGACGATAGCCGACGTTCAAAGTTCAAGGTTCCTGGTTCAGAGCTCATCGTTCAGCGCTCATCGTTGCTCCTCCGCCTTTGCCCGTCACCCATGGAAGCCCGTGTCAACCCGCGACGTGCCTCCTGGTCTGCTCAGATCATGCCCCGCCTCGGACCACTGGCAGTCGCCAAGTCGCGCACCGTCTCTTTCGACGCCGGCCGCTCGGCACCCCTATCCCCACCAGCATCCCCGGAGCGGTCCCCCCTGCCGTCAAAGCTCAGCAGGTGTGTGACTTACGTTTGGGTGCCCGAAAACAGGGCCTGCCCCTTCGAGTACCTCAGGACAAGCTCTGAGCGAAGTCGGAGGGGTCGAGATGACAGGCGGGGGCGGAGGGAGAGCGCTGAACCACGAATCAGGAACCTTGAACTTTGAACTACGGCCCGCACGGGCCGGAGAGGGGTTTCTCCACGTTGGTCGAGATGACAGCGGGGAGGAGTTGGATATCTCCGCCTCGGGCGGGCTCCCGCACAGCATGAGAGGTGGAGTGACAGAGACTCTCTGTATCCGGGCACCCGGCCCGCGCCCGGCGGGGCGCCCTCGGACTTCCGGGTTTCAGCGCGGCAGGAGGTTGTTGAACTGGTACCCGAAGGCGAGCGCGACCCGGCCGAACCGGTCCTTCGTCAGGGTGGGCGTAAATCCCTCGAGCTTCGTCACCGCGACCGAAATGTTGAACTGCCCGGCATCGACCCGGAGCCCGGCGTTCACGTCCCGACCGTCGGCCTCGACGCCGGCGCGCGCGTACGGCCCGAGCAGCAGTTCGATGCCACCGAACAGGCTGACCGCCCACCAGTGCGTCTCGTCAAGGAAGATGTCCGTGTTCAGGAACCGGCCCCGGTCGTAGCCGACGTACCGGCCCCGGCCAAGCCCGAGGTGCACCCGGGCGAACGTCCCCAGCGGAAGCGTCCCGACCACGAAGGCGGAGAAGTTCTCGGGCTGCCGCACGGTCGGCCACGGCCGGTACTCGCCGTACTTCCAGTCCGGCCAGGCGTCGTCCGGCCCGTTGCCGATCGGCGAGACATAGGCGTGAATGCCGACGTCGTGGATGCCGACGGCCAGCGAAGGGCCCGTCGCAATCCCGGCCGCCTCTTCGACGCCCTCAATCGCGAGCGTGTCACGCAGTTGGAGCGTCCCGGTGCGTCGGCGCATCCCGCCGAGCACCTGGTAGCTCGCGCCCAGCACCCAGTCCTGCGGGGTGTACGCGGTCAGCGCGAGCTCGAGCCGGCCGAGCGGCGAGAAGCGCACCGCCCCGCCGCCTTCCCGGTCAGGGTTCCTCGGGGTGGTGAACAGCGGCTGGGTCAGGAGGGCGGTGACCGCAAGCGAGCCCCGGGGCAGGACGTCTGCGGTCGGGACATTGACGAGCAGCGCGGTGCGGTCGAACTGCGCCGAGGCCGTGGTGAACAGGGCGAGGAAGAGGAAGATGAACACCGGGCCACCAGGATGATTCCCGGGCCTTCGCGCCCTGGTGCTGAAGCCCTCTCTGCCCGCGCCTCTGCTCCTGCGGTCTGCAATCGCTCCGTCCATTTCACCTCCTGCAGTCTGCCAATCGCCCCGCTTCCCGCGAATGCGCCTCGGTCCTCTCTCGGTCCTCTCGCACTGTTTCTTCGCGCCTGCGCTCCCGAGTGGAGTGTAGCCACTACCGGCCCGGCGTCAAGCGCCGCCGCGCGCCCGGCCGCGGTTTGACAGTCTGCCCCGCTTCTCCTACCATCCCCGGTGAATGGAAAAGGTCCTGGTCACGGGCGGCTGCGGCTACATCGGCAGTCACACGCTCATCGAACTGCTCGCCGCCGGCTTTGAGCCTGTCTCGATCGACGACAACTCGCGCTCGAGCGCGGCGGTCCTTGATGGCGTCGAGCGCGTCACCGGCCGGCGCGTCAGGAACCGCCGGGTTGACCTGCGCGACCCGGGTCAGACCGACGCCTGCTTTGCCGAACATCGCGACGCGGTCGCGGTCATCCACTTCGCCGCCTACAAGAGCGCGCCCGAGTCCGTCGCCCTGCCCCTGCGCTACTACGACAACAACATCACTTCCCTGCTCAACGCGCTCGCCGGCACGGAACGGTATCGGCTTCCCTGTTTCATCTTCTCCTCTTCCTGCGCGGTCTACGGCCAGCCGGACCGGCTCCCGGTGACCGAGGATGCGCCGCTCGCCGAACCCGGGAACCCGTACGCCCGGACCAAGCAGGTCGGCGAGCACATCATCCGCGACCTCGCGCCGCGGAGCAGGACCGGTTTCGCGGCGCTGCGCTACTTCAACGCGGTCGGGGCGCACCCGTCCGGCGAGGTCGGCGAGGTGCCCTGGGGCGAGCCGGACAACATCGTTCCCCGGCTCACCCGGGCCGCCATCGACCGACTACCGGAGTTCGTCGTTCACGGCGATGACTACGACACCCGCGACGGCACCTGCGTCCGGGACTACGTCCACGTGTCCGACATCTCCCGCGCCCACGTCCTGGCAATCGCATACCTGAGGAATCTGACACACGGCGGGCAGGCAACAGCGAACCCGGGCGTCTTCAATCTCGGTTCCGGGACCGGCACGACGGTGCTCGAAGCCGTCCGGGCTGTCGAACGGGCGAGCGGACGGAAACTGCGCTGCCGCACCGGCCCGCGCCGGCCGGGTGACATCGCGGCAATCTACGCCAGCAGCGAGCGGGCGGCCGCTGAGCTTGGCTGGCGGCCGCGGTTCGACATCGACGAGATAGCGCGTACCGCCTGGCAGTGGGAACAGCGCCAGACCGGCGCCGCCGTCCGCCCGGGTGAAGCCGGTGCTTAGCGGAAGACTCGGGCACGCGACGGAGTACTGGAAGACCGAGGGGCCGGGATTCGCCGCGCGGGTTGCGGCATTCAAGCTCATCGAGCCGCTGTACCCGGTGCTCCCGCCGCTGGCCTGGAAGACCCTGATGATGTGGGCCCGCCTCGGCTACTGGCCGAACATCCGCAATCCGCGGACATTCAACGAGAAGATGGCCCACCGACAGCTCTTCGCCCCGCATCCGCTGGCCCCGTTGGTTGCCGACAAGTGGCGCGTGCGGCAGTACGTCGCCAAGCGGGGACTTGCCGACATCCTCAACGAGGTCTACCTCACGACCGACGACCCGGCGAAGATACCATTCGATGACCTGCCGGACCGGTTCGTCATCAAGGCGAACCACGGCTGTGGGATGAACATCATCGTGCCCGACAAGTCCCGCCTCGACCGGCCCGCCGTCATCAGCCGGTGCCGGGAATGGCTGGCCACGAAGTACGGCCGGGCATCCCGCAACAACGAAACGCACTATGACGCCATCCCGCCGTTGCTGGTCGTCGAGAGGTTCATCGAGGACGGCGAGCACGACGTCCCGGTCGACTACAAATTCTACTGCTTCCACGGGACCGTGCACATGGTCCAGGTGGACCAGAGCCGGTCCAGCGTCCACCACTCGAACCTCTACGACCGCGCGTGGCGGGACACCGGCATCCGGGGCCTTGTCCCGCGGTCGACGGTCGCCACCCCGGAACCCCCGCGGCTTGCCGAGATGGTCCGTATCGCCGAGCGGCTCGGGGACGGTCTCGACTTCTGCCGCGTCGACCTGTTCGCCCCGGACCCCCGGACGATCCTGTTCGGGGAAATCACCCTGCACCCGGCCGGCGGCCTCGTCGTCTACTCGCCGAAGAAGGCGGACTTCGAGCTCGGGAAGCTCTGGGTAACCCGTCGGCCCGGCGCCGACAACCTGGCCGCCCCGCCGCCGGGCGGCGGCAGGATGCGCTCGCTCGCATGAAGAACAGCGGCTCTACCGAGTACACGATAGCGCCACCGAAGGGCTTCCTGTCCATCAACCTGCGCGAGCTCTGGCGCTTCCGCGAGCTCTTCCTCGTCATGGCCTGGCGTGACATCTCGGTCCGGTACAAGCAGACCGTGCTCGGCATTCTCTGGGCCATCCTCCAGCCGGTCGTGACGATGGTCATCTTCACCTTCCTCTTCAACCGGGTCGCCCGGATCGACAGCGGCGACGCCACGCCCTACCCGGTGTTCGTCTATGTCGGTCTGCTGCTCTGGCACTACTACTCGAACGTCCTGACCCAGGCCAGCAACTCGCTCGTGTCCCACTCCGGCATGATCCAGAAAATCTACTTCCCGAGGCTCATCCTGCCGGCAACCGCGGCGACGACCGGGTTCGTTGACCTCGCCATCTCCTCCCTCGTCCTCGCCGCCCTGATGGCGTGGTTCCGCTTCCAGCCATCGCTCCTCGGCCTGCTCGTGCTCCCCGCCCTGCTGGCCTGCATCGTCCTGTCCGCCCTCGGCGTCGGCTTCTTCTTCGCCGCGATCAACGTCAAGTACCGCGACGTCCGCCACGCCCTGCCGTTCGTGGTCCAGACGCTGATGTACGTGACGCCGGTCATCTACCCGGTCAAGCTGCTCGACGGCCACCCTGTCATCCGGACGCTGATGCTCTGGCTCAACCCGGTTTCCGGCGTCATCACCAACGCCCGGGCCGCCCTGCTCGGCCAGGGGCAGTTTAACTGGGGCATCCTCGCGATTTCGTTCCTGACGAGCTGCGTGTACTTCGTGGTCGGGCTGTATTACTTCCGCAACACCGAGCGTTACTTCGCGGACATCGTCTGAGATGAACAACACCCGGCGCGCCCCGCGCTGCTGATTGCCATGCCCGTGCCAATCATCGAGATTGCCGGGGTCGGCAAGAAGTACCGCATCCGCGGCCAGCGCGTGCGCTACCTCTCCCTCCGCGACGAGATCGCCCGGCGCGCGGCCTCGGTCTTCCGTCCCCGGTCTTCGGCCCCCGGCCGCAAGGAAGACTTCTGGGCGCTTCGTGACATCTCCTTCTCCGTCAATCAGGGCGAGGCCGTCGGCATCATCGGCCGCAACGGCGCGGGCAAGAGCACGCTGCTCAAGGTCCTGTCCCAGATAACCCCGCCGACCGAGGGCCGGGTCACGATGCGCGGCCGCGTCGCCAGCCTCCTTGAGGTCGGCACCGGCTTCCACCCCGAACTGACCGGCCGGGAGAACGTCTTCCTCAACGGCGCGATTCTCGGGATGACCCGGGCCGAGGTGAAGCGCAAGTTCGACGAGATCGTTGCCTTCTCGGAGGTCGAGAAGTTCCTCGACACGCCGGTCAAGCGTTACTCCAGCGGGATGTACGTCCGGCTGGCGTTCGCGGTCGCGGCGCACCTCGAGCCCGAGATACTCGTCGTCGACGAGGTCCTCGCGGTCGGCGACGCGGCGTTTCAGAAGAAATGCCTCGGCAAGATGGGCGAGGTGACAAGGGGCGGCCGGACGGTGCTGTTCGTCAGCCACAACCTGGGCTCGGTTCAGACGCTGTGCAGTCGCGGCGTGCTGCTGCACAATGGGGCCATCGCGCTACTCGGCGGAATCGAGCAGACAGTAGCGAGCTATCTTGCGGGCATGGAGGTCAAGTCGTCGCAGGAGTTGGCGGGTCGCACAGATCGGAAAGGCACGGGTCGAGCCAGGCTGGTGGGCCTGGACATCGAGGCAGGTATCTCAAACCCAGCTGCGTTGTCAACCGGCGGCGCCGCCAGGTTAGCATTTCGAGTGAGTAACGTGCTGCCGGGCATGTCGCTGTACTTCACGATCTACAATCTCCGCGGGCACCAGGTAGCCAACTTCCGCAGTGCAAGTCCCGGTCCGGATGATGTGCTAGACCCAAAACTGGGCACCGCAATCGTCTGCGATATCGATGAACTGACTCTCGTGCCCGGACGGTACCGGATCAACGCGGCGCTGCTTGCCGGAGGCGAGACGCTGGATCATGTTGAGGCGGCCGCCGTGTTCGACGTTGCGGCAGGCGTCCTCCGGGGGCGTGCCGTCAACGGACCCCTCGGGCATGGCGACGTCTGTCTCCCTCATCGTTGGAGCCTGCCGTGCTGAATGCCCTCGGCGACGACAAACGCCTCAGGGGTAGGCAACTTATCCCACCAGCCGCAAGGCCCAGGAACGTTACGGAGATTGTCGTTACTGCCGGTATGTGCTCGGGCTGCGGAGTTTGCGCTGGTGTTTGTCCAGCTGGCTGCCTGGAGATGCGGATGGTTAGCGGCAAGTACCGTCCCAGCCTGGTCGGGAGGTGCTCTGCCTCCTGTGGAGCCTGCCTAAGCGCCTGCCCCTTCTGCGACCACGAGTTGCTGCGAGACGGTCTGGCCAAGAACCTGTTTGGCCAACTGCAACACGCTGGCCATGACGGAGCGGTCGGATACTACCTGAAGGCCTACATTGGTCACTCTTCGGTTGCCGACCAGCGCGCGCGCGGCGCGTCGGGCGGAATGGCGACTTGGCTTCTTGAACGCCTGCTGGAATCGGGTCAGGTGGACCGGGTCATCACGGTGGGAGCAGTGCAGGAACGGGGCCAGCCCCTGTTCCGGTATGAGGAGCACGCGGATGCGGAACAGGTACGTGCGGCAGCAGGCTCCAAGTACTACCCGGTCGAGGTGTCAAGAACCCTTCGGGACATCTGGCAGGATTCGGCGGACCATCGATTCGCAATTGTGGGGCTGCCCTGTGTTGTGCAGGGCGTGCGTCGCGCCATGACGAGGCACCCGCGACTAGCGAGGCGCGTGCGCTACCTGCTGGGGCTTGTCTGCAACCACTGTCCGGCAAGCTACTACACCGAGTTGCTGTGCGGTCTGGCAGGCGTGGCGAACTCGGGTGTCCGCACGGTGGCCTACCGGCAGAAAGGGGTCGAGAGCGCTATTGACTACCGGTTTCAGGCCATGACGAACGACGGCCGCTGGTCGCGTTCGGTCGGCTTCCAGGGCTGGCCAAGCCGCTTCTGGAACAAGCAGTTCTTTGCCTACAACGCGTGCAGCTACTGCGACGACCTCTTCGCGGAGACGGCCGACGCGGCTTTCATGGATGCGTGGCTGAAGGAATCCCTGCCCGAGACACGAGGTACTTCCATCGTCGTTGTCCGCAACGCGGAATTGCAGAAGGTTCTGGACAGCGGGTGTCGTGACGGCCTTTGCGAACTGCGGACGTGCCCGGTCGAGACCGTCCTTGCCAGCCAGAAGAACCAGGTGAAGCGCAAGAAGCAGAGCATTCGCCATCGCGTGTTTCTTAGGACTCGTTCGGGAGGGTGGCTGCCGAGGATGCAGGTCGAGGCTTCGCGGGAAGTCAGCAAAGCTGATTTGCGCTCGGCCCGGGAGGAGGCGCTCGTTGTTCGCTACAGCAGCAGGCTCTGGCCCCTGTTCCGGCGAATGCCCGCACGGCTCCTGCCAGCATTTTACCGGGTCGTCTGTCTGGTGTCCGGCGCTGGGACGGGTATGCTGCGTGGCACACCGAGGTCCATAGTGGGGAGGGTTCTGAAGGCGCTAGGTCTGTACCCCGCTGCGGCTAGGCTGAAGAACCATTTCCTCGTGAAGTCCGCGTTCGCGAAGGCCCGTTTGGCGCGCAAGGGCCGACCGGCGAGACCGTCCGGCCTGACTGGCGAGTCCGTGCTGTTCCTGCCTCCGTCTTCGCCCGGAAGCCTCGGGGACGAGGCCATCGAGACGGCGTTTGTGGCCGAGCTGAGGGCCAGAGGTGTAGGGGAAGTCGCTGCAATATCCTACACAGCCAAGGACGATTGGGGACATCTGGGCCTGACTCCAAGTCACCTCACTTGGCATGATTACTCCCGTGCTCCTGGCACACTCAAGCGGTACGACCGTTTCTACGTCCTGGGCACAGACGTAATGGACGGTACATACTCAGAGGAACGCACGCTGGCCCGCTTACGCTGGGCGTCTTTGGCGGCGACTGCGGGTCTGCAGACCGCCATCGTCAATTTCAGCTTCAAGGAAGGGCCGAACGAGACGGTCGTGCGGGCGTTTCAACGCCTGCCATCCGGAGCGCGGCTAGTCGCACGCGACCCGACAAGCCGGGCTCGGCTGCAACAGTACTTGGGGCGTCCTGTTGGACTCTCTGCCGACGTAGCCTTCTTGCTCAAGGAGGACGCTGCTGCCCGGGTCGTCGCCAATGCCAGGTCCTTCGTGTGTCTACAAAGGAAGGAGAGCAGAATCCTTGTCGGGGTCAATGTCAACCCTCAAGTGCTCGGAAGAAACCCAGACGATCCTGCAGTCAAGCGATTGGCCAATGTCTACGCAGACACCATCATCAGGCTGTTCAGGCTTGACGCGGGAAGGTACGGCTTTGTCTTCTTGCCACACGATTTCCGAGGCACGCCCAGTGATCTGTCTTTGTCTGACGACGTACTCAGTTTGCTGCCTGATGGCGTGAAACAGCATTGTCTGTTGCCGGGCACACCATACAGAGCCGCCGAAGTCAAGGCGATTTGTGGCGGATTGGATGTAATCCTGAGTGGGAGGATGCATGTGACGATCCTGGGCCTGAGTCAGGCAGTGCCGGTTGTCAGCGTCACGTATCAAGGCAAGTTCGAAGGTCTGTACGAGCATTTCGAGTTAGCTGGTCTTACAGCGTCACCTGCTGAAGCTCTACAGCCGGGGAGTCTGTTCACGCTGGTCAAGCAGGCAATTGACAGAAGAGAAATGCTGGGACGGCAGATAGAAGAGAAGTTGCCTCTAATCAGAAGTCTGGCTGAAAACAACTTGGCTGCCACCAGGCTCTCTGAACCGGGCGATGGTTGTTAGCGCCAAAGAACCTGGCCCGGCCCCGGAGACCCCTGGCCGGGGGCGCTTCCGTAGCCCTCCTGTTAGCGGTCGCCGGGCAACCCAGCCGACCACCTCGACACGCGTATGAATGCACCGCCGCTCTCCGTGGCCTTCTTTCCGGATGGCCGGGGGTGGCGTGAGAATCCTTATCTGGATCTCCTTGAAGCTGGCCTGCGGGATGTCGGGGTAGAGGTCTGCCCGGCACGGGTTAACAGCCCGCTTGTGGGCTGGCTGAAGGAGAATCGCCGCCGGGTTGACGTCCTGCACTTCCACTGGCTACACCACATCTACAACCGAAGGACCTATCGTGATTCGTTGCTGCAGGTGCTCAGATTCGCGGCGCAGTTGGCCTATGCTCGCCGGCTCGGCTATAGAGTCGTTTGGACGGTGCACAACCTGTACCCTCACGAGCGGCCCTGGCCGCACCTCGACCGCTGGGTGCGACGGCTGATGGTGCGATACTCCCAGGCCATCCTTGTCCACTGCGATGCCGCCCGGGAAATGGTTCAGCACGAGTTCCGGCCGCGTTCGCGAATCCACGTGGCTCCCCTGGGGAGCTACATCGGGGCGTATCGCCGGCGAGTCGCCAGAACCGCGGCCCGCCGGTGGCTCGGAGTCCCCGAAGGCAGTATCGTCCTGCTACACCAAGGTGGCCTGCGTCCGTATAAGGGGTTGGAACAGCTCGTCCGCACCTTGGACGACATTCCGGACCCGAGGCTGGTGCTGGTGATTGCCGGGAAGGCGCACGGCGTCTACAAACTGGCGGCGACTCTCGCTGAGCGGCTCGTGCGGGATCGCCGGCTGATACTCAGGGAAGGCTGGATTCCGGACGACGAACTGCCCGGCTACTTCGCGGCGGCCGACGCGGTCGTCTGCCCGTTCGAGGCGGTCCTGACCTCGAGCTCGGTGATGCTCGCGCTGTCACTCGGCCGCCCGGTCGTCGCGCCGGCGCTCGGTTGTCTCCCGGAACTCGTTCCCCCGGACGCCGGGATCCTCTACGACCCGAACGACCCCGCGGGCCTGCGCGACGCGCTCCTGCGCTGCGCGGCCGCGGACCTCGCGGTGATGGGCGAGCGGGCGTACCGTGTCGCGCAGACGCACACCTGGGCCGCCGCGGCCCGGGTAGTGCTCAAGGCATACACGGGGCAGGGATGATTGCGGGCATCGTCGTCACGCACAATCCCGTCGTCGCCTGCGACCCCCTTGGTGCCTACCGCCATTCCCGTCCTCACTCGCGTGAGCGCGGCCGGTCGTGCCCTCATCGCGCGGGATTGCACCTGGGAATCAGCGGCCCGAAAGCTGGAGAGCATGCTCCAAGACGCCATCCAGGTGTTTGACAACCGGGAAGGAACCCGAGAACATTATCAGAGTGCAACCTCTTAGCCCCGACAGACAGACGGTTCACAAGGTGGGACTAATCCTCGGGCAAGCACCAGGAGGAAAAAGGGGATGACTGAGGACACACCCGCGGTCTCGGTCGTCATCCCGCTCTACAACAAGGAACGCCACGTCGCGCGGGCGGTCCGGTCGGTGCTCGGTCAGACCTTCGGCGACTTCGAGCTCATCATCGTCAACGACGGCTCGACCGACGGCAGCGCCGAAAAGGTCCGCGCCTTCGACGACCCGCGCATCCGCCTGCTCGCCCGCGAGCACGTCAACAGCGCTGGCGGCCACGCGGCGAGGAACCTCGGCATCGCCGAGGCGCGCGCCGACCTCGTCGCCTTTCTCGACGCTGACGACGAGTGGCTGCCGGATTATCTGCAGACTGTTGTTTCACTTGTTGGCAAATTCCCCGATGCCGCAGCTTGGTCAACTACCTACTATCGAATCTCCCCGGACGGAATCCTGGATGAGTGGCAGCCAAAGCTCTCGATTCTGGAAGGCGACCGCAGTGCCGGAATCGTCGACATCTTCCCCCATAACTCAAGACCATTCTGTACCGATTCCATAGTTATTTGGAAGGATGCCCTCGTCTCCATCGGGGGATTCCCGGAGGGCGTGGCGAACGGCGGAGACGTCGATACGTGGTACAGGTTGGCATTTCGCCATCGCATAGCGTGTCACGCGAAGCCTAAGGTCAAGTATTACAGGAATGCGGTTAACCGTATCGATGAAAGAGACTGCGTTTGGGTGGGGGTTCGGCCATACTTCAATAGCCTTCGGGAATTCATGCGTGAAAAGGGAGGCCAAGGCGAAGTGCTGGAGGGCGTAGTCGATTCCATCATGAGGCAACACTATTCCTGTTTCAAGTCGAATTTGGACGCGGGTAACCGCACCGCTGCACTGCGAGTAGCCTGTGACTTCGTGCGTATGAAGGGGTTCGCCTCTCAGGGTCTTGCCATGATGCTCGCCAGTCTTCCGCCATCTTGGCTTACCCGTCCACTACTGCAGTTGAGGAGATTCATCAAGTACCGCAGCTGGGGACGGCCGGAGACTGGCAGGATTCGCAGAATCTACCCTTGAAATGGCTGCGGCAACCTGCCCAATATCCGTCGTCATCCCGCTCTATAACAAGGTCAACCACATCCAGCGGGCCCTGGACTCGGTCCTGGCGCAGGCGTTCCGTGACTTCGACGTCATCGTCGTCAACGACGGCTCTACCGACGGGTCGGAGAGGATTGTCGGGAGTTGCACCGACCCTCGGGTCCGCCTTGTCCATCAGCCGAACGCCGGGGTCAGCGCCGCCCGCAACCGGGGCATAGCCGAGTCCCGCGCCGACCTCGTCGCCTTCCTCGACGCCGACGACGAATGGCTGCCCGCGCCTTCGGCGCGGGGCAGAGGAGAAATTCCTTCTGGATTCCGGGACGGACTCCCGGCGCGCAGCGCCGGGGTTCCTCGCCGCCATCATCGGCCTCCGCCGGGAGTTCCCGGACTGCGGGGCCTACGCCACCGCGCGCTCTGTCGTCGAGCCGGAGGGCCGGCGCTGGGCCCCCATCTTCACCGGCATCCCGGCGCCGCCCTGGGAAGGAATCATCCCCAACTACTTCCATTCCGCCGACGAGTTCCCCGTCTGCTCGTCGGCGGTGGCCGTGCCCCGGGCCGTCCTCGACGCCGTCGGCGGGTTCCCGGTCGGTGTTGCCTACGGCGAGGACACCGATACCTGGTGCCGGATTGCCCTGCGCTACCCGATTGCCTTCAACAGCCGGCCGCTCGCGGTCTATCACAAGGACGCCGACGAGCGGGCCTGCGACCGCGTGCGGCCGCTGGAGCACCCGATCATCAGGACGCTCGAGGCCGCGATCGCTGCCGGCGCCCTGCCCCCGGGCGTGCCGGTCGAGGACCTGGTCGAGTACAGGAACAGGTGGCGCATCCACGCCGCGGTAGCCTGCCTCCGCGCCGGGCTTCGCCCGGAAGCCAGGACCCACCTCCGCGCCGCGGCCTCGACCCGGCGCTATCGCGCCGAGTGGCGGCACCTGCGTCTCCGTTCCCGGGTCCCGGCACCGCTGTGGAACTGGGCCCGGCAGGTCAGGCTGTCCATCGTGAGGAACGCCCGTGCTTGAGCAGTTCGGGTTGTGCGGCCGGCTGAATTCGGCTACGCTGTAGCCCGATATGAAGCCGGAGCAGATTGCCATTGCTCTCTCGCTCGACCGGGGCTTCAGCTGGCGCCATCACGTCCGGGACGGCGCGGAAGCCTGGGCCAAGGGGTATGCCTTCCACGCCGGCCGCTACTGCGACTCCGCCGGCCTCGCCGCACTGCTCGGCGAGGCCGCCCGGCAGCGGCCCGCGGCGGACCTCGCCGGGGTCGTCCGGGAGCTCAACGGCTGTTTCGCGGTCGTCGTGCGCGACGGCGATACGGTCTTCGCCGCCGTTGACCGCCTGCGCAGCATCCCGCTCTTCTACACCGCCGAATTCGGGGACACAACCGACTTATCCCCAACTCGGATTGTGTTTCCGAATTCCGGTTCGGCGCGTAGCGCCGGAGGCCGGTTCAGCCTCGCCGACGACGCTTTCCGGTTGCGGGAGCAGGCCGGCGACACCGGCCTTGACCCGGTTTCCGAGGCCGAGTTCCTGAGGTACGGCTACGTCCTCGGCCGGGAGACGCTGTCGCCGTCGGTCAAGCAGTTACAGCCCGGTGAGTACCTTGTCGCGCATCCCGGAGGAATCGAACCCGGGTTCTACTACCTTCACACCCATGGCAACTACCTTGACCTGCCCGAATCACGGCACTTCGACGAGCTGGACGCGATGTTCGAGGGCGTCTTCCGCCGGCTCCTCGACTCGGTCCGAGGCCGGACCATCGTCGTACCGCTGAGCGGCGGCTACGACTCGAGGTACATCGCCGTGATGCTGAGGAGCCTGGGCTGTGAGAAGGTCATCTGCTACACTTACGGCCGGGCCGACAGCTACGAGGTGGCGATGTCCCGCAGGGTGGCGGAGAAGCTGGGCTATCCGTGGCACTACGTCGAGTACGACCGGGACGCGTGGCAGGAGTACCTCCGGTCCGAGGAGGCGGCCGAGTATGGCGCGTTCGCCGGGAACCTCGCGTCGCTTCCGTGCCTGCAGGAGAGCATAGCCGTCCGGGCGCTCCGGCGCGGCTCGACGGTCCCGGACGACGCGGTGTTCGTCCCCGGCTACTGCGGCGCGACCGGGTTCCCGGTCCCGGCCGGCGGGCCTGCCCACGCCCAGTCAGGCGGGCGGCTCACTCCGGAGCTCGTCCGGTACATCTTCGACGAGAACTTCCGGCTCGCCAACCCCATCCCGAAGACCGCCGCCCGGCGCGTCAGCGAGCATCGGGCCGAGACGCTGCGCGACTACTCCTCAGGCGACGGGATCGATGGTGTCATCAGCGCCAACGAGGCCTGGTTCACCGCCCACCGGCTCACGAGGTTCATCGTCAACGCCGTGCGGTTCTACGAGTTCAATGGCTACGAGTGGCGCCTGCCGCTGTGGGACAGCGAGCTGACCGAGCACTGGTACCGCGTGCCGGAGAGCCTCAGGGCCGACCGGCGGCTCTACGAGGACTACCTCTTTCGCCGCGTGTTCCCGCCGCGCGGCCTGGACTGGCGGAAGCCCGTGAAGCGCCGCGGCCGGCCCGCCGGTCTCGCCCGGCGCGTCCTGAAAACCATCTTGCCGGCGCGGGCGCTCCGGGCCGTCCGGCGCGGCCGGCCCGCCGACGATGTCAACGCCTTCACCGAGGCCTCCCGCCTGTTGCGTGACGACCTCGGCCCGGGGCGCGTCATCCCCGAGGTGACGGACGTGAGCGTCGCCTACGCGGTGTGGTTCATCCAGGCCCTGAAAGACGCGCAGTCCGCCGGGGAAGTCGCTCCGCGCCGACTCGGCCCGCGCCGGAGCATCCGGCCGCCAGGGGGTGGAGAATGACCGTGCTCAAGAAAATCGGCAAGTCAGTCCTGCGTCCGCTGGTCCCCCGGTCCTGGCGCCTGCAGGCCCGGCTGATGGGCTGGCGCAAGTGGCTCACCTACTTTCTCTTCCAGCGCATCCTGCGCGCCAACTCCTCCGTGCCCTGGCCGGTCCACTGGGCCTCCTCGGTATCCTCGCCCAGGTGGGGCCGGCTCGATTTCAAGACCGACCGCCGCTTTCCCGGCTACATGCCCGGCCAGTACATCCAGGCGATGAATGGGATAGTCCTCGGCAACAACGTGCTGATGGGCCCCGGTGTCAAGCTGATATCCGCCAGCCACAACCTCTGCGACTACGACGTCCACGACCCCGCTGACCCCATCGTCATCGGCGACAACTGCTGGCTCGCGGCGGATGTGATCGTCCTGCCCGGGGTCCGGCTCGGCAACCACGTCGTGGTCGCGGCCGGGTCGGTGGTGACGAAGAGCTTCGCCGAGAATGACATCCTGATTGCCGGCGTGCCGGCCCGTGTCATCAGGAAGCTGGGGCCTTACGTCGGGAAGTCGCGGCCCGCGCCGGCATCCGGGGAGCCCGAGTAGCCGGGAGAGCCGCTTGAAGATACTGATGGTCTGCACGCCCTTCCCGCCCTACAACAACATCGGCGGCGTCCGAACCGGCAAGATGGCCAAGTATCTGCACCGGGCCGGGCACGACCTGCGCGTGATTACCCTGCGGAACCAGCCCAAGCCTGTCGCCCTGCACCTTGAAATACCGCTCGAGTGCGTCACCTACGCCCCGTGGTTCAGTCTCGACGCCGCTTTCAGGCCGACGGCCGGGCGCGGACTCGGCGGGCTGGCGCGCGGCCTGACCCGGGGGCTCCGGCCGCTCGAGGACGCCGTCGCCAGCTATGCCGCGAATCCGATTGACCGCCCGGGGCCGACCACGGGCAGTCCCGGGCCCTCGGCTGGCTCTCACGCCCGGCCGGCCGCGGCGGGCGGGCCGCGAAAGCGGCGCGGGCTGCGGCGTCACCTCGGCGCGCTCGCCTCGTTCCCCGATCCGCTGGTCGGCTGGTACCCGTTCGCCTGCCGCGCCGCCCTTCGCATCTCGGGCGACTGGCGGCCGGACGTCATCTACGCTAGCTCTCCCGGCCCGACGGGCCTGCTGGTCGCGCACGCCGTCGCGGCCCGCCTGGGCGTGCCCTGGGTCGCCGAGTTCCGCGACCTCTGGATGGACCATCCCGCCCAGGATTGGCCCGGCTGGCGACAGCGCCTCGGCGAACGGCTCGAACGGACCACGCTGAGCACTGCCGAGGCCCTCGTCGCCGTTTCCGAACCCGCGGCGGACCTGCTCCGGCGCAAGTTCGGCAGAGACACATTCGTCGTCACCAACGGCTTCGACCCGGCCGACTTCCCGGCCCGGCCGGTGGTGCCGTTCCGTGACGGCTCGCTCCGAATCGTCCACACCGGCGAGCTCTTTGCCGGCGGGCGGACCCCTGCCCTGCTCTTTGCCGCCCTGTGCGGCCGGGAGGACCTTACCCGGAGGATACGGGTCGCGTTCTACGGGTCGCCCGAGACCCTCGCCCTCGCCGGCAGCCTCGCCCGGGCTCACGGGGTGGCGGCCGTGGTCGAGCTCATCCCCTCGATTCCGTACCGTGAGTCCCTGCGGGTCCAGTCCGAGGCCGACGTCCTGCTCCTGCCGCTGTGGGATGACCCGAAGGTGCGGGGCTGGCATTCGGGCAAGTTCTTCGAGTACATCGGCGCCCGCCGTCCCATCCTTGCCACCGGCCCGGCCACGGACGTGGACGCAGAGGTGATCCGGGCGCGGCGGCTGGGCGTCGTGCTGGACGACCCGGCGCAGGTCGCCCGGCTCCTCGAGGAGTGGGTCCGCGTCAAGGCGCGCGAAGGCTTCCTGCCGTCACCGCCGGCCGAGGCCGCGGCCGGGTTCACCCGGGAAGAGCTGGCCGGTAAGCTGGAGAGCGTCCTGCTCGCGGTGGCAGGCCCGCCTGCCGGGGCGCGGTCAGGCCGGTCTTGACCGCCGGCCTCCGGCGGCGATACTCCGTGTCAATGACTGCACCCGCCGCCCGGCCCGGCAGACGCCGGCTGCTGTACCTGACCTATGCCGGCAACCCGGTGGACGGGGCCACGTCCGGCATCGAAACCGGCCAGGTGCGGGAACTGCTCAAGGAGCTGGCGTCTGACTTCGAAATCGAGTGGCTGGCCCTCGTCCACGAGTCCGTGCCCGACCCCGGGGCCTTGGGCGCCTACCGGGAATCGCTGGCCGCGAAGGCCGTCGGCTTCGAGCTCGTCGTCCTCCCGGCCGGCCGGGTCCGCCGCTACGTTTCTGCCTGGCGGCTCGTGCGCCGGAAGCTCCGCGCATTCGGCCCGGAGGTAGTCCACGCCCGGCGACTCGTCGCCGCCGCGCTCGCCCTGCTGAACAGGCAACGCCGACAGCGGGTCATCTTCGACGCGCGGGGCATCGCCTCTGCCGAGGCGCTCGGCGCGCCCGGCCGGCACATCCACCGCCGCGTCCTCGCGGCCGCCGGCATGTGGATGCTGGAGGTGGTTGCCGCCGGTTTCAGCGCCGCGACCGTCACGGTATCATTGGAGATGCGACGGCACTTCGCGCGGCTGACACGCAGGCCGGTCGTGACGATACCGAACAGCGCGGCCTCCTACTTCCGCTTCGACCCCGCGCTGCGCGCCGCCGTGCGCAGGGAGCTGGGCTACGGCAACGGCCAGGCTGTCCTGGCCTACGCCGGCGGGCTGGCGAGCTGGTGGCAGTCGCCTGAGGGAATCGCCCGTTCCTTCCGCGCCTTCCGTTCCACGGTCCCGGATGCCCGCCTGCTGGTGCTGACCCCGCATTCTCCCACGCTCGTGCACCGCCACCAGTCTGACGATGAACGTCAGGCAACAGCCTTCCGCCACGTCCCTCACGAACAGGTACCCGGCTGTTTCTGCGCGTCGGACGTTGGGCTGCTGGTTCTGAACACCGCGTCGAAGGCCAACTGCCAGGCATCGGCGGTCAAGTTCGCCGAGTACCTTGCCTGCGGCCTGCCGGTCTTCACGCTGAGCGCCGTCACCCAGGCCGCGGGGGTCATCCGGCAGAGCGGCGCAGGTGCAATCGGCGAGCAGCCGGAGGACATCGCCGGGTGCGCGCAACGACTGCTGAGCCCGGACACCCGGGCCGCCGCGCTCAAGACCGGCGATGGACTCGGTATCGCCCGCGCAGCCGCCC
>JAWOHE010000004.1:0-23245 GCA_046485285.1 bacterium
CAACCTGGAGCGCAGAAACTGCAATCGGGGCGACAAGAGCCCGCGCGAGATACTGGCCGAGGTTGCGCCGGAAGTGGACCGACGTGTTCTCCTGTTGCCCGTCCTGGACCTTGACGAGGTGCTGGCCACGCGAGTATCATTCCTCACGCGTAAGGCTCAACCGAGGGGTCACGATGTGCCATGGACGGCCCAACCGAGCCGCTTTTTCGCTTGACAGACCGCCCCGGGGCGGCTAACGTATTATCGAGGCTTGCGCTGTCCCGCCACAGGGATGGGCCGGACAGCCCTCTTCCGCTCTGGTCTGCGTTCGCGTGGTCGCTTTGCGGCTTCGCGGGCGGGGGTGGTGACCCGCGGGAGAGAATGACTGTGACAGGAGGATTGAGATGGGGCTGACTGCAGCATTTCCGTCAGCTGCCGGACGGCGTGAAGCCGTTCGGGACCCCGGGGCCAAGCTCCGGGTGGTTGTACCGGACCGGGAGACCGTCCCGGCCGCGGATGAGGCCGACCCCGGAACGGCCACGTTTGAGCCCGCCGAGGACCCGGCCGCGAAGTTGCTCGAGGCGCTGGCCAGTGACGACCACGCCGCGAGGCTTGCCGCGGCTGACAAGCTCGCCGCGACCGGCGAGAAGCGGGCGATTGAGCCGATGCTCCAGGCTTTCAAGGGCTGCGACGAGGCCTGCCGACACCACCTTGCCCGCCTGCTGGCCGGTATGGGCCGCATCGCGCGCATCGTGCTCGTCCAGGCGCTCGAAGACCCCGACCCCGGTATCAGGGCCGGTGCGGCAGAGGCGCTTGGCGTGGCGAAGTTCTTTGCCGCCGCGGCGGCGAAGAAACTCTCCGGGTCGCTTTACGACCCGGACCCGACCGCCCGCCGGAGCGCCGCCGAGGCGCTCGATCGGTTCGGCTGGCGACCTCACGGCGAGGCCGCCGAGGCTGCCCGGCTGGTTGCGCTCAACCGCTGGGACGACGCCATCGCAATCGGGCCGGGCGCGGCCCGGGCCTTCGTGACCAACCTGCACAACGACGAGGACTACTACCGTCGCCGGGCCGCCAACGCGCTGGTCAAACTCGGCCCGGCCGCGACTGGACCGCTCCTGCACACGCTCGCCGGCCCGGACGAACGGGCCCGGGCGCTCGCGGTCTGGGTGCTGGGCGAGATGCACGCGGCCGATGCGACCGACACGCTGCTCGCCGCGCTCGCCGACGAGAACCCGGGGGTCCGTGAAGCCGCGCTCGTCGCGCTCGACAAGCTGGGCGCCGCCAAGCACTTCGACAACATCCTGACCCGGCTGACCGACGAGTCCGACTTCGTCCGGGTCGCCGCGGTCGAGGTCGTCGGACATCTTGGCAACGGCCGGGCCGCCGCGTCGATCACCGGCCGGCTCGATGACCCGTCACCGGACGTGCGCCGGGTCGCGGCCGAGACGCTGGGCCGGCTCCGGGACGCCGGCTCCGCCCGGGCGCTGCTGCGGACGCTGACCGACGAGGACCACGGGGTCCGCTACGCCGCCGAGCAGGCGCTCGCGGAAATCGAGAAAGTCTAGCCGCCGGCGGCCGGGCGGTCGTAGCGCGGTTCGTCCGCGCCGACCTCCCACTCGTCCTCGATGATGTGCATCGTCCAGTAGTCGGCCCAGTGCAGGAGCAGTAACAGCGGTTCCTCGCGCAGGCCGACGCACCGGTTGTCCTCGATGTACTGGCCGTCGTGGTAGACGATCGCCTGGGCCTCGGAATCGGTCAGCGGGATGTACTTGGTGACGAGGTACAGGCTCCGGACCGCGACGCCGAGATAAACCAGTTGGTCGTTGACCTTGTAGGTCATCCCCCGCTTCTCGCGCTCCCACTGGTTGTCGTTGGACAGGTACTGCGGCCGACCCGGCATCCCGACCTTGCCGACGTCGTGGAAGAGCCCGACGATGACGCAACTCTCCTCGCTGATTTCCGGCACAAGGGTCGAGCGCAGCTCGAGCAGGGTCTCGGTCACGCCGACCGAGTGCCGGAGCAGGCCGCCCTCGACGTTGAGGTGGAAGCGGGTGCTCGCCGGGCTAGTAAGCCAGGAGGTTTCCCGCTCGAGCATCGCGACGAACGCGAGGAATGCCTCGCGCCGCTCGCCGACCCGGTCTTTCAGTGCCTCGTACCGCCTGCGGACGTCTTTCATTCACCCTCCCCGGCCGTCGCCAATCTCTGCCAGGTGCTGTCGAGCTCCTCGGGCCCGAGGTAGCGGACCTCCTCGAGCATCGTCGCGGCCACCCGGCCGCCGGCCAGCTCCTCCCGGTACACCGCCAGCCCGAGCGCGGTGTCAAAGAGCACCGTCGCCGAGATGCCGCCTGCCCGGGTCTCGCTGATTGCGAGCAGGCACTCGTCCCGCGGGTCAATCCCGGCCAGCCGGTACTCCGCGGCCGGGTCCGCCGCGGTCCAGCCTCCGACCGCCTCCTCCGCATCCGCGGGCAGCGGCGGCAGGAATCCGGGCAGGCCGCGCGCGACCCGGCCATCAGGTGGCAGTTCGGCCCGAAAGCGCGCCCCGGCGGCGGCAATCACCGCCACGCTCCAGCCCCCGTCCGGGCTTTCATCCCCGACCAGCAGCCGGATGACGCTGTCCTCCACCGGCCCGCCCTGCGTCAGGTAGACCAGCTCCTGCCCGACCTCGAGCCGGTACCGCGGCAGGACCGGCCCGCCGAGCGGCAGGAACCGCTCCGCCTCGGGCGCGGGTCCGTCCTGCGCGGAGAGCGCGAGTCCGACAAGGACCATCGCCGCCACGGTCTTGAGCATTCTGTTTTCTGGCACCAGCACCTCCGGAAAGCCTTCCTGTCAGGCTAGCCCGGCCGAGGCCGGAGTCAAGGCTGTTGACAAACCGGCCCGGGTCGCTACTATGTAAACATATGTTTACCAGTCCTGATAACCGCCGCCGGCTGATTCTCGAGTTCGTCCGCCGCCACGTCGAACTCCACGGCTACTCGCCCAGCGTCCGTGAAATCGGAGCCGCGACCGGGCTCAAGAGCACCCGGGCGGTGAAGTACCATCTCGACGCCCTCGTCAACGCCGGCAGCCTCGAACGCGTCCCGGGCCGGGCTCGCGCTCTCTCGGCCCCGGCCCGGCCTTTCGCCCTGCCGCTCGTCGGCCGGGTCGCCGCCGGCTCGCCGGTGCTCGCGGTCGAGAACGTCGAGTCCTACCTCGCCTTCAGCCGGTTCGAGGGCTGTTTCCTGCTCCGCGTCCAGGGCGAGAGCATGCGCGACGCCGGGATATTCGACGGCGACCTTGTCATCGTCAGCGAGCGGGCCGAGGCCCGCGACGGCGACGTCGTCGCCGCCCGCATCGGCGACGAGGCGACGGTGAAGTACTTCCGGCCCGGCGCAGGCAGGGTCGTCCTCGAACCCGCCAACCCCGATTTCCCGCCCCTGGCGGTCGACCCGGGCCGGGAAGACTTCGCGCTCGTCGGCGTGGTCGTCGGGCTGCTGCGCACTTATCCCCCGGGGAGGAAAAATGGTTCGTAACAGCATCAACGAGCGCATCCGGGTCTACGCGGTCTACAACGAGCCGCGGGACCGCCGGGCGCCCCACGAGCGGCTCCAGCCGGTCGCCTTCTGCTGGCGCAACCGCCAGTACCGCGTCCGCGACATCACCTATGTCTGGCGCGAGAGCCGCGGCGAAACCGAACTCTACCACTACGCGGTCACCGACGGCAGCGACGTCTACGAACTGCTCTACGAGACGAAGTCGCTGGACTGGACCCTCTCGACGGTCTCCTGCGAAGAGTGACAGTACTTTCTTCCGGCCCCCGCACCGTCCTCCACGTCGACATGGACGCGTTCTTCGCCTCGGTCGAACAGCAGACCTACCCGTTCCTCCGCGGCCGGCCGGTCGGCGTCTGCGGCGACCCCGACGGCCGCACCGTCATCGCGGCCGCCTCCTACGAGGCCAAGCGCCGGGGCGTCAAGACGGCGATGACCATCCCCGAGGCCCGGCGGCTCTGCCCCGACATCATCCTCGTCGGCGGCGACCCGGCCAAGTACATCGACACCTCGGTCCGCATCCTCGCCATCTACGCGCAGTACACCGACCTCGTCGAGCTGTTCTCGATCGACGAGGCCTTCCTCGACGTCACCGGCTCCGCGCACCTCCACGGCGGTGCCGAGGCGACCGCCCGGGCCATCAAGGCTGACATCCGGCGCCGGTTCGGGCTGGCCTGCTCGGTCGGCATCGCCCCCAACAAGCTCATCGCCAAGCTCGTGAGCGACCTCGCCAAGCCCGACGGGCTGACCGTCGTCCGGCCCGATGACCTCCCCGCCCTGCTCGAACGCACCCCGGTCGAGGCGCTCTGCGGTATCGGACCGAAGACCCGGGAGCGGCTGAACCAGCTCGGCATCCGGACCTGCGCCGACCTCGGCCGCTGCCCGGAGCGCCGGCTCGTCGCGCTCTTCGGCGTCGTCGGCGCGACGCTGTCCCGGATGGGCCGCGGCGAGGACAATAGCCCTGTCCACCCCTGTCGGCACGAACCCGAGGCGAAGTCAATGGGCCACTCGCTGACCCTCGCCGAGGACACCCGCGACATCGCGGTCATCCGCCGCCACCTGCTCCAGCTCGCCGAACAGGTCGGCCGCCGCCTGCGCCGGGACGGCTATGCCGGCCGGACCGTCGCCATCGTCATCCGCTACGCCGACTTCACCACCCGCGTCCGCCAGCACAGCCTGCGCGGCCACATCGACGACGGGCACCGGGTCTACTCGGTCGGGCTCCGGCTCTTCGACGAACTCTACGAGCCCGGCCGCCCGGTCCGCCTGCTCGGCATCAGCGTCTCCGGCCTCGTCCGCGGCATCCGGCCGGCCGGCCTGTTCGACCCGCCGGCGGGCCTGCCCGCGCCCAGGCAGGCGGGCGGCGATCCCCTGCTCCGGGCCGCCGACGCGGTCAACGACCGGTTCGGTGAATTCGCGCTCGCCCGGGCCCGGATCGTCGAGCGCGCTCCCGGCCCGCGCGTCATCCCGCCGTCCTGGCGGCCGGGCCGGAACTGAAAGGAACGCCCGACGCCGTAACCGGGCGCCGGGCGCGAGAAGTCCGGTTCGAGCTAGCGCTGGCCGCTGGCCTGGTCCGGCGCCTCCTGGGTGATGCCGCCCGCGCCGGGTTCGTCGCCCCAGTCGGCCGGCTGGAGCCGCTCGCCCGGCACCGGCTCGCCGTCCTCGTCGTAGCCGAGGTTGTCCTCGGGCGCCGGCTCATCGGCGAGCCCGAAGAAGTTCTGCATCGCCCGCAGGGCGGTCGCGGTGACCGCCGGCAGTTCGAGATCGTGGAGCGCCGTCCGGGCGCCCGCGCCCGCGAACATCCGCTCCGCCCGTAGCGGCGGGTCGCCCGGCCCGGCGACGAAGACCTCCATCTCGCGCGCCCCGGCCGGCCCCGCGCCGGCCATCAGCGCCTCGTCCGCCGCCCCGAACAGCGCCAGCCCGCTGAACACGTCGCCGTTCCGGAGCGCGACCCAGGCCGCCGCGCTCGCGCCCTGGCCCAGCCCGAGCAGGATGCGCTGGTCGGCGTCGATGTCGTACTGCTCCTCGATCTCGCCGAGCGCCGCGAGGACGAGGTCCTCGGCGGTGCGGGCCGAGCGCCGACGCCCGGTCGCCGCCTCCTCGTCACCGTCCACCGCGCCGCGGAACCAACTGTAGCCGGCGCCGGCGTCAAACGGCGCCCGGAGCGCGAGCAGGATGAAGTCCGGCAGGTAGAAGAAACTGGCGTCGCGGAGCGCGGTCGCCTGCGCCTCGCTCCGGTCAAAGCCGTGGAGGACTACCAGCACCGGGTAGCTCTCCTCCGGGTCGTAGTCGTCCGGCAGCCGGATCGCGTACTCGACCGGCGTCTCGACGTGATAGGGCTCGACCTCGGCGACCCGCGATTCACCGCAGGCGAGGAGCAGGGCCAGGGCCAGGAACGGCAGCACTTTCTTCATCAGCTTCTCCTTTCGAACCGCGCCGGGGCGCGGGCCGGCCAAGAGGTTAGGACGGCTACCGGCCCTCGTCAAACCGACCGTTCCCCGCGCGCCGGCTCGGACCACAGCCGGCCGCCGGGCAGGATGCCGCCCTCGGCCCGGCCCGACAGCCGCCGGCCGATGAACGGCGAGTTCTTCGAGCGCGAAACTACCCGGTCCGCGGCGTACTCCCATTCCGCGCGCAGGTCCAGGATGACTAGTTCAACCTCGCGGCCGACCTCGACCCTCGGCGCCGGCAGGCCGAGGAGCGCGGCCGGCGCAACGGTCAGCCGGGCGACGTACTCCGGCAACTCCATCCGGCCCGACGCCACCAGCGTCTCGTAGCCGAGGCTGAACGCCGTCTCGAGCCCGGTCATCCCGGCCGGCGCGTTGTCGAACTCGACCTCCTTCGCGCCCCGGGTGTGCGGCGCGTGGTCGGTCGCAATCGCGTCAATCGTCCCGTCGACCAGCGCGTCGACCACCGCCCGCCGGTCGGCCTCGCCCCGGAGCGGCGGGTTGACCTTGCAGTTGGTGTCGTAGCCGGCCAGCGCCGCGTCGGTCAGCGTGAAATGATGCGGGCAGGCCTCCGCGGTCACCGCGATGCCCCGCGCCTTGCCCCAGCGGACGAACTCGACCGTCTCCGCGCACGAGACGTGGCAGACGTGCAGCCGACCGCCGGTCAGCCCGGCGAGCAGGATGTCCCGTGCCGCCGCCGCCGCCTCGCCCGCCGCCGGCCGGCCCCGGAGCCCGAGCGCGGTCGCGACCAGGCCCTCGTTGGCGACCCCGGCGTCAAGCCCGGCCAGCTCGCAGTGCGACAGCACCGGCTTGTCGAACGCCTTGGCGTACTCGAGACAGCGGCGCATCACCTGCGCGTCGGCGATCCAGCTCCCGTCGTCGGAGAACGCCGCCGCCCCGGCCTCGGCCATCCCGCCGATCTCCGCCAGCTCCCGGCCCCGCCGGCCCCGGGTGCAGCAGCCGACCGGGTGGACCCGCGCGAACCCGGCCGACTCCGCCCGGCCGAGCAGGAACCGGACCATCGCCTCCGAGTCCACCGGCGGGTCGGTGTTCGGCATCGCGCAGACCCGGGTGAACCCGCCCGCCAGCGCCGCCCGCGTCCCGGTCGCGACCGTCTCGGCGTCCTCCGCGCCCGGCTCGCGCAGGTGGCAGTGCAGGTCGATGAACCCGGGCGCGACGTGCCGGCCGCGGCAGTCGAGCACCTCGCTGCCCGGCGCGGTGATGTTCCGCTCCATCCGCGCGACCCGGCCGCTCTCGACCAGCACGTCCAGCCGCCGGTTCCGCCCGGCGACCGGGTCGACGACCGTGCCGCCCTTAAGCAGCAGCCGGTGTATCTTCTTCAGCATGGCCGCCTGCCAGCAGGTAGAGGACCGCCATCCGGACCGCGACGCCGTTGGTGACCTGGTTCATTATCAGCGCCTGCGGGAAATCCGACACCTCGTAATCCATCTCGACGCCCCAGTTCACCGGCCCGGGGTGGATGACGACGACCGACTTGTCCAGCCGCGCCAGCCGCTCCCGGGTCAGCCCGTAGAGCGCCCGGTACTCGCGCACCGACGGGAACAGGCTCGCGCCGATCCG
Source organism: bacterium (assembly GCA_046485285.1). Lineage (GTDB taxonomy): Bacteria > Hydrothermota > Tepidihabitantia > Tepidihabitantales > Tepidihabitantaceae > DSBX01. The sequence goes on from JAWOHE010000004.1 coordinate 7,535, forward strand.
CTCGTTCTGGACCCGAAGCATGTTCACCACGTCCGCCTCGAACAGCACCCGGTCGAGCCGGTAGAACACCTCGCAGCCGAGCTCCTCGATGCCGGGCGGGATCAGCGTCGGCGGGCCGCACAGCGCGACCCGGGCGCCGAGCTTCCGGAAGCAGAGGATGTTCGACCGCGCGACCCGCGAGTGGGCGATGTCGCCGACGAGCAGCACCCGTTTGCCCTCGAGCGTCCCCAGCCGCTCGCGCAACGTGAACGAATCCAAAAGCGCCTGGGTCGGGTGCTCGTGACAGCCGTCCCCGGCGTTGACCACGAACGCCCGGAGCCGGCGGGCGAGGAAATGCGCCGCCCCGGCCATCGAGTGCCGGATGACGACCCCGTCGACCCGCATCGCCTCGATGTTCCGGGCCGTGTCGAGCAGGCTCTCGCCCTTCTTCACCGACGAACTGCCGGTCGAGAAGTTGACGCACTGGGCGCTCAGCCGGCCCGCCGCCAGCCCGAACGATATCGCCGTCCGGGTCGAGCCCTCGAAGAACAGGTTGACGATCGTCCGGCCGCGCAGGACCGGCACGACCGGTATCGACCGGCCCAGCACCTCCTTGAACCGCGCCGCCTGGTCGTGAATCGTCTCGATGTCCGACCGCGCCAGCTCGGCGATGCCGAGCAGGTGCCGGAGGTTCAGGGCCGCGCGGGGCTTCTCGCCGCTCATCGGCGGGTCAGGTAGACCGCGTCCTCGCCGTCCACCTCCGCGAGGCAGATGTCGACGAGGTCCTGCGGCCGGGTCTCGATCGCCATCCCGGTGAAATCGGGCGCGACCGGCAGCTCCCGGTTGCCCCGGTCGACCAGCACCGCGAGCTGGATCGCCCTCGGCCGGCCGAAGTCAAGCAACTCGCTCAGCGCGGCCCGGGTCGTCCGGCCGGTGTAAATCACGTCGTCGACCAGCACGACGACGAGGCCGTTGATGTCGAAGCTGATTTCCGTCCCGCGGACAATCGGGGTCTCGGCGACGAGCTGGAGGTCGTCGCGGTAGAGCGTGATGTCGACCGCGCCGACCGGCAAGTCAGGCCGGCCCAGCCCGGCCAGCGCCCGGGCCAGCCGCTCGGCCAGCGGCACGCCCCGCCGCTTCACGCCGACCAGCGCGAGCTTCTTCTCGGTCCGGTTGCGCGCGGCGATCTCGCCGGCAAGCCTCTCGACCAGCCGCGCGAGCTCGCCGGCCGCGACGACCCGCTTCCTCATCGGACCAGCAGGCCGACCGGGATCACCACGCAGTAGCCGAGGACGAGCAGGAACGGCGCGAGGGTCATCGAGCCGCCCGCCAGGCTGATGAACCCGGCGACGATCGTCACGACCCCGACGCCCATCAGGATGTAGTTCTTCCGGCCCAGCTCGAGGTGCGGCCGCGCGGGCTTCTTCGCGGCCGGCTTCGGCGCGGGCGGCCGGGCCTGCTGTCTCGTTGATTTCTGTTTCATCGTCAGGTTCCTTGGATGCCGTCCATCTTATCGGTCGACCCCGGGGTGTCAAGCGACGGCTCGGCCGGTGTCGAAAACTGCCGCGCGAGCCGGTCCAGCACCGCCTGCGGCTCGGCCGGCAACAGCAGGTGCGCGCCCCGGAACGTGTCGAGGAACGTCGGTCGGGAAAACGGCGACAGCACCACCCCGTTCGCGGTCCGGAACCAGCGCCGGAACTGGCTCCACGGCCAGGTGTGGCTGAACAGCCGCTTGTCCACCGTCGCCCCGCGCCGGTCCAGCGTGTAGGTCACCGGCAGGTACCAGGTGTTCAGCGCCACCGCCAGCACCGCCAGCGTCACGACCGTCAGCAGCAGCCCGAACGCGAAGAGCACGAACGCCGCGAACGCGACCAGCACGCCGCCGACAACTGCGCTCTTCGCCGGCGACTCGCGGAACTTGTGGACGGTCCACGTCACGGCATCATCCTCGCCGCTTGACGTCTCTCCGCCCGGCCCGGCGGGCCGGCCATCCGGTTCGACTGCCGTCATCGCCTGAGTCTAGGTCGGGCCGGGCAGGGGTCAAGCACCGCGCCCCGCCCCGGCCGGACCTTGACCGCCGCGCACGTAGCCCTACAATCCCCGAAAGCTCGAAGGGAGACTCGATGGAACAGCCAACCGTCAAACTGGAATCGGTCTACGTCCCGTCCGAGGACATCGTCGCCCGCGAAATCGAAGGCGAACTGATAATCGTCCCGCTCGCGGCCGGGGTCGGCGACATGGAAGACGAACTCTACTCCCTCAACGACACCGGCCAGGACATCTGGCGCCGGCTCGACGGCACCGCCAATCTCGCGGCCGTCGTCTCGGCGCTCTCCGGCGAATACCGGGCCGAGCCGGCCGAGATTACCCGGGACGTCGTCGGGCTGGTCGGGGAACTGCTCAAGCGGGGAATCCTCGTTGAGAAACCCGCCGGCTAGGCCCGCCTGCCGGGGCGCGGGCAGGCCGGCCCTCTCGGTCCGGCCGGGCAGCGAACTCAACCTCCCGCTCTCGGCCCTGCTCGAGCTGATGCGGGCGGTCCTTGCCCGCGGCCGGCCGTTTCGCTTCCAGGCCCGGGGCTGGAGCATGTCCCCGTTCATCCGCGACCGCGACGTCATCACCATCGCCCCGCTCGGCTCCGCGCCGCCCCGGACCGGCGACGTCGTCGCCTTCGTCAGCCCCGCGGACGAACGGCTCGTCGTCCATCGCGTCGTCGGCCGGCGCGGCACGTCAATGCTCATCCAGGGCGACAACCTGCCCGGCGCGCCCGACGGACTCATCCCGCTGGCGAGCGTCGTCGGCCGGGTCCGGAAAGTCGAACGTGGCGGCCGGCCCGTCCGGCTCGGCCTCGGCGGCGAACGCCGCGCGGTCGCGCTCCTCTCCCGCAAAGGCCTGCTCACCCCCCTGCTGACAAAAGCCCGGGCCCTTGTCCGCCGCCTCGCGGAATAACCCGTGGCCCATAACCCGTCACGCGAACCCGGGCCGGGTACGAATTGTCGAGATCGTGACAACTCCGCAATCGGACGGCCGCAGCACGATCGGAGCTGCAGATGATCGCCCGGCACCGTGTGCCCGGCACGCGACGTTGGGCGAGCCTGAAGGAGGATTGATGCGCGGTGTACAGAGAAAGGTCTGGCGCAAGCCGAAGCTCAAGGTCCTTGCCCGGGTAAGGACGGAAGAGAGGGCCCTGAATGGCTGCAAGTGGTATGGAACCGCGCCCGGCGGTCCTTCCTGGCCTTCCATGTGCGGGACCAAGCTCGCGCAGTGTAACGCGTTCTCCCTCAGTTGATGGCGTCTGGCCGCGGTTCGTTCCCAGATGGTTCTGGTCCGCCCTGAGCGGGTCAGACTGCAAGGTCGACTGGCACTACCTGCCCTGTCGGGCCGGGTCCGGAAGCTAGCCCGCCGGCACCAATACCGCCCCGCGGCCGTCCGCCGCCTCAGCCCTGTTCCCGACCCCCGCCGCCCCGGTCGAGCCAGTCCGCCAGCGCGGCCGTGCGGTCCGGCCCGCGGCCGGTAAGCCCGAGCCGCGCGAGGCGCGGCCGCACGAGGTAGCACCAGCCGGACCGCGCGAGGTGCCCGAACCAGCGCGCCCGCAGCCGGCCCGGGCTCTCCGCGCCGGGCAGACCGCGGTACACCGCGGCCAGCGACTCCCTGGACGGCCACAGCCGCCGCCGGAACACCCCGAATCGGTCCCCGACCGACCCGGTGCCGACCAGCGCCCGCAGCGGCCGGGCCGCGCCCTGCCGGCACGACGAGAACGCCATCACGCACTCCCGGGCGGTCTCGACCACGGCCGGGTCAAACCCACCCGGCACCAGCTCCGCGAGCGCGTCGGCCGGCACCCGGGCCCGGAGCAGGACGCGGGCAAGCTCGAGCCCGAGGCCCGCGTAGCGCCCGGCGCCCCAGTCCCGGGCGGTCCGCGCGAGCCCGGGCCAGTCGAGCTCGGCGCGAAAGCGCTCGATGACCCGGGCGATGTCGCAGAACGGCAGGAGCCCGGCCGCGAACTCGTGGTGATAGCCGGCGTGCAGGCAGAGATGCAGCAGCAGGTCCTCCGGGCACAGCGTCCGCACCTCGACGCCCGCCACCCGGGCCGGCCTTGCCCGCTCCCAGAGCCCGGCAGGGTCGATGCGGAACGGGCTCGCCGGCTGTTCGATGGTCCAGTGGACCTCCACCCACAGGCCCTGCTTGTCGAACACGCCGAGGTCAGGGTAGGTCCGGCAGGCGGTCTCGATGTCGCCGGCCGCGTTCGCCCAGCCGGCCTCGACCAGCAGGGCCCGGGCCCGGGCCAGCTCCGCCCGCGGCACGAGCAGGTCAGCGTCGCCCATCGGCCGGAGCGCGATGTTGCCGTAGACGAGCTCGGCCAGCAGCGCGCCCTTCAGCACGACCACCGGGATCCCGGCACTGCGCAGGCCGCACAGCACCGGCCCGAGCTGGCGGAAGCGGCGGATGTTCCGGTCCGCGGTCCGGTAGTAGGCGCGCCTCAGCCGGGCCCGTGCGTCGGCCGGGACCGGCTCCGGCCTGTCGCCTGCCTCGAGCCGCCGGTAGAGCAGTGCCGCGACCTGGTGCCGCTCGGCAAGGTCCGCGACCGCCGCCCAGTCGGCCGGCCGGCATTCGAGCGGCTCGGAACCCTCCTGCAGACAGTCGAGCAGGAACCCGACCGCGACCCGGGAAGACCCGGGGTCAGGCCGCGTCTCTGCCGCCATCACGGGATTCTGGACGCTCGGCCGGGGATGTCAAGAAGAGGCCGGGAAGGTGCCTTCCCGGCCTGCGGGCGGACAGTGCCTTGTTTTCAGCCGCACGCAGGAGTGGCGACGGCTGTCAAGGCAGGGAAATTGTCAGGTAAGGCCGATCTCGTAGCACTTCTGCCCGGACGCGCCCTTGTAGCACTGCCATTCCGGGGCCGCGGACGGGCCGGCCTTGTTGGGCGCCTTGCAGTTCTGCAGCACCCGCTCCTCGGCGCGGACCCTCTCAAGCACCATCAACTTCGGCGTCTGCCACTCTTTCCGCACTGAATCGGTCATTATTGCTCCTCCGGGTCGACCCCGCATCTCAACGACTTCCGACCTGACACGACACGACACTCTCCACACATAGCGATACATCATACCCCCCCCGGCCCCCCTGTCAACCCCTCTCCGGACCGGCCCATTCGGGCCGTGGTTCAAAGTTCATAGTTCAAGGTCCAAAGTTCAGAGCTCATCGCTCAGCGCTCTCCCTCCGCCCGCCCGCAGGCCTGCTTGACTGGTGTCATAAAGACACTATCATCTGTTGCATTATGACAGGCTATCTCCCGCGCGAGATTGTCCCGCGCCTCGAACGGGCGCTGCGGCGCTTCCCCGCGGTCGTGCTCTCCGGCCTGCGCCAGACCGGCAAGAGCACGCTCCTCCAGAACGAACCCGCGCTTGCCCGCGGCCGTGACTACCGGACGCTGGACGACTTCGCGACGCTGGCAGCGGCGAAGACCAACCCCGAGTCACTGCTCGGCCGGGCGGTGATTCTCGACGAGGTCCAGCGCTGTCCCGAACTGCTGGTTGCCCTGAAGAGGGAGATCGACGAGCGGCCCCGGCCCGGGCGGTTCATCCTGTCCGGTTCGGCCAACCTTGCGCTCATCGGGCACGTCTCGGAGACGCTGGCCGGGCGGGCCGGCTACTTCACGCTCGAACCGATGACCGGGCGGGAACTGCGCCGCGAAACCGCCGGCCGTCCGTTCCTCGCCGACTTCCTCGACTCGCCATCACTGCCCGAAGGCAAAGCCGTCCCGGTCAGCGACGAGCTGGTACTCGCCGGCGGCCTGCCGCCGGTCTGCCTGGGACCGGCCGACAGCGCGGCGGAATGGCTGCGCAGCTACGTCCAGACCTACGTCGAACGCGACCTCCGCCAGCTCTCGCAGGTCAGCGACCTCATCGCCTTCCGCAACCTGGCCCAGCTCGCGGCGCTGCGCACCGGCCAGGTCCTCGTCGTCAGCATGCTCGCCCGCGACGCCCGGCTCAACGCCGTCACCGCCGGCCGCTACCTCGGCCTGCTCGAGGCCTCCTTCGTCCTGCGCCGCCTGCCGCCGTTCCTGAACAACCGGAGCTCCCGGCTGGTCAAGTCACCGAAACTCCTCTTCACCGACAGCGGCCTGGCCGCGCACCTTGCCGGGGTGACCTCGCTCGCGCCCGGGCGCGACGACTCCCTGCGCGGCTCGCTCTTCGAGACCTACGTCGGTCAGAACCTGCTCGCGCTCATCGAAGCGCACATTCCCGGGGCGCGGCTGACCTACTGGCACGAACAGGGCCGGCACGAAGTTGACTTCGTCATCGAGTCTGGCCGCAAGGTGCTCGCCATCGAAGTCAAGGCCGCGACCCGCTGGCGGGCGGGTGACCTGTCGGGCCTGCAGGCACTCCTCGCCCGGACGCCGGCCTGCACTGCCGCGGTGCTGGCCTACAACGGCCGGGAAGCGGTCCGGCTCGCGGACCGGCTCTGGGCGATCCCGGTCGGCCGGCTGCTCGGGTAGCGCTCCGGACCATTCGGGCCGTGGTTCAAAGTTCGTGGTTCAGGAGGACTAGTTCAAGGTTCAGAGGGCAGAATTCGGCATTCATCGCTCAGTCCTCGTGCCGTCCTTTGTGTCTTAGCCCCCGGTCCGCGCCCTTGTCCTCACACACATCACCCCTTCGTGACTTTGTGTTGAATCCTGCCCGCAGCTCAGCATTCATCGCTCTGCCCTCGTGCCGTCCTTTGTGTCTTTGCCTCCGGACCGCGTCCTTGTCCTCACATACATCACCCCTTCGTGACTTCGTGTTGAATCCTGCCCGCGCCCCTTCAGCTTCGCCTTGACACCCTGCCCCACTTGGCCTAGTATCGCCAACGTATGAAACAGGCGCAGGCGGAGCCTGAGGTTGAGACGCGCGCAGCGGCCCGCGCATTGGCCGAACCAACTGCCGGAGACCTGCCGGTCCCGGCGGTCGTCCGGGCGTCGAGGACCACGGTGGTTCATGGTTCAAAGTCCATTGTTCGTGGTTCGGAGGTCGAACGTCCGGCGTCTGGGTCACTCGTTCGTGGTCACGCGCCTGTCGTCAGCGTTCGCATCTCACGCCTGCGACTGGCGGTTCGGCGATGACTGACAGGTAACCGTGGGCACGTTCAAGAGCTTCGAGGAAATAGACGCCTGGCAGAAGGCGCGCGAGCTCACGCGGCGCGTCTACGAGGTCACGGCGAACGGTCCCTTTGCCCACGACCACGCCCTCCGCGACCAGGTCCGCCGTGCCGGCATCTCGGTGATGTCGAACGTTGCCGAGGGATTCGGCCGGGGCGGGACGAAGAAGTTCGTCCAGTTCCTCTCAATGGCGCTCGGCTCGACCAACGAGGTCCGCTCGCAGTTGTACGTCGCGCTTGACCAGGAATACATCGACGAGCGCGAGTTCGAACTACTGACGTCCCTCGCGCAGGAATGCACGAACCTGATCAGCGGACTGGCCAGGTACCTGCGCGGCTCAGGCCTCAGAGGCACCAAATTCACCCCTCCCCGAACCTTGAACCTTGAACCTTGAACTTTGAACTTCCCACTCTGAACCATGAACCTTGAACCACAAACCATGAACCGCCTTATCAATCGCCTCAACCGCAAGGAATCCGTCATCGGCATCGTCGGGCTCGGCTACGTCGGCCTGCCGCTGATGCTCCGCTTCGAGGAAGTCGGCTACCGGGTCCTCGGCTTCGACATCGACGAAGACAAGGTCGCCCGGCTCAACCGCGGCGAGACCTACATCGCCCACATCCCGGCCGCGAGCATCGCCCGGGCCCGCGCGGCCGGGTTCGAAGCCACCACCGACTTCTCCCGCGCCGCGGAGCCGGACGCGCTGATCCTCTGTGTCCCGACCCCGCTCGACAAGCACCGCGAGCCGGACCTGAGCTTCGTCCTCGACACGACCGACTCGCTCCTGCCGTACATCCGCGCCGGGCAGGTGATGTCGCTTGAAAGCACCACCTGGCCGGGCACGACCGACGAAGAACTCAAACCCCGCGTCGAATCGCGCGGCCTTGAAGTCGGCCGGGACTTCTTCCTCGTCTTCTCGCCCGAGCGCGAGGACCCGGCCAACCCGGACTTCACGCCCCGGACGATTCCCAAGGTCGTCGGCGGCACGACCCCGGCCTGCCTCGAAGTCGGCAAGGCGCTCTACGGCCAGGTCATCGACAAGCTCGTCCCGGTCAGCTCGACCCGGGTCGCGGAGATGACCAAGCTCCTCGAAAACATCCACCGCGCGGTCAACATCGGGCTGGTCAACGAAATGAAAATGGTCTGCGACCGGATGGGCATCGACGTCCACGAGGTCATCCGGGCCGCCTCGACCAAGCCCTTCGGCTTCGTCCCCTACTACCCGGGCCCGGGCCTCGGCGGGCACTGCATCCCCATCGACCCCTTCTACCTCACCTGGAAGGCCCGCGAATACGGCATCAACACCCGGTTCATCGAGCTCGCCGGCGAAATCAACCGCGCGATGCCGGAATGGGTCGTCGGCAAGGTCGCCGACGCGCTCAACGCCCGCGGCCGGGCGCTCAAGGACAGCAAGGTCCTTGTTCTCGGCATCGCCTACAAGCGCGACGTCGACGACCCGCGCGAATCCCCGGCGATGGAGATACTTGAGCTCCTCAGGCACAAAGGCGCCAAGGTCGCCTACTCCGACCCGCACATCCCGGTCTTCCCGAAGATGCGCGAGTACTGCTTCGACCTCCAGAGCGTCCCGCTCACCCCGGCCACGCTAAAAGAATACGACTGCGTGATTCTCGCCACCGACCACAAAGCCTTCGACTACGCCCTCATCAAGAACCACGCCCGCCTCATCGTCGATACCCGCGGCGCGTACCTCGAACCAGCCCCGAACGTCGTCAAAGCCTGAGGGTGGGGCGGAGGTGAGGGTTGTGTTCGACTGAGATGAACCAGCCCTGCCCCATACCCTAAGCGGACGCAACCCTATCCCCACCCGCACCCCCGGAGCGGTCCCCGGGGCGGCTCCCGGGACGGCCCCCGGGGCGGCTCCCGGGGCGGCCCCCGGGACGGCCCCCGGAGCGGCTCCCGGGACGGCTCCCGGAGCGGCCCCCGGAGCGGCTCCCGGGGCGGCCCCCGGGGCGGTCCCCGGAGCGGTCCCCGGGGCCGTCCCCGGGGCGGTCCCCGGGACCGTCCCGGGGATATCCCCGGGGATATCCCCGGGGATATCCCCCCCCTGCCTCAAGGCTTGGTCGGTGAGTGACTTACGTTTTGGCGCCCGAGAACAGGGCGAAAGGCAGAGCGATGAACGCTGAGCTGCGGGCAGGATTCAACACAAAGTCACGAAGGGGTGATGTGTGTGAGGACAAGGACGCGGTCCGGAGGCAAAGACACAAAGGACGGCACGAGGGCAGAGCGCCGAACCTTGCTTCGCGTTCTACGCGAGTGCCCGCACCTTGAACCTTGGACCCTGAACTGGTCCTCGCGGACCCTGAACTGTGAACTTTGAACCACGGCCCGAAGGGGCCGGAGAGGGATTTCTCCACGCTGGTCGAAATGACGGGCGGGCGGGCGGGATGTGATGTTGACATAGCAGAATCATCGGCTATTCTGTATTTGATGTATATCGAAAGGCTGGCTGAGACGGGTTTGCGCCGGGCCCTGGCTTCCGGCAAGGTGGGCATTGTCGTCGGGGCGCGGCAGGTCGGGAAGACGACCCTTGTCGAGCACGTGCTGGCCGGCCGCAAGGCCCTGTTCCTCAATTTCGACGTTGAGATAGACAAGCAGAGGTTCCTGGCCGCCGCGGCCCTGTCACCGGCGGACAGCCTCAGGAGCCTGGGCAGTCCTGAGGTGCTGGTGGTGGACGAGGCCCAGCGCCTGCCCGAGGCGGCCCGGGTGGTCAAAGGCTGGTACGATTCGCGGCTGCCGCTCACGATGCTCCTGCTCGGTTCTTCGAGCCTGGACCTGCTCGACCAGGCCGCGGAGAGCCTGACCGGGCGCAATGAGCGGCTGGTATTGCCGCCGCTCGTGTTCGAGGAGGCCCTGCGTTCCCGGCAGTGGTACTCCGATGCGCACCCGCCCGCGGTGCTCCGGGAGCAGTTTGCCGCGCCGCTCAGGGTCTCGCTGATGGAGTCGCTGGCGTTCGGCGGGTATCCCGAGGTCGTGCTCGCCGAGGACAAGCCGCGCCTGCTGAGGCAGTTGAGTTCGGACTACCTGTGGAAGGACATCCTCCAGACCGGGCTGGTCAAGACGCCGGACCTCATCAAGCGGCTGTTGGCGTTGCTCGCGCACCAGGTCGGGAGCGAGGTCTCGACCCAGGAGCTGGCGACCCGGCTCCAGATGGCCCGGCCGACGGTCGAGCGGTACCTCGACCTGCTGGAGCAGACTTACGTGGTCTTCCGCCTGCCGTCGTTCAGCACGAATCCGCGCAAGGAGATTACCCGGGGCAGGAAGGTCTTCTTCTGGGACACGGGAATCCGCAACGCGCTCCTGAACGCGTTCTCGACCGAGGAGTTCCGTCCGGACATCGGCGCGCTGTGGGAGAACTGGGTGATTGCCGAGGCGGCAAAGCACAACCTGCTCCGGGGCGCGGTCAGCGAGTTGTTCTTCTGGCGCTCGCGGGCGCAGTCGGAGGTGGACCTCGTCGTCCGGACCGGCGACCGCCTGAGCGCCTTCGAGGTCAAGTGGCGGGCGCGGCGGCCGGCGGGCCGGGCGTTCGAGGCGCAGTACCGGGTGGCGGTGCGGCAGGTCAGCGCGGAGAATCCGTTCATCGGCAGACAGGTGGCGGAGGAGGGAGAAGAGCGCTGAGCTACGGCCCGGACGGGCCGGGCCACCACCTCACCCCAACCCTCAGACTTCACGTCCGACGTGAGTGCCCGCACTACCAGGAGCAGCACCCCCTTCTCCAGAGGCGGAGAGGGAGCCGGACGAAAAGGGATTTCTCCACGCTGGTCGAAATGACGGGCGGCGGAGGGCAGAGCGATGAGCGCTGAGCTCTGAACTTTGGACCTTGAACCACGAACTTTGAACTGGTCCTCCTGGACCGCAAACCTTGAACTGCGGGATTTTCAAGCCGGGCGGCCGCGGGAGCGGATGTCGGCCGCCAGCGCGGCCAGCGGCACCGCCTCCACGTCGTCACCAAGCGGGTAGCGCTCGCCACCGGGGTAGACCACGCAGCGGCGGTCGGGCTTGAGGTCAGCGCAGGCGGAGTGGAACCCGCGCGCCGGCCGCGGCCGGAGGCTTCTCTTCACCTCGACCGCCCAGCGGTCACCATCGCCGAAGACGATCAGGAGGTCGAGCTCCGCACCGCCCGCCGTGCGGTAGAAGTACCCGGTTGCCCCGTCCGGGGCGCCGACCAGGAGGTTCTCAACCACGAACCCCTCCCAGCTTGCGCCCGCCACCGGGTGGCCGAGCAGGGCGTCGCGGTCCCCGAGCGCGAGGAGAGCGTGCAGTATGCCGCTGTCGCGCAGGTAGACACGGGGCGACTTCACCAGCCGCTTGCCGGTGTTGGCGTGCCACGGTGGCAGGCGCCGGGCCAGCAGCAGGTCAACCAGCAGGTCGAGGTAGCGGGCCGCGGTCTTCGCGTCCACGCCGAGACTCCGCGCCAGCTCGGCGGTGTTGAGCAGGCCACCCTGGTGGTGCGCCAGCATCGTCCAGAAACGGCGCAGGGTCTCGGCGGCAATCCGGGGGCCGAACTGCGGGATGTCGCGCTCCAGATAGGTGCGGATGAAGTCCTGCCGCCAGCGCATGCTCTGCTCCGCACTCCGGGCGAGCAGGCTTTCCGGAAACCCGCCGCGCAGCCAGAGCGTGTCGGCCGGCTTGCGGGTCGGTTCGAGCACGGTGAAGGGCGCGAGCTCCAGGTAGCGAACCCGACCCGCCAGCGACTCGCCCGACTGACGGAGCAGGTCAAACGACGCCGAGCCCAGCAGGAGATACCGGCCGGTGCCGTATCCCCGGCGCCGGGCGCGGTCAATCAGCCCGCGCAGAACCGGGAACAGGCCGGGCGTCCGATGCACCTCGTCGAGAATCACCAGCTTGTCCAGGTGCCGCTCAAGGTACAGCTCCGCCTCGGCGAGCTTCGCACGGTCCCGCTCGGATTCAAGGTCCAGGTAGAGCGCGTTCTCCCGGCTCCGCTTCACCTCGAGCGCCAGGGTCGTCTTGCCTGCCTGCCGGGGGCCCAGCAGGCAGACTGCGGGGACCTCGTCCAGCGCCCGCATCAGCGAGGGAGCCAGAAGACGCTCGAGTGTCATCCTAGCAATTATGGCATGAGATTCCTGAATTGCAAGGATGACCGTCTCGGCCCGCGCCGCGAGCGGCTCCTGCCCGAAGAAGGCAGGCGGGAAGGGGCGCGGAGCGAAGCGAGAAGGCGGAAGACAGATTGCAGAATGCAGAGTGCAGAATGCAGAGTGAGGAAACGGGCCGGGCGGAAAGGGAAAGGAGGAGGCGGAGGGCAGAGCGATGAGCGCTGAGCTCTGAACTTTGGACCTTGAACTACGAACTCTGAACCACGGCCCGGAGGGGCCGGAGAGGGATTTCTCCACGCTGGTCGAAATGACGGGGGGCTGCGGCGGCCGTTGGTCGAAATGACAGGCGGCGGAGGGCAGAGCGCCGAACCTTGAACCTTGAACTTTGGACCTTGAACCTTGAACCTTGAACCTTGAACTGGTCCTCCCGGACTGTGAACCTTGGACTGCGGCCCGCGGCCCGGACGGGCCGGAAGTATTGACAGCCGGGCCGGCGAGAGTAGGATACAGCACAGGTTCTGACGTGATGACACCCAAGGCGGTCAATGCCGAACTGAGCCTCGCGAGGATTGCCCGCGAAATTGCGCGTCCCACCCGATGGAAGCGTATCGCGTTCTACGTCTTCTTCGACGCGCTGGTCGTGGCGGCCGCGAGCCTCTTATCCTATGCAGCGGCGGTGCGCGAGTTCCTGCCCGCGTTCGGCCACTTCGCCTCCGATGTCCTGCCCTTCGCCGGGGTCGTGCTGGCATTCCAGGTCGGGCTGAGCTTCTTCCTCTCCTCTTACGACCTGCGCTGGTCGACCTTCTCGCTGGCCGACCTGCCGCGCGCGGTCATCCCCGGAATCGGGACCGCGGTCGTGCTCGGCGGCGTGTCGCTGACCGGCCGGTTCGTGACCCTGACCCCGTGGTCGGCGCTGACCTGGTGCCTGATCAACATCTGCGGGACGATTGCCGTGCGCGGCGCCCGTCGCTTCTACTCCGAGGTCGTCCGGCCGCGAGGCGGGAAGCGGGCGCTGATAGTCGTCTGCACCGACAAGGCCTACTTCCTGCTCGACGTCCTGCGCCGGATTCGCGCCTTCCAGTATCATTTCGTCGGGTTCATCGACCCGGCCCCGGGCAACCAGGGCTCGACGGTGCAGGGCGTACCGGTGCTCGGCGGCTTCGCGGACGTCGAGGAGGTGGTGGCCCGGCACCGGGTCCAGGCCGCGCTGGTCCTCCTGAGCGCGAACCCGGAATACCCGATGAACGGGCTCTACCAGCGCCTGCACGAGCTCGGGCTCGAGGTGCGGATAATCCCGTCGTTCGCGGACATGCTCAGCGACCGGGCCGACGTCGGCGCGCTCGAGCGGCTGAGCATCCACGAGCTGACCGGCCGGCCGCCGGTGACCGTCGACCCGTGCGACATGCGCGAGCTGTTCGGCGGTCGGCGGGTGCTGGTGACCGGCGCGGGCGGCTCGATCGGCTCCGAGCTCTGCCGCCAGCTCTGCCGGTTCGAACCGGCGCTGGTGGCGCTGTTCGAGCGCGACGACTCGAACCTGTTCGGCATCGAGCACGAGCTCGGCGCAGCCTACCCGGGCATCGAGCTCTTACCGTTCCTCGGCGACGTCACCCGCGAGGACGACGTCGAGCGGGCGTTCGCCCGGGTCCGGCCCGAGGTCGTGTTCCACGCCGCGGCCTACAAGCACGTCCCGATTCTCGAGTTCCACCCGGCCGAGGCGGTCCGGGCCAACGTCGTCGGCAGTCACGTCGTCGCCCGGGCCGCGGTCCGGCACGCGACCGGCCGGTTCGTCTACATCTCGACCGACAAGGCGGTGAACCCGACGAGCGTGATGGGCGCGAGCAAGCGCATCGGCGAGACGCTGGTGACCGCGATGAACGGCCAGGGCGGGACGCGGTTCATCGCGGTGCGGTTCGGCAACGTGCTCGACAGCCGGGGCAGTGTCTCGACGATTTTCCGGCGGTCGATATACCTGCGCCGGCCGCTGACGCTGACCGACCCGGAGATGAAGCGCTACCTGATGCTGACGAGCGAGGCGGTCCTGCTGGTCCTGCAGGCGGCCGCGATCGGGCAGGGCGGCGAGGTGTTCGTGCTCGACATGGGGAACCCGGTGCGGATATGGGACCTCGCCGAGACGATGATTCGCCACGCCGGCCTGCGGCCGGAGGTGGACATACCGATTGTCGTGACCGGGCGGCGGCCAGGCGAGAAGCTGTTCGAGGAGCTCCTGACCGCGGAGGAAGGCACGGTCGTGACGATAAACCGGCGTATCTACCGGGCGCGGATTTCCGCGAAGCGGGGGTACGATGAGCTGGCCGCGGACGTGGCGCGGCTCGAGGCCGTGGCCGGGAGCGCGGGCCCGGCCGAGGTCCGGGCGGAGATGCTCCGGCAGGTTTCGAGCTACACGCCGGACCTGGCGTGCCTGAATGGCAGGCCGACAGCATCGGGCAGTGCCGCCGTCGCGGCGGCGGAGTGAGCGCGACGAGCGGGCCACCACCTCACCCCGACCCTTCTCCCCCGGAGGCGGAGAGGAAGCCGGACGGGCAGGAAAGGGATTTCTCCACTCCGCTACGCTCCGGTCGAAATGACAAGCGGAAGCGCCTCGCGGCCGTTGGTCGAAATGACGGGCGGGGACGGAGGGCTGAGCGATGAGCAAGAGTCCTGAACGATGAACTTTGAACCAGGAACCTTGAACTTTGAACATCCGCCATCGTCGCTATGGGCTTGACAAAGCGGCAGACAGGGCGAAGATGTTGGCGGATTGGGGCAGGGAGCGGGGCGGTGCGAGGACAGGGGAGTTGACAGGACGGTTCGGAGCGTGAAGACAGGACAGAGACCGCAGATTGCACAGGAGGCGGAGATGGAGACAGACGTGAAGGCAGGCGGAGACGGACTCAGGGCCGGGGCACCGGGACGCGGTTTTCTTCGCGTCCTCGTGCTGGCGCTCGCGCTCGTCGCGCTGATGACGCCGGCGTGGGCCCAGTTCGACCGGACCGGGGTGCTGGTCAACGTGCCGACGACCGGGGTTCTGCCGGGCGGGATGATAGCGGCGTCGGTCGGTCTGACCGGGCCGCTGATGGACCCGGCGACGAGCCGGAACACCGGGCTTGAGCTGGGCGGCGCTCTGCGCTACGCGCCGGTGGACCGGCTGGAGCTCGGGCTGACGGCGTACACGCTGATGGACTGGGTGCTGGGCGCGACCTGGCAGCTGTTCGGTGAGCCGGACGGGGCCGCGTTCGCGCTCGGGGTCCACGACATCGGGCTGAGCAGGTACGTCTCGCCGATCGGCAACGGGCTCGACGACGCGTGGCCGGACTGGAAGTACCGGCACGACAACCTCGGCAAGAAGGACCGCACGTTCGAGAACTTCTCGGCGTTCGCGGTCGGGAGCGTGCCCTTGGCGTCGTTTGCCCGGCTGCATCTCGGGGCGGGCCGGGGGCGGTTCGTGGGCTACGACCGGGGCCGGTACGTCAACACCGACATCTTCTTCGACAAGACGACGCCGTCACACTGGTGGGCGGTGGGGCTGTT
>JAWOHE010000017.1:0-9299 GCA_046485285.1 bacterium
GCGCGGCTGGCCGACCCGGAGTTCGTCGCCCGGGTGCAGGCGTCGTTCGAGGCGCTGTACCAGTTGGAGACCTCGGTGCGGCAGGTGCTGAACCAGGCCGGGGCGCAGGTCATCTCGTTCCCGGGCTATTTCGCCTACGCGCGGCAGTTGTGGAAGCTGACGAACCGGGTGACCGGCGACGCGGCCGCGCTGGCCGCGGCGCAGATCGGCGCGAAGTGGCAGATGCGCGGGCTGGACCCGGCGGTGCTGGCGCGGGTCCGGTACGAGGTGTTCAGTCTCAGGTAGGCGGAGCGGTGAATCGCCGGCCGGTCTTGACCCGGCGGCGGGCGGGTCTAGAATCACGCGTCCTGCCGGGTGCGGGCCGGGCGCGGGTCTGACTGCGCGCCCCGGTTCCTGTTTCACGTTGAGAACACAGGAGGTTGCCGATGATACTGGTTTATGCCGAGCTGAACGCCGGCGCGGTCCGGAAGTCTTCGTACGAGGCGATGCTGGTCGGTCACCTGTTCGGCCGCGAGCGCGGGCTCGAGTCCGCGGCGGTCGCGCTCGGCCCGGAGGCCGCGAAGGCCGCGGCCGACCTCGGCCGGTTCGGGGTGAGGAGCGTGCTGACCGTCGCCGACCCCGGGCTCGCGAGCTACACGCCCGACGGCCACGCCGGGGTGCTGGCCGAGCTCGCCCGGAAGCACGACGCGGCGCTGGTGGTGATTTCCGCGACCGCGACCGGCAAGGACCTCGCGGCGTCGCTGGCCGCCCGGCTCGAGTGCGACCTCCTGCCCGACGTGACCGCGGTCGAGTTCGCCGACGGCGGCGCGGTGGCGGTGCGGCCGATTTTCGCGGGCAAGGCGCTCGAGCGCCTGCGCCTGCCGGACCGCAGGCCGGTGGTGCTGTCGGTGCGGCCCCGGGCGTTCGACCAGCCGGCGCCGTCCGGCGGAGGCGGCCCGGTCGTCGCCGAGGAGCTGAAGCCGGAGCGCCTGCGCGCGGTCGTGGCCGAGATCGTCCGGACCGTGACCGAGACCGTCGAGTTGTCCGAGGCCGAGGTCATCGTTTCGGGCGGCCGCGGCATCAAGGCGCCGGAGAGCTTCGCGATGCTCGAGGAGCTGGCCCGGGTGCTGAACGCCGCGGTCGGCGCTTCGCGCGCCGCGGTCGACGCGGGCTGGCGCGACCACCAGTTCCAGGTCGGCCAGACCGGCAAGATCGTCGCGCCGACGGTCTACATCGCCTGCGGGATTTCCGGGGCGATCCAGCACCTTGTCGGGATGGTGAACTCGAAGTGCATCGTCGCGATAAACAAGGACCCGGAGGCGAACATCTTCAGGGTCGCGGACTACGGGATTGTCGGCGACGTCTTCAAGGTCGTGCCGTTGCTGACCGAGGAGTTCAGGAAGCGGAAGGCGGCCCAGGGTTCGTAGCGGCCCGGGCCTCCGGCAATCGGCCGCGGCGGGTCGCCCCTCCCCTGCCGCGATTGACTCAGCAGGCGGTTTGACTAGCATCTGGTAGAGTGTCGGGGCGTGGCGCAGTTGGTTTAGCGCACCAGCTTGGGGTGCTGGGGGTCGCCCGTTCGAATCGGGTCGCCCCGATAGAAGAGCCGCCGCCCGGGAGGGCGGCGGCTTATGCTATCGCCGGGTTCAGCTCTTCGCTTCCGGCTCGAGCGCGGCGCGGACGGTCTCGACGAGGCCGGCGAAATCCTCGGGCGAGTGGATCGCCATCTCGGAGAGCACGGTCCGGTCGAGTTCGAGGCCGGCGACGACGAGGCCGTGGATGAAGGTGCTGTAGTTCATCCCGTGGGGCCGGAGCGCGGAGTTGATGCGGGTGATCCAGAGCGCGCGGTAGGTGCGCTTCTTGCGCTTGCGCTCGCGGTAGGCGCTGATGAGGCCGTGCATCACCTGCAGGCGCGCCGGGCGGTAGAGCTTGGACCGGGAACCCCAGTAGCCCTTGGCCTGGGACAGCCACTTGCGGCGTCGCTGCCGGGTCGCCGCTCCGGTGGTTACTCTGGGCATCTTCTTCTCCTACTTGTACGGGACCAGTTTCTTGACCCGCGCGGCGAGTCCGCCCTCGGCGATCCGGGCCTTGCGCAGGCGGCGCTTCTGGGCGTTCGACTTGCAGCCGTTGTTGTGGTTCATCCCGCCGGAGAAGAACTTGTACTTGCCCGTCCCGGTCTTCTTCACGCGGCGCTTGAGCGAACTGAGTGTCTTTTGTTTGTGTTTCATTTCGGCACCAGCATCATCTGTATCGATTTCCTGCCTTCCAGTTGCAGTCTCGGCTTGCCGTCGATCCGGGCGACGTCGGCGAGGTCGGCCTCGAGCCTCGCGAGCAGCTTGTACGCGAGGTCGGTGTGGGTCACCTCGCGGCCGCGAATCATCAGCGTCACCCGGATGCGGTCCCGCTCGGCCAGAAACTCGCGCATCTTGCGAACCTTGATCTGATAGTCGTTCGTGTCGATCTTCATCTTCATCCGCATCTCGCGGACCTCGGCCGAATGCTGTTTCTTCTTCGACTCGCGCGACTTCACCTTCTGCTCGTACAGGTACCTGCCGAAGTCCATAATCCCGCAGACCGGCGGGTCGCCGGTCGGCGCGATCAGGACCAGGTCGAGCCCCTGGCGCTGGGCGAGGCTGAGCGCCTCGCGGGTCGGCAGGATGCCGATCGGCTTGCGGTCCGGGCCGATGACCCGCACGTAGGGCACGCGGATCTGACCGTTGACCCTGGGCCGACCGACAAAGCCGTCGCGCGGAACCGCGCCCTGTCGCCTACCTCGGTACGTCGGACTCCTCCGCGATCAGGGACAGGGCCTGTTCGAGCGGCATCACGCCGAGGTCGCCCTTGCCGTGGCGGCGCACGGAAACAGCCCCGCTGGCGGCTTCCCGCGCTCCGGCAATAAGCATAAATGGCGTCTTCATTCGCTCGGCTTCAGCAATCTTGTAGCCGATTCTATCACTTCTGGCGTCGATTTCAACTCTGACGTTGGCCTCCCGGAGTCGGGCGGCCACCCCGCCGACGTACCCGGACTGGTCGTCGGTTATCGACATCACCCGGGCCTGGACCGGCGCGAGCCAGGTCGGGAACAGACCGCCGTAGTGTTCGACGAGGATGCCGAAGAATCGTTCGATGCCGCCGAGGACGGTGCGGTGAATCAGGTAGGCCGGGTGGTGGCGGCCGTCCTCGCCGACGTAGTAGATGTCGAAGCGCGAGGCCATGTTGAAGTCGAACTGGCAGGTCGAGCACTGCCACTCGCGGTCGAGCGAGTCGAGGAGCTTGATGTCGATCTTCGGGCCGTAGAAGACCGCTTCGCCCTCGGCCCGGCGCCAGGGCAGGCCGATCCGCTCGAGGGTCCGGACGAGGGCGTCCTCGGCGAGCCGCCACTGCTCGTCCTCGCCGAGGTACTTTTCGTGGTGCTTCGGGTCGCGGACCGAGAGGTCGATGCGGAACCGGTCGAAGCCGAAGGCGCGGAGCATCCGGAGCGAGAGCGCGACGACCCCGTGGAGCTCATCCTCGATCTGCTCGGCGGTGCAGAACAGGTGCGCGTCGTCCTGGGTGAAGCCGCGGACGCGCATCGTGCCGTGGAGCGTGCCGGAGCGCTCGTAGCGGTAGACCGTGCCCCACTCGCCCATCCGGACCGGCAGGTCGCGGTAGGAGTGGACCTTTGACCGGTAGACGAGCATGTGGCCGGGGCAGTTCATCGGTTTGAGGACGTATTCCTCGTTGTCGACCGGGATGACGTACATGTTCTCCCGGTAATGGTCGAAGTGGCCGGAGCGGTGCCAGAGCCGGCCGTGGGCGATGTGCGGGGTGACGACGAGCTGGTAGCCGGCGGCGAGGTGCTCGCGGTCCCAGTAGTCCTGGATGACCCGGCGGACGACCGCGCCCTTCGGGTGCCAGAAGACGAGCCCGGCGCCGGCCTCCTCGTGCAGGCTGAAGAGGTCGAGCGCGACGCCGAGCCGGCGGTGGTCGCGGCGCTTGGCCTCCTCGAGCTTCTCGAGGTGCCGTTTGAGCCGCTCCTTGTCCGGGAAGGCGACGCCGTAGATGCGCGACAGCATCCGGTTGCGCTCGTCGCCGTGCCAGTAGGCGCCGGCGACGCTCAGGAGTTTGGGCGCGCGGATGACCGAGGTGTTGGCGACGTGGGGGCCGCGGCAGAGGTCGACGAAATCGCCCTGCTCGTAGACCGAGATGTTGTCGTCGGGCAGGTTCTCGACGAGCTCGACCTTGTAGTCCTCGCCCCGGGACCGGAAGAGCTCGAGCGCCTCGGCCCGGGGAAGCCAGCGGTGGACGACCGGCAGTTTCTGCCGGACGAGCTCCTTCATCCGCGCCTCGATGAGCTTGAGTTCCTCCTCGGTGAAGGGCCGGGCGACGTCGAAGTCGTAGTAGAAGCCCTCGGGCACGGCCGGGCCGATGGCGACCTTGGCGTCCGGGAAGAGCTGCTTGACCGCCTGGGCCATCAGGTGGGAGGAGCTGTGCCAGAAGACGTCGCGCCCTTCCTCGCTGTCGAAGGTCACCGGCTCGACCGCGCTGTCGGCCTCGAGCCGGGTCGTCAGGTCGACGAGGCGGCCGTCGACCCGGGCGGCAATCGCCCCGGTGCCGGCCAGCACCTCGCCGGCGCTGACGCCGGGCTCGAAATCGCGGCTCTCCCCGCCGCTGGTAACGCGAATCACGCCGGGTATCCTACTGAGTTTCCGAGGACTGTCAACCGGAGCGGCCGGCGGCCGCGCTTGACCGTCACGGCTGTCGCCCTAGAATCAGCCCGAATGGGCGCTGACCCCAGGATCGGGTTCGGCTTCGACGCGCACCGGCTGGTCGCCGGCCGGCCGCTGGTGCTGGGCGGGGTCCGGATCCCGTTCGAGTCCGGGCTCGCCGGCCACTCGGACGGCGACGCCCTGCTTCACGCCGTCGCCGACGCGCTGCTCGGCAGCCTTGCCCTGCCCGACATCGGGACGCTGTTTCCGGACGACGACGCCCGCTGGGCGGGCGCGGACTCGGCCGTGCTGCTCGGCGAGGTCGTGAAGCGGTTCCGGGCCGCGGGCGGCCGGGTGATGAACCTCGACGCGGTGGTAATCTGCGACCGGCCGAAGCTCCAGCCCCACGTCCCGGCCCTGCGCGCGCGAATCGCCGGGCTCGTCGGCGTCCCCGAGTCCGCGGTCGGGGTCAAGGCCAAGACGACCGAGGGGACCGCGGTCGCGCTCGCGGGCGCGAGCATCGCGGCGATGGTCGTCGTGCTGGTCGGGGCGGCCAGTTGATCCCGCTGCGCGACGACGTCCGCTCCCGGACCCGGCCCTGGGCGACCTGGGCGATGATCGCGTCCTGCGTGGTCGTCTATGCCTGGCAGGCGCTGACCGATCTCTCCGCCCCGGAAGCGGCCCGGGACTTCGTGATGCGGTTCGGGATGATCCCGGCCGAGGTGGTCCGGGGCCGCCAGCTCCAGACGCTCATCACCTCGATGTTCCTGCACGGCGGGCTGCTCCACCTCGTCGGCAACATGTGGTACCTGTGGATTTTCGGCGACAACGTCGAGGACCGGTTCGGCCACCTGCCCTACCTCCTCGTCTATGCCGGCTCCGGGGTGTTCGGCAGCATCCTCCACATCCTCGTCGCACCGGGTTCGCCGGTCCCGACGATCGGGGCGTCGGGCGCGATCTCGGGCGTGATGGGCGCCTACATGGTGCTCTACCCGCGGGCCCGGGTGCTGACGCTGGTCCCGATATTCCTGTTCCTGCGGTTCATCTACCTGCCGGCCGGGCTCCTGCTCGGCTTCTGGATTCTCATCCAGGTGCTCTACGGCTGCGGCGCGCCGCCCGGCACCAGCGGGGTCGCCTACTTCGCCCACATCGGCGGGTTCGTCGTCGGGGTAGCGGTCGGCCTGCTGGCGCGCCGGCGCCGGCCGCGGGACGGCATCTGGTATGACATCGAGTAGCAGGGCGCTCGCCGCCGCCCTTCTCGTCGCGCTCGCGCTCCAGGGCCTGTTCTGGCTGCTGCCGGTCGGGGTCGGACTGCGCGCGAAAGCGCTGGAGCCAATCGCCGACGCGGCCGAGTACGACGCCCTCGCGGCCAGCCTGGTCGAGCGCGGCGAGTTTGCCCGCGAGAACGCCGGCGCGGTCCGGCCCGAGCTGTTCCGGACCCCGGTCTACCCGGTCCTGCTCGCCGGCCTGCGCGCGGTCTTCGGCGGCTCGATCGCGGCGGTGCTCGGGCTCCAGCTCCTGCTGTCGTGGCTTGTCCTGCTCGTGACCCGGCGGCTGGCTGTCGAGCTCGGACTGCCGGGCCGGGCGGCCGCGCTCGCGGCGCTGCTGGCCGCCGCGAGCCCGAACCTTGCCTTCCTGGCGACCAAGGCGGTGACCGAGACGACATTCACCCTGTTGCTCGCGGTCTGCCTCCTGCTGATGGCGCGGTTCCGGGCCTCGGGCCGGCCCGCCGACCTTGCCGGCGCGGGTCTTGCCGCCGGGCTGCTGGTGCTGACCCGCCCGATCGCGGTCTTCTGGCCGGTTGTCATCAGCGCCTGGGCCGGCTGGCGCTGGCTTCGGGCCAGGGCCGGCGCGCCGTGGCACGCGCTCGTCCCGCTCGCCTGCGCGTTGCTGGTTGTCGGGCCGTGGGTCGCGCGGAATCACCGGGTCAGCGGCCGGGCGATTGTCTCGACCGCGGCCGAGCGCAACCTGTTCCTCTACAACGCGGCGACCGTCGTCGCGGCCGCCGAGCGGACGTCGCTCGCCGGCGCGCGCGACCTGATGCAGGCCGAGGCCAGGGAACGGTTCGGCGAGCTCGACTCGACCGACGAGGCCGGTTACTGGGTCCGGCTCGCCGCGGTCGGCCGCGACCGGCTCCTGCGCCGGCCCGCGCTCGCGGTCGCGGTCCAGCTCGCGGGTCTGGCCGCCAACTTCCTCGTGCCGATAAGTGTCACGCCCCTGCTGGTCCACACCGGCGCGCCGCCGGCCGAGGCGTCCCACGTGATGCAGGCCGCGGTCGGGCTGGCGGCCCGGGGTCGGCTCGGCGAGGCCTGTCGGGTCGTGCTCGAAGGCCGGGCCGCCGGCGCCGGCCCGCTGTTCTGGTGCTGGTTCGCGCTGGCCGCGGTCCACCTCGCGGTCCTGCTTGTCTCCGGGCTTGTTGTCCTCCGGGGTCCGGGCCGCCGCGCGGTCGGCTGGCTGGTACTGCCGGTCCTCTACTTCACGGTACTGACCGGGCCGGTCGGCGAGGCGCGGTTCCGGGCGCCGGTCGAGCCGGCGCTCGCGCTCATCGCGGCCGGCGCGCTGGCCCGCCTCGGCGCGAAACGGAACCGGGGCCGGGCACCTGGCCCGACCCCGGAATAGCCTTCCGCCGCGCTACTGTTTCTCTTCCTCGCGCTGGGCCTTCGCCTCGTCGACGATCCGGGCGGTCTGCTCGCGCGGAACTTCCTCGTAGTGGGAGAATTCCATCGCGAAGAAGCCGCGGCCCTGGGTCATCGACCGGAGGGCGTTGGAGTACTTGTACATCTCGGCCTGGGGAACCTGGGCCTTGATGACCTGCAGCGAGCCCTGCGACTCCATCCCCGCGATTCTCCCCCGCTTGGCGTTGAGGTCGCCCATGATGTCGCCGGTGTAGCGGTCCGGCGCGGTGATCTCGACGTTGGCGATCGGCTCGAGGAGAATCACGCCGGCCTTCTCGCAGCAGGCCTTGAAGGCGAGAATCGCGGCCATCTTGAAGGCGATGTCGGACGAGTCGACCGGGTGGAAGGAACCGTCGTAGACGGTCGCCCGGATGTCCATCATCCGGTAGCCGGCGAGGACGCCCTTGTCGAGCAACTCGCGGACGCCCTTTTCGACCGAGGGGACGAACTTGCCCGGGATCGCGCCGCCCTTGATCTCGTCGACGAACTCGAACCCGCCGCCGCGCGGCAGGGGTTCGATCCGGAGGTAGCAGTCGCCGAACTGGCCGCGGCCGCCGGTCTGCTTCTTGTGGCGGCCCTGCGCGTCGGCCTTGCGCGAGATCGTCTCGCGGTAGGCGATGCGCGGCTTGATGAGGTCGACCGACACGTCGAAGCGGCGTTTGAGCCGGCCGACGATGACGTCGAGGTGGAGTTCGCCCATCCCGCTGATGAGCTGCTGGCCGAGCTCGGGGTCGAACGCGAAGCTGAAGGTCGGGTCCTCCTGGCGGAGCCGGGTGAGACCGTTCGAGACCCGCTCCTCATCACCCTTGCTGTGCGGCACGATCGCGACCGATATCGAGGGCCTCGGGAAGTCGAGCTCGGGCAGCACGACCGGGCGGCGCCGGTCGCAGAGCGTGTTGCCGGTCCGGGTGTCCTTGAGCTTGACGAGCGCGCCGACCATCCCGGTGACCAGCCTGCTGACCTCGGTGCGCTCGCGACCCTTGACGATGTAGAGCTGGTTGATCTTCTCGTCCCGGCCGGTGGTCGCGTTGAGCAGCGTCATCCCGGGCTCGATGCTGCCCGAGAGCACCCGGACGTAGCTCATCTCGCCGACGTGCGACTCGGAGATGGTCTTGAACACCAGCGCGCAGGTCGGCGCGTCGGGCTTGCGCTCGACGAGTACCGCCTCGTCGCTGTCCGGCTTGCGGGCATCGAGCGGCTTGAGCCCGGTCGGCGCGGGCAGGACGTCAACCGCGAGGTCGAGCAGCATGTCGACCCCGACCTGGGCGAGCGCGTCGCCGCAGACAAGCGGGTGGACGACGCCGGCCCGGATGCCGTTCCGGACGCCATTGATCATCTCCTCGGTCGAGATCTCGGCGCCCTCGAGGAACTTCTCCATCAGCTTCTCGTCGGCATCGGCCGCGGCCTCGACGAGCCGCTCCCGCCAGGCGGCGATGTCGTCGGCCAGCGCGGCCGGGACCGGCACTTCCGTGCGGGTGCCGTTATCGTAGGCGAACGCCCGGCCCGCGAGCAGGTCGACGACGCCCGAGAGCGCGCCCTCCCGGCCGACCGGCAGGTAGAGCGGCGTCACCGAGGCGCCGAGCGCCTTGCGGATCTCCTCGACCGTCACGGCGAAATCGGTGTTCTCCTTGCGGAGCTTGTTGACAAAGACGACCCGCGGGCAGCCGCTCTGCTCGACCCGGCGCCAGGCCAGCTCGGTGCCGACCTCGACGCCCGACGACGCGTCGACGACGATGACCGCGCTGTCGATCGCCCGGGCGGCGGAGACGACGTTGCCGAAGAAGTCGGCGTAGCCGGGCGCGTCGACGAGGTTGAACAGCGTGTCCCGGTATTCGCCGTAGCCGAGCGCGAGGTTGATGCCGATCTTGCGGGCGACCTCATCCTCGTCGTAGTCGAGGAGCGACGTGCCGTCGCTCACCGAACCGAGCCGGCTGTTCTGCTTCATCGCGAACAGCAGCGC
>JAWOHE010000067.1:0-20642 GCA_046485285.1 bacterium
CCGGCGGGTTCCGTCCACACGCTCCGCGTGCAGTATCCGTTGGGTGTCCCGGACTCGCAGCTCGGCGGCGCATACCTGCCACGGCTGGACTGGGCTTCGGGCCCCCGATTGACCTTCGCGTTCGGTCTCTCCGTTTTGAGGCCCGAAAAGGGGGCTGGCGAGCGGCTCCTGCCCGACCAGCCCTGGGAGGGACTTGGCCCGAGGGTGCTGACAGGCTTCGCCCCCTCACCTCCTGCCCCTCTCCCATTGGGAGAGGGAGGGTGAGGGCCGGAGGTGTGGTCCGCCGGGGCGGCTTCAGCGGCGCCGGCACCGGTCGGTCCCTAAGGGCTGCCTGTAGTAGCGGGCGGGGAGGCAACGCCCCGCCAGAGGGTTCGCGGGGGGCACAATCAACATATGACCCGCGCCCTTCCGAGACGGGTCGGACTCACTCGGGCGGGCGCTGGTCCTCTGGTAGTGGGACCCCGAGTGGGCGGTGAAAGTCCCGGGCCAGTTTTTCCAGGACCGGCCGCAGCTTGTCATCGGGGGGCATGTCCTCCATGGCCCTCCCAGCGGCGTCGGCGACTACGTTGGAACTGGTCGCATGCGCCACATCATGGAGCCCACTTAGCGCAGGCGTCGGGTCGAGGTTCTTGAACTGCAACTGCGCGGCCAGTTTCCAGGGCCCTATGCACCACGCCCGATGTACACCGGCGGCGCCGACCTGCCACGGGCGGTGGCCGACCATCATGGAGTGTTCTTTGGCGAGTTTGGCGAACTCATCTTTGCCCGCCTCCACGAACTCCCGAGCCAATGCGAGAAAGACGGTAACCACATTCCTAGCCTGGTCAGGCAGGTCCTTTGTGACGGCCGAGCGTCCCGCGTCCCGCAAGGGCCTGTGCAGCTTGGGGATGCCCAAGAAGTAGCGCGCGCGCGCGAGCGACTTTCCGACTTCCAGCACTGCATCCAGCAGTTGCTTCGTGGCGTAGGGATCAGCACTCAGTGAGGAGGATAGCCGGCACATGGATTCGAGGTAGTCCTCGACTTTCGGATGGGAGCTTGCCTCCACCGCTTTGGCCGTCGCATCAGCAAGTCCGCTGAGACACAACCGGGTGAAGACATACGCACCAGACTTGAAGGCGCTGACCACTGTTCCTTCGAGGTCTTGGAGCGCGGTCTCTGCTTCGGGCTCTATCATACCACTATCCGGTCGAGGCACCAGACTGCGCGCTGCGGCGATGGGATGAACCTGACTGGTGCGGTGAAGCGCGTAGGGCAACACCAGCAGCCAGCAGGCCGCCCCCAGCTCCAGGGACCACACGCAGAGCTCCGCTCGTAGTCTGGTGTCGGGAACCCCAAGGGAGCCCAGCGGCAGGACTATCGAGACGATGAATAGACTCATGAGCACGATGGTCCATGCATCACGAAAGAAGAACCGAACTGGATCCAGTCCGTACTTGGCACCCGCTTGGCTGACGATCGCCGAGACCGTGAAAGTCAGAACGAACCCGCCTGCCACAGCCTGCGCGGTGGCACTCAGCAGGTAGCGTGCGTCTTCGGCACGGAATACCAGGCTCCTGGAGAAGGCCAGGATCATGCCATTGAGCACAACCAGGACCGCAATGAGGACGTACTCTGGAGTCCGTGACGGAGTTGACAGCGCATTGAGCTTCTTGGTCACATCACGCATGGACTTCCGCAAGCTCCGGAGCCACCTGTCTCTGAGTTTGTCCGCCCGCCTCTCAGCCGACCGGTCTGCATTCCGTCCTGGAGAACGCCTCTTCATGATAGTCGAAGGAGGTACCGAACCCTGGTACCGTCAACCGGCGGGGGACACCCAATTCGCGCCGCGTTAGTCCGCGATGATATGGTACCTGTAGCTCCTCATTCTACGGTCTGCGGGAGTCATGATGCTGAAGGACTTCGCGGCGCCAGGACGGAGTCCTTCGCTACTGACTGCGAAGGTGTAGTCTGTGTCAAGGATAGCGCCGTCCTTGTCCAACCACTCGACGTTGACCTTCACGAAGGTTGCCTCGTCCGTCCCCATATTGCGGACCTTGCCCTTGCAGTACATGTAGTCACCGTCAATGTAGCCCTCAACGTCCTCGAATTCGATACGGGACAGGCGTTCAATCTTGTCGGTCTTGACCTTGGAGACGCTATCTCCAAACTTAGCGCAGGTGTAGCCTATGGTGAGCAGCGGCAAGAGAACGCAAGCCAACAGCAACACGATGCCTCGTCCGGTCCTGCCCTGCACGATTCCTATGATGCTAAGCACAAAGCCTGCAAGGTAGAGCGGCATGGCAACGATGACCAACCCTGCATTCGCTAGGCTGAGGACGAACCCAACTACCGCGCAGACTTCTCCGGCAACGACTACCCCTCTGCCCTTCCGGGATCTCTGCGGCTGAACTGCGGGCGGCGTTACTGGGGTGTTCGGGACATCTGCCTGTTGACCCGAATCGCCTTCAAATTGGCGCCCGCACTTGCTGCAGAACTGGGCGCCAGAGGTCGTCTCAGCGTTGCAGTGATAACAACGGTATGTACCGTCCGGCGACTTCCTTCTGTGTGTGGCGCCTGGCAAGTCGCTCTCCTGTCATCCGCCAATGGGGATTCCGGGAGCATAATGCATAACTCCCCGTTCTGTCAACCCCGGCCCGGGCATCGTGTCCATACCGGTCATTGTGTCGCGGAAGAAGGGAGATGTCAAGGGAAAATTGCGGGGCAGGGCGGAGGGCGGAATTCGACACGAAGGCAGATGGGGAAGGGGGAGCGCTGAACTCCGAACCAGGAGCCTTGAACGTTGTACCTTGAACTACCGCCCGCACGGGCCGGAAAGGGATTTCTCCACGGTGGTCGGGTGAAGGAACTGGCGGCGGGTCAGGTCTTGGCTGACGTCCGGTCATCGAACGGGAAGCTGATGAGGACGAACCTACCGCGGGTCATCGAAGGGCTTGCCGTCGGAGACCGTGTAGATGTCCTCGGCCGGGTCGGTGAGGAAGTCGAAGGCCGGGTTTGCGGCCGCCTGCCTGAGCCACTCCTGGTCGTCCGGCTCGGCGTCATCGGGCACGAGGATGATGACACGGACCCGGGTCTGGTCCTGGATGGGGACCGAGTCCAGCAGGGTCAGCCGGCGCTCGTTCTCGACTATCGCGGTGGTCTCTATGGCTTTGGTCATATCCTGCTTCGTCAGGACAGGCTAGCCGGGACAGGGAGAATGTCAAGCGAAGAGGAAGCGGCGGGACTGCAGGTGTCGGGTTGCAGTGCGCGGAGGGCGGAATCGGACACGAAGGCAGATGGGGAAGGGGGGGAGCGAAGGTCGAAGGCAGTCCATAGTACCCGCTCCGGGAAACGCCGGCCACGCGGCACATCAGTCTCACGGGTAGCTTCCCGGCCTGGCTCGCAATCACTCGGAACTTCCGTGCGCTTCCCGCGCCAGCCAGACCGCCGCTCGCTTTAGGAACTCGTTCTCCTGCTTCAGCCGCAGATTCTCCCGCCGCAGCTGCCGGACCTCCTCCGCATCAGGCTTCAGCTTGCCCTTGCCCGGGAACGCCTGCTTCGGGTCGGCCCAGAACTGCTGCCGCCACTTGTGCAGGGTGTTCTCGTTCACCCCCAACTCCCGGGCCACCTGGACGACCGTCACGTCGCCCGCGGTCGTCAGTCGGACTGCGTTGAGCTTGAACTCACGCGTGTAGGTCTTCCGAGGCTCTCGCGCTTCTGTCACTGATTACCTCCGGTCTGATGCTACACCCGCCTTTCAAGGTGTCTACCACACCGGGGGTACTCCAATGATGGTGTGGCGAAGTGAAGATGATTGGAGGACCGCGGTCGGCACGGCGGGTGTACTGGACTGCCCTGAGCGCAGTCGAAGGGGTCGAGATGACGGCCGGAGGCGTGGGCTTGAGGGCTTTCTGTCTTCGGATAGACTGTTGCGAGTTGCGAATGCCGAGCCTTGGACTACGAGCCGCGATGTTGCTGGCGGTCGCGACCGCGGCCGGGACGGCGGTGGAGTGGGAATTCGGGTTCGGCCTGCGCCACGAGGCCGGGGTCGAGACGCGACTGCCGCTGTCGGCGCTCGCCGCGCTCGAACCCCTGCCGAGCCTCCGCCTGCGGGGCGGGCTGGCCGCGAACCTCGCCCGGCCGGGCCTGCCGGACCGGTACGCCCTCGAGGCCCGTTGGTCGTTCGCACCGTGGGCCGGCGTCGCGGCCGGGGCGGTGCTTCGGCGCTGGCCGGCCTGGCGCGCGGGCGAGAACCTCGCGTTCGCGTCCGCGACCGGCCGACCCCTTGACGTGCTCGAGCTCGAGGCCGGCATCTGCCGGCGGGTGCCGCTGCTCGATTCCGCGCAATGGCGCTCGCCGCTTGTCTGGAATTCGTCGCTGGCCGAGTGGAATGTCGTCTATGGCGTCGGCTGGCGGTTCGTAAACCGGCCGGAGCTGGCGCTGGCGGTGCGGACCGGCAACCGGGCGGCGCTGGCCGTGCGCACGCCCGGCCTGCCCGGCCTGCGCGTGGAGGGCGAGCGGAC
This sequence comes from bacterium, assembly GCA_046485285.1. GTDB lineage: Bacteria > Hydrothermota > Tepidihabitantia > Tepidihabitantales > Tepidihabitantaceae > DSBX01. The sequence goes on from JAWOHE010000067.1 coordinate 4,500, forward strand.
GCTGGGCCGAGGCTGGCGGGCGCTGGCCGCGGCCGGGGCAGAGGTGAAGGGGTTGTCGTCGGCCCTGCTCGAACTCGGCGCGGTCGAGCTGGAGGTCGGGGTGCGGCGTGGAGCGGGGAGATGAGTCGCGCGGGGAGGATTTCGACACGAAGGCACGAAGAAGTGACGTGCGTGAAGACAAGGGCGCGGACCGGAGGCAGAGACACGAAGGGACGAGCAGGGAAGGGTGAGGAGGGTAGGAGTGATGGGAAAGGGATTTCGACACGAAGGCGCAGAGGGCTTGGGGTTTTGCTCGCGGCTCTGTGCCTGGTCCTGCTCGCTGCCGGGTGTGACTGGTCGCTGCGCCAGGCGCTGTTCCATCCCTTGACCGAGCAGAGAGTGAAGGAGAGCCTGGCGATGCCCGCGCCCGAGCCGCCGCCGGTGGGGCCGGGCGGCTTCCGGTTCGCGGTGTTCGGCGACCCGCAGATTGACAAGTTCGGGACGAACCGGCTGACCCGGTTCCGTCCCGAGGTCGCGGCCCAGGGCATCGATTTCGTGCTGGTGCTGGGCGACCTGACCCACGACGCGACCGAGGACCAGGTGACTTTGGTCCGGGCCCTGCTCGACAGCCTGGGCGTGCCGTACTACGCGACGGCGGGCAACCACGACCTGTACCAGCGGGGTTCCTGGGAGCGGTGGAAGGAGCTGTTCGGCGCGGGCTGCAAGTCGTTCGCCGCCGGGGAGCGGGTCCGCGTCATCCTGTTCGACACCGCGTCGGGCGTCATCGGGCCGACCCAGTTCGAGTGGCTGGAGGCGGAGCTGGCCCGGCCCGGCATCAAGGTCGTCGGCACCCACTACCCGCTCTACGATGGGCCGGCGCCGGCCCTCTACCGGCTGGCGAGCGAGGCGGAGCGGTACCGGCTGTCGGCACTCCTGCGCGACGTCGGGGCCTGGGGCCTGTTTTCCGGCCACATCCACGCCTTCCGGGCGAGCGAGGCGGCCGGGGTGCGCCACATCACCTGTGGCGCGATGGCGCCGGACCCGCTCGACTACGGCGAGCCCGGCTACGTGCTGGTTACGTTCGCGGGCGACAGCCTGGCCTGGGAGTTCGTCCGGCTCGACTAGCGCACCGGGGTGAATCCCGGCCCCTCGGGAACGAGCACCTCGTCGCCCGCGAGCGGGGTGATTTCATAGACCGCGCCGCTGCCCTCTGAGGTGACGTAGAGCAGGGTGAAGCGGTGCCCGGCGGCGACGAAGTTGCGCAGGTCGTCCATGAACGCGAGTATTGTCAAGTGCTCGCGCTTGTCGCCGACGAGCCAGCAGGCGAGGGCGGGAAGGTAGTCGTCGAGCCGGGCGGAGCCGTTGAAGATCCGGCGCGAGACCTCGCGGTAGTTCTCGACCGGCGGGCCGTCGCCGCGTTCCAGCCAGCCGACGCCGGGCCGGATTTCGGCGAACGGCCAGATGACGGTGCGGTAGTCGAGTGTCGTCGAGTCGTCGAGGAACCTGGCCATCTCGCCGAGCGCGGTCTCGAGCTGGGATCCGTCGCAGCGGAGGCCGCCGAGCGACCGGATGACGTTGCCGGTCGCCTGGTAGTATCGGCGGTCCGGGTAGCTGAGGGTGAGGGCCGGGTTGAGCGGGCCGAGGTCCTTGGCGTAGACGATGTCGCCGGACAGGTCGAGGTCGTTGGCGGTGAAGCCGTGGCCGAGGTGGTCGAGGAAGACGAGCGCGTTGGTGAGCCCGGCCCGGCGGACGGCCTTGACGGTCTGCGCGTCGACGTCGGCGTAGCGGTGGTAGACCCGCTGGAGCGGGGGCAGGCCGGCGACGACTGCGACGAGGGTCAGCACCGGCCATGCCCGGCCGACGAAGTGGCGGGCGGCGGCGTCGGTGACCCCGAGCCCGAAGGTCCGGCGCAGGAACGGGCCGAGCTCCTCGGCGCCGCGGACGGTGAGCAGGATCAGGCCGGGCACCGCCTCGTAGAGGAAGCGCGGGCCGAAACAGCAGTTGTGGAACCAGTAGAAGAAGTGCGCGACGAGCAGGCTGGCGGGCCAGGCGAGCATCAGCCGGTCCTCGGCCCGCCGGGTCCCGGCCGCGAGCGGGATGAGCACCGGCACGAGCGCGGCCAGCGGCCACTCGTAGAGGTACTTATTGAGCAGGTTCAGGTTGTTGCCGGTGTGGATGAGGCCGCGCAGCGGGGTGTGGGCCTCGCCCCAGCCGCTCCGGCCGAAGCCGAGCTCGTGGCCCTTGCCCCACTTGACGACATAGCCGAAGGTCAGCCAGTCGCCGTTGGTCAGTTTGTTGTAGACGAACACGAGGCTCGTCAGCGCGCCGCCGGCCGCGGCCATCAGCAGGAAGCGGGGCAGGAGCCGGCGCGGCTCGCGGACGAGTCGGATGAGGCCGTGGACCGCGAAGGGCAGGGCGACCGCGAGCGCGGTGTAGGGCCGGACGTTGGCGACGAGGCCGAGGCAGAGCCCGGCCAGCAGGGCCTGGCGCGGACGGCCCTCGCGCAGGGTCCGGAAGTAGAACAGCGCGAAGAGCGTCGCGAAGAGGAGCGCGCTCGCCCCGTTCATGTACTCGGCCGACATGTTGAAGATGAACGGCGTGATGCAGGCAAGCACGCCGGCGAGCCGGCCGGTGCGCTCGCCATAGAGCTCGCGGCCGAGCAGGTAGATGACCGGGACGGTCAGCGCGCCGAGCAGGGGGTTGAGGAGCCAGGGCGCGCCGACGAAGACGAACGGGACCATCAGCAGGGAGTGAAGGAAGGGATACTGCGAGTACCAGCGGCCGTTGTTGATGATGTGAGTGTAGTCGAAGAACTCCGCGAACCGGGGTGAGTCGAGGAAGAGCCGGCCGCGCGCGAAGATCCGGGCCTGGAAGAGCTGGGCAATCGAGTCCTGGATGTGGGGCAGGTGCTCGAAGGTGAAGAACGAGATGAGGTTGGCGAGGATGAAGGTGAAGCCGAAGAGCACGAGGATGAAGCGCGGGCGGCTGAGCGCCATCAGCCGATCGAAGGCCTGCTCCATCGGCCGGTCGAGGAACCGGAGGCGGCGGTAGAAGCCGGCGAGGAAGAGCGCGAGCCCGGCGCCGGACAGGAGCAGGTAGAGCGTCATCTTGCTGCCGGTTTCCCAGACCGGGGTCCGGACGTGCTCCCAGGGCAGGAGTGAGAGCGTGAGCACGAAGACTGCCGCGGCGAGCGGCACGCCGAGGCGTGGGTCGCGCCAAGGCCGGGCGAGCGCCTGCCGGACCGGCCGGAACGCGAGCGCGACCGCGAGCAGGGCGAGCGGGACGCCGAAGGTGACGTACCACATCGGGAAGAAGTGGTAGATCCGGTCCGGCATCCAGGGGAAGCGCAGGTAGAGGCCGTGGTGCGCCGCGAAGAGAAACTCGTCGCGCGAGTTGGCGAGGCCGGCGACCGCCATCAGGCAGAGGCCGAGCGCGGTGAAGACCCACTCGAGCCACGGGGCGAGGCCGGGGCGGGCGGACTTCGGCGGCTGGCGCGCAGCGCGGGGAGGAGTGCGTCGTGGCAAGGTCTACGATTATAGGACCAGCAGCCGGGCGGTCAATCGGCCGGGCGCGGATTGCATCGCCGGTCGGTGCGGGTATCATCTGGTGATGGACCGGTTCCTGGTCCGCGGCGGGAGGCCGCTTCGCGGCGCGGTGCGGGTCGCGAGCGCGAAGAACGCCGTCCTGCCGATTCTCGCCGCCTGCCTGCTGACCGAGGAGGAGTGCGTCGTGCGCGACGTGCCGGCGCTCGCCGACGTCGCGACGATGCTCCGACTGCTGGCCGCGATGGGCGTGCGAGTGGCGCGGAGCGGCCGGACGGTCCGGCTGCGGGCCGCCGGGCAGATCGCCCGTGAAGCGCCCTACGACATCGTCCGGAAGATGCGGGCGGGCTACTACGTGCTCGGGCCGCTGGTCGGCCGATTCGGCCAGGCCCGGGTGTCGCTGCCGGGCGGGTGCGCGATCGGCGCGCGGCCGGTGGACCTGCACCTGAAGGGGCTCGAGGCGCTGGGTACCCGGGTCGAGGTTGAGCACGGCTACATCGTCGCGCGCGCGCGCCGGCTCGCGGGCGGTCCGATGCTGCTGGAGGGGACGCGGGGACCGAGCGTCGGCGCGACCGCGAACGTGATGATGGCCGCGGTGCTGGCGCGGGGCGAGACGGTGATTGACGGCGCGGCGCGCGAGCCGGAGGTGGTGGACCTGGCGGATTTCCTGAACCGCCTTGGCGCGCGCATCGAGGGCGTCGGGACGCCGACGGTGCGGATCCGCGGGGTGCGGGCGCTGGGCGGGGCGGAGTTCCGGCCGATACCGGACCGGGTCGAGGCCGGGACGTTCGCGGCGGCCGCGGCGCTGACCGGCGGCCGGGTCGAAATCCGCAACTGCCGGCCCGACCACCTGTCGGCGGTGATCGACAAGCTCGGCGAGGCCGGGGTCGAGGTCGAGTGTCGGAAGCGTTCGATGACGGTGACCGGCCGGGGCCGACCCGGGCCGCTCAACATCGGCACCGCGCCCTACCCAGGCTTCCCGACCGACCTCCAGGCCCAGTTCACCGCCCTGCTGACCGTGGCCAAGGGGACGAGCGTCGTCACCGAGAACATCTTCGAGGCCCGGTTCCTGCACGCGATGGAGCTCCAGCGGCTGGGCGCCGCGATCGAGGTGACCGGTAACGTCGCGGTCATCCGGGGCCGCGAGCGGCTGTCGGGCGCGCAGGTGATGGCCTCGGACTTACGGGCGTCGGCCGCGCTGGTGCTCGCCGGGCTGGTCGCCGAGGGCGAGACCGAGGTGTTGCGCATCTACCACCTCGACCGGGGCTACGAGCGAATCGAGGACAAGCTCGGCGCGCTCGGCGCGCGCATCGAGCGGCTGGCCGAGTGAGTTCCGACCCCGGATGAGCGCCAGACCGGTCCGGAAACGGACCAGCCCGGTCCGGGTCGGGCCGCTGGTCATCGGCGGCCGGGCGCCGGTCGCGGTCCAGTCGATGACCAACACCCGGACCGACGACGTCGCCGCGACGGTGCGCCAGGCCCGGCGGCTGGCCCGGGCCGGCTGCGAGCTGGTCCGGATCGCGGTGCCGGACGCGCGGGCGGCGCAGGCGCTCCCGGCGATCCGGGCCCGGCTCGAGTTGCCGCTCTGCGCGGACGTCCACTTCGACCACCGGCTGGCGCTGGCCGCGATCGACGCCGGGTTCGACAAGGTCCGCATCAACCCGGGGAACATCGGCGCGGCCGCGCGGGTGAAGGAGGTCATCCGGGCGGCGGCGGGCTCGGGCGTCGCGATCCGTGTCGGGGTCAACGCGGGCTCGGTGCACCGGAAGTTCCTCCGGCGGCGCGGCGGGCCGACCCCGGCGGCGATGGTCGCGAGCTTGGCCGAATGCCTCGAGCCGTTCGCGGCGCTGGGATTCAGGGCGCTGGTGCTCTCGGCGAAGGCGACCGGCGTGCCCGAGACGGTCGCGGTCTACCGAGAGCTCGCCCGGCGCTGGCGGTTCCCGCTCCACCTCGGGCTGACCGAGGCCGGCCTGCCATTCGAGGGCTCGATTCGCTCGGCCGCGGCGCTCGGGGTCCTGCTTGCGGAGGGCATCGGCGACACGGTCCGGGTGTCGCTCGCGGGCGACCCGGCACTCGAGGTCGCGGCGGCGTGGGAGCTCCTGTCCGCGCTCGGGCTCCGGCGGCGCGGGCCGTCGATTTACGCCTGCCCGACCTGCGGCCGGACCGGCATCGACGTCTGCCGGCTGGCCCGGCAGGCGCGGCGCGCGCTCGCCGGCTGTCGCCGGCCGGTCAAGGTCGCGGTGATGGGCTGCGTCGTCAACGGGCCGGGCGAGGCCCGGGCGGCCGACTACGGCATCGCCGGCGGCCGGGGCCGGGGCGCGGTGTTCGCGCGCGGCGCGGTTGTCAAGTCGGTCCCGGCCGACAGACTGGTTGACGAGCTTGTCCGGGTGATGACCGACGATGGCTGTTTTGCCTAGGGGCGTCATCCTGCTCGCGATCGCGGCCGGGGCCGCCGCGGCGTGCACGATCGGCGCGTTCTCGGGCCGGGCGACCGCCGACGGCCGGCCGATGCTCTGGAAGAACCGGGACGTCGCGAACCCGGACCAGGAAGTCCATCATTTCACCGATGCCCGCTACCGCTACGTCGCCAACGTCTACGCCGGAGAGTCGCTCAAGGTCTGGGCCGGAATCAACGAGCGCGGGTTCGCGATAGTGAACTCCGACGCCCACAACATCGGGGGCCGGGACCAGCTCGACGACGGCGTCGTGATGAAGCTCGCGCTCGGGAACTGCGCGACGCTCGAGGACTTCGCCGGGCTGATGGACTCGCTCAACGAGGTCGGCCGCGACAAGGCGGGGAACTTCGGGGTGTTCGACTCGACCGGCGCGGTCGCGATGTTCGAAGCGGCCAACACCTTCTACCACCGGTTCGACGCCGACTCGACCGGCATCATCCTGCGCGCCAACTACGCCTACGCCGGCGACTCGAACCGGCAGGTCGGCCGCAACCGGCACGACCGGGCGCTTGAGCTGATCGGTCGGGAGCTGGCCGAGCGCGAACTCGCGGTCCCGTTCATCACCCGGTTCCTGGCACGTGACCTCGGCCAGGTCGGGTTCGACCCGTATCCCCTGCCCTTCGAGGGCCGGCTCGGCGACCTGCCGTTCGGGTTCCTGCCGACCGACACGACCATCGGCCGGGCGGTGACCCGCTCGGTCGAGGTGATGGTCGGGCCGCGGCCGGGCGGGCCGGCGTCGGACGGGATGATGTGGATAATGCTCGGCTCGCCGTTCGCCTCGATTGCCCTGCCGCTCTGGGTGCAGGGCGGGCCGGTGCCCGAGCTACTGGACGGCCCGGGGACCGCCCGGCTCTGCGACGAGGCCCAGGCGCTCGACCGCCACCTGCGTTCGGCGCCGGGCCGGCCCGGGCTCATCAACACACTGAGCCTGCGGCGCGCGCTCGACTTCTTCGCGCCGCTCGAATCGCTCGTCTTCGCGCGGGTCGACTCGCTCGAGCGGGAGTGCGGGCCGGCCGGGCCGGACTCCGCGGCCGCGGCCGCGCTGACCGGGCAGTACGCGGACGAGCTCGCCGGGCTTTACGCTCGGTTCTGGCGGCAGTTCGACTGGTCGGCACGGACCAACCTCGCCGAGCAGGCCGCTTCCGCGACCGCGACCGTAGCGCGGGGCGTGCTGAGCCTGCCGGTCCCGGCCGGCGCGACCCGGCTCGTTGTCTACGACGCGGCCGGCCGGGCCGCGCTGCGGGCCGGGGTCGCGGGGCGGAGCCGGATCGAGCTGAACGTCGGCGGGCTCGTGCCGGGCGGCTACCACCTTGTCTTCGACCAGGCCCCGGACCGGGCCTCAAGATACCGCTTCGTCCGCCTGCCGGACTAGCTTCGAACCCCTTTGCCGGTTTTAATGGTCGAACAATCGGACTGCTTGGCCAATCTGAAGTACCATCAACCTGCGCCGGCAGGAGCAGGAAAGGAGCGCGAATGCTGAGAAGCACGTTGACCGTGCTCGCGGTGCTGTCGGCCCTGGTCTGGGCCGGCGCGTCGGGGCACTATAGTATGGGTCCGACCGGCCGGTACGTACCGGAGCCGCTCGGCAATGCCCGGACGCTGAGTTTCTCGAGCGGCTGGGAGTTCGACACCCGGACCGGCGAGCCGGCACTGCCGGCCGAACTGCGGCAGGTCGAAGGCGACGCCGGGGCCGAGTACTGGATAGTCCAGCTTGAGGGGCCGTTCGAACGGCAGTGGCTCCGACGGTTCGAGCGGCTCGGGCTCGAGCCGTTCGGCTACCTGCCGAACTACGCGGTGCTGTGCCGGATGACCCCGGCCGAGCGGGCAGCGGTCGAGGCCCTGCCATTCGTGGTCTGGACCGGCCTGTACCAGCCGGCCTACAAGCTCGAGCCCGGGCTCGACCGGGTCGAGGGCGAGGTGCGGCTGGTCGCGCTCCTGATGCCGGGCGCGGAGGCCGCGCCGGTGATTGACCTCGTTTCCGGGCTCGGCGGCCGGGTCGACCTCCTCATCGAGAGCCCGATCGGCGTGACGGTCGAACTCACCGCGGGCGCGGACGCCATCCCGGCGCTGGCCCGTGCGGCCGAGGTCCTCTGGTTGCAGGTCTGGTCCGAGCCGACGACCTGCAACAACAGCGCCCAGTGGGTGACCCAGACCGGCTGGCGGTCGAGCGCCCCGCCCGATACCTCGCTGGCCGCCCGGCGGGCCTGGGGCCACGGCGTCCGCGGCCAGGGCCTGATTCTCTCGGCGACCGACACCGGGCTCAACGTCGGCCACGACATGTTCCGCGACCCGGACATGCCGGTCACCGCGCCCGGGATCTGGCCCGGGCACCGCAAGGTCGCGGCGTTCAAGCTCTACCAGGGCGCAAACGCGGGCGAGTCGCAGTACCACGGCAGTCACGTCAACGGCACCATCGCCGGCAACGACTCGGCGACCGGTGGGACCAGCTACTACGACGGGATGGCAATTGACGCCCGGCTCTACTTTGTCGACGTGACCAGCGCGACAGGCAGCTTTGTCATCCCGACCAACTTCTACACGGTGTGGGACACGGTCTACCACGGCCGCGGCCTGCCCGACTCGGTGCGGCCGATAAGACAGCACTCCGGCTCGTGGGGCTGGGCGAACAGCCAGGGCACCTACCTGATCCAGGACGCCTCGACCGACGCGTTCGCGTGGGAGTTCAAGGACTTCCTGAACATAATGGCGGCGGGCAACGAGTCGAGCACCCGGCGTCTGCGCAACCCGGGCATCGCCAAGAACGTGCTGACGGTCGGCGCGACCCAGAACGGGACGAGCTCGAACCTCATCGCCAGTTTCTCCTCGCGCGGGCCGACCCAGGATGGCCGGACCAAGCCCAATGTCGTCGCGCCGGGCGTCGACCTCTGGTCGGCCAACCGCACCGGCACCAACACCTACACCCAGATGTCGGGGACCTCGATGGCGACCCCGGCGGTCAACGGCGCGGTCGGGCTGCTGCGCTGCTACCTCGAGCAGGGCTACTACCCGACCGGGACGCCGATGCCGGGCGACCGCATCGGCTACATCTCGGCCGCGCTGATGCGCTCGATGGCGATGGTCTCCGGCGACCCGAACGTCGGCAGTTACACGGTGCCAGACAACAACATCGGCTGGGGCCGGATCGACGCCGACTCGGTGCTTTACTTCCCGGGCGATACCCGCCGGCTCATCATCGTCGATGACACGGTCGGGCTCGCGACCGGCGAGTACAAGGAATACCAGTTCGAGGTCAGCTCGGCGATTCCGCTCCGGGCGATGCTGGCCTGGACCGACACCGCGGCCGCGCCGAGCGCCAACCCGACGCTGGTCAACGACCTCGACCTCAAGCTCGTCGCGCCGAGCGGCACCGAGTACCGCGGCAACCGATTCGCGAGCGGCCAGAGCCAGCCCGACCCGGCGACCTGGGACTCGATCAACGTCGAGGAGGGATTCCGCGTCAACAGCCCGGAGCTCGGGGTCTGGACGATCTGGGTCGGCGCGCGCAACGTCGCGACCGCGGCGAAGCAGCCGTTTGCCTGGACGATAACCGGCGACGTCGCGCCGACCGCGCTCGACCACGACGTCGCGGCGCTGGCGATCATCGCGCCGGCCGGCCAGGTTGACTCGGGTACGGTCGTCGTGCCGCAGGCAATCATCGCCAACCGCGGCATCGGGCCGGAGATCTTCGACGTCGAGTTCACCGTCGGGGCGTGGGCCGACACCCAGTCGGTGTCGCTGGCCGCCGGCGCGACCGACACGGTCGAGTTCGCGGCCTGGACCGCGCAGGCGGTCGGCTGGTTCGAGGCGCGGGTGAAGACGATGCTCGCCGGCGACGAGAACCCGGCCAACGACGTCCGGGCCGACAGCTTCGAGGTCCTGCCGCTGACCGGCATCGCGGGCGGCGGCGTCCTGCCGCGCGAGTTTTCGCTCGAAGGGCCGGTGCCGAACCCGACGACCGGCCGGACCCTGGTCCGGTTCGCGGTCCCGCAGACCGCGGCAGCGCAGGTCGGGGTCTACGCGGTGGATGGCACGCTCGTCCGGATGCTCGTTGACGGCACCCAGCGGCCGGGTCGGTACGGCGTGACCTGGGACGGCCGGGACGCCGGCGGCAGGCAGACCAGCCGCGGCATCTACTACGTCAGGATGACGGCGCCCGGGTTCACCGGGGTCCAGAAGCTCGTCCGGGTGCAGTAGCCGCGGACCGACCGATTACGAATTGCGGGCCGGGGAAACCCGGCCCGCAATCGCAGTAAGCCGCGGGCGGTCCGGTCCCGGGCCGACGGTTAGATGACCCGGAACTCGACCCCGAGCGCGACGCCGGGCCAGATGCCGATGTTGGTGTCGCCGGTCGATTTGAACATCGGGATCGGCAGGAACGGGATGTCCGAGCCGTCCTCGCTGTCCGAGAGCCAGGCGTTGGCGGCGAGTCCGCCGGTGATCGCCAGTGGCGGGGCGACCTGCCAGCCGGCGGTGACGCGCAGCTTGCCGAGGTAGCTCAGGCCGCCGAAGCCGAGCGCATCGTCGGTCGGGTTGACCCGGTAGGCGACGGCGTCGAGGTCGACGAAGAGCCGCGGGCAGGGGCAGGGGATGTGGACCCCGAGGCCGTAGCCGAGCATAAGCCGGGCCGTCTCAACCGGGTGGTAGCCGAAGCCGAGCACGTTGTAGAAGTGGGGGCCGCCGGTCTTGAGCTCGAAGTTGGCGAGCGCGGCCTCGCTGGCGAAGGCGTGGACGCGGAACTGGCCGTTGAGGATCACGTTCAGCGGCCCGACCGGGAAGTCGGACTGCCGGGCGAAGTTGAAGGCGCCGAGCTGGAACCAGCGGACCTCGGAGGCGATGTTGACCGCGCCGACCTGCGCGCCGACGCTCGCGCCCGCGTAGTTCACGCCGCCAAGCTGGAACCCGCTGCGCTTGGTCACCTCGCGGACCAGCCACGACTTGGCCGGCTCGCTGTGCCCGCAGGCGACATTGAACCCGCCGAGTTGGAGCGCGGTCGAGCCGCAGGCGATGTTCGCCCCGCCGAGCTGGACGATATTGTCCCCGCCGGCGAAGTTGACGCCGCCGATTGTCACGCCGGTGTTGGCGCCGGCCAGGTTCACGCCGCCGAGCTGGACCGCGCACAGCTTCGCCGGGGCTTCCCGGCGGATCAGCCCCGATTCGGGCGTCTCGCCGGGCATGCCCGCGATGTTGACCGCGCCGATCTGGACCCAACCGGAGCCACGCAGGTAGTTGGCGGCTCCGATCTGCGCGCCGGTCGAGCCGAAGACGAGGTTCACCGCGCCGAGTTGGACGGCGTTGTCGCCGCCCGAGCAGTTGCCGGCCCCGAGCTGGATGCCGGCGACATTCCCGCCGGCGAGGTTCAGCGCGGCGAGCTGGGCGCCGGCGACGTTGCCGCCGGCGCGGTTGAGAATCCCGGCGAGCTGGAGCCCGCCGAAGTCGCGGCAGACCAGGTTGGTCCCGCCAACTAGCTGGACCCCGTAGGCGTCGTAGGTAACCACGTTGAAGAGCGTGCCGAGTTCGAGGCCCCGGACCGCCCCAACGCAACCGCCGAGGATGTTCAGCGCGAAGTTGGTGGTGACGTCCGAGGGCGAACAGCAGTTCGTCGAGACCGGCGGGAACAAGGACAGCGTCACGAAGTGATGGACCTGCGGCGCGCCCGCGGGACAGCAGGCGGCCGCGCCGGCCACGGCGGCGCCGGGCATCGCGAACAGGACAATGGCAAGTGCGGACACGACTGCGAACCGACCCTTGCTGGCCATGCTACTCCTCCTCGTCATATGTGCATTGACGAAAACGCGACAGCGAAACCGGTTTTTTCGAGGCCATCTTGAAATCGGGCCAGTATACCTATCCCGCATCCGGCCGTCAACTCCCGATGGAGGCGCGAGGCGAAGGGGGCAGGCCCGGTCGCTTTGCGCCCGGGCCGGGCCGGCCCTATACTTGCCGACGATGAGCAGAAACACCCGCGCCGGCGGCGGGCAGCCGAGGCGGCGGAAGCCCGGCTTCGACCGCGGCCTGTTCCGGGCGCTGGTCGACAGCTACGCGCGCGGGGCGATCGTCCTGGTCGGGACCGACGACATCGTCGGCCGGGCGATCCGCGCGGGCCAGCGCAGGCTGACGCCGGACGGCGAGCCGTCGCGCTGGTCGCACAGCTTCCTGTTCGGCGACCTGCGGCTGACCGGCAGCGGGGCCCGCACGAAGCCGCGGCCGAGCCCCTACATCTTCGAGAGCGACCTGAACGTGAATGTCACGCACTCCGAGGTGCGCAACGGCACCCAGGAGAACTGGCTGGGCAGGTGGTGCCGGCACTCGGTCGAGCACTGCGCGGTCATCGACCTCGACCTTTCCCGGCGGAACGCCGACCTCGTGCTCGCCACCGCGCTCGAGCTCGTCGACGAGCAGGTCGAGTACCCGCTGCAGAATCTCGTCAGCACCTGGCTGGCGATTGCCCGGGACCGGCTCTGGCGGGCGAACGCGCTCCGGGGACGGCGGGCGATGTACTGCAGTTCGTTCGTCCGCTACTGCTACCGCCGGGCCGGACAGGACTTCCTGCCCCGGAGCATCAGCCTGTCCAACACCGCACCCGAGCACCTCGCCCGCCTCGGCGAGGCGCGCGGGCGCCTGAGGATAGTCCGCGGGCCGAAGGGCTGAGCGCCGGGCGCTACTCGACGGTCACCGACTTGGCGAGGTTGCGCGGCTTGTCGACGTCGCAGCCGCGTAGGACCGCGACGTGGTAGGCGAGAAGCTGAAGGGGCAGGACGGTGAGGATCGGCGACAGGTACTCGGGCACGTCCGGGATGTGGAACACCTGCTCGGCGAGCTCGGCGAGGTTCCGGTCGCCCCGGGTGCCGACCGCGATGATGCGGCCCTTGCGGGCCTTCGCCTCGGCCATGTTCGACATCATCTTGTCGTAGACCGAGTCGCGCGGGGCGACGCAGATGACCGGGACGTTCTCGTCGATGAGCGATATCGGGCCATGCTTCATCTCGCCGGCCGGGTGGCCGGTGGCGTGGACGTAGGCGATTTCCTTGAGCTTGAGCGCGCCCTCGAGGGCGGTGGGGTAGTTGATGCCCCGGCCGAGGAAGATGAAGTCGTGCGCGCCGGAGAGGCGGCGGGCGGTCTCGAGCAGGGGCCTGTCGAGGGCGAGGACGCGCCGCATCAGCCGCGGCAACTCCCGGAGGTGGCCGGCAATCTCGTGGTAGCGGGCCACGGGCATCGTGCCGCGGACGCGGGCGAAGTAGAGCGCGACCGCGAGCAGGTTCAGGAGCTGGGCGGTGTAGGCCTTGGTCGAGGCGACGCCGATTTCCGGGCCGGCGTGGATGTAGACGGTCGAGTCGGACTCGCGGTCGATCGAGGAGCGACGGGTGTTGAGGATGGCGAGCGACCTGATGCCGCGGCCGCGGGCCTCGCGCAGGGCGGCGAGGGTGTCGGCAGTCTCGCCCGACTGGCTGATCGCCAGCATCATCGTGTTGCCGTCGTAGATGTACTCGGAGGTGCGGAGCTCGGAGGAAATCTCGACCGCGGTCGGGATGCGGCAGAGCTTTTCGAACCAGTGACGGGCGACGAGCCCGGCGTGGTAGGACGTGCCGCAGGCCTGGATGACGAGGCGCTCGAGCTTCTCGATGTCGTCGGGGTAGAACAGGAACTCGGGGTCGAGCCCGACGTTGCCGGGCCGGAGGCGGCGGGCGACGTTGCCGGCGATGACCCGGGGCTGTTCGAGGATCTCCTTGCGCATGAAGTGCGGGTGGCGGCCTTTCGAGACCGCCCGTGCCTTGAGCTCCATCCGGACGAACTGGCGCGCGACCGGCCGGCCCGCGAAGTCGGTGACGGTGATGCCGTCCCGGGCGAGGACCGCAATGTCGCCGTCGGCGAGCGGCAGCATCCGGCGGGCGATGCCGATGAGCGCGGGCGCGTCGGAGGCGAGGACGTACTCGGCGCGGCCGCGGCCGATGACAAGCGGCGAGCCCATCTTGACCGCCCAGACCCGGTCCGGCTCGCGGAGCGAGACGACCGCGAGCGAGAACGCGCCCCGGAGCCGGCGGACCGCGCGACGGATGGCGGCGCCGAGGTCGCGCCGGTAGTACGAGGCGATGAGGTGGACGATGACCTCGGTGTCGGTCTCGGAGGCGAAGCGGACGCCCTTGCCGACGAGCTCGACGCGGAGCTCGCGGTAGTTCTCGATAATGCCGTTGTGGACGAGGGCGATGGTGCGGTCCGCGTCGGTGAACGGGTGGGCGTTTTCGTCGGTGACCCCGCCGTGGGTGGCCCAGCGGGTGTGGCCGATGCCGACCGTGCCCGCTATCGGGTCGCGGTCGAGGAGTTCCTTGAGTTTCTGGAGCCGGCCGGCGGTCTTGCGGACCTTGAGCCCGCCGTCAACGAGCGCGATGCCGCAAGAGTCGTAGCCGCGGTACTCGAGCCGCTCGAGGCCGACCATTATGACGTTGGTGACGTTACGGCTGCCGACGTAGCCGACGATGCCGCACATCTACGCCTCCTGCCCGGCGAGCGCGGCCCGGGCGCGTTCGATTTCCGGGCTCGGGTCCCGGCCGCGCGCCTCGGCGATCAGCCGGACCATCGGCTCGGTGTTCGACGGCCGGGCATGCAGCCAGAAGTCCTTGCCTTCGAGCCGGACGCCGTCCTGCCGGTCGACCGTCGCGCCCGGGAACGCGGCGGCGAGCGCGGCCGCGCGCCCTGCGAACCGCTCCCGGTCGAGGTCGAGCTTCGTCCCGGCCATCTGCCAGCCGTCGAGCCCGGCGGCGTGGGTCGAGAGCGGCCGGCCGGTCGAGGCGACCAGCCCGAGGGCGCAGGCGAGTGCGACGAGACCGTCGCGGGTGGGGTTGACCGCGGGCAGGATGACGCCGCCGTTGCCCTCGCCGCCGACCGGGCTGCCGGCGGCCCGCATCCGGGCGACGACCGCGGCCTCGCCGACCGGCGCGCGCAGGACCGGTACCGAGAATTCCGCCGCGACGTCATCGAGCGCCCGGGTGGTCGAGAGGTTGGTGACGACCGGGCCGGGCGCGAGCGCGAGCGCAAAGCGGCAGGCGAGACAAAGGGTCCACTGCTCGGAGAGAGGCCTGCCGGTCTCGTCGACGAGGCCGGCGCGGTCGCCGTCCGGGTCGAAGCCGACGCCGAAGGCCAGCTCCTCCCGCCGGACCAGTTCGGCCAGCGCGGCGAGGTGGTCCGGGGTCGGCTCGGGCCGGCGCGGGAAGCCGCGCCGGAGCGCGGCCCGGTCGGTCGCGCAGTTCACCGTAACCGGCTCGGCGCCGAGCGCCCGGCAGAGCGCGGGCCCGGCGACGGCGGCCGCGCCGTTGACCGCGTCGATGCCGACGCGCAGGGGCCGGCCGGCCAGCCGGGCCGGGATGGCCCGGAAGAGCTCGTGCCCGGCGATGGCCGAGATGTGGTCTGCTACCGCCGCGCCGTCGCTTGACAGCCCGCCGCAGTCCGGCCAGGCGACCGGGGCCGGCGGGTCGAGGGCGAGCGGCCGGAAGCGGGCGAAGTCGTCCGGCGACAGGAAGACGCCGTCGCCGCCCGCGAACTTGAGGCCGTTCCACTCCTCGGGGTTGTGGCTGGCGGTGACGATGACGCCGCCGGCGAGGCCGCGGGCGCGGACGAAGTGGAGCACGGTCGGGGTCGGGCAGACGCCGAGGTCGACCACGTCGCTGCCGGCCGAGGCGAGCCCGGCGGTGACGGCCGCGGCGAGCATCGGGCCGGAGGGGCGGGTGTCGCGGCCGACCGCGACAACGCCCGGGCCGAGGAAGCGGCCGAAAGCGCGGGCGACGCCGACGGCAAGTTCGGGGGTCAGATCCTCACCGACCCGGCCCCGCAGGCCGGATATCCCGAACACCGCAGGCTTCATCGCGGCAGAGTATATCGCGACGGGCAGGTCGGTCAACAACCCGGCCGGCCGCTGTCGCGCGATCCAGGGCCCGGGCGTCGGGCCGGATCCGGGCCGGTCAGCCGGGGCTCTACCGCACCAGGACCAGCCGGGCCGACTCGCCGGTGTCCTGCCTGCGGACGAAGTAGATGCCCGCCGGCAGTCTCGGGTAGTCATTCCGGCCGGGCGCAATGACGAGCTTCCCGCTTGCGTCGTAGACCTCGAAGGTCCCAGTGGGCGGCCGGAATCCGGCCCCGGACCGGACCGTCGCAGGTTGGCCGCGACCCCGATCCGG
>JAWOHE010000079.1:0-25762 GCA_046485285.1 bacterium
CAGGTTAGCCCAACGAGCCCGACTCCGCCGGTCCCGGCCCATCTCCCTGAGGACGATTGCGCCGAGGGCGCGAGCGCTCCGGGCTTCGCGCGAAATGGCACATCCTGCCGGGTTGTCCAGGGTGACTGCCCGCCCGCCAACTGCATACCCAGCCGCACTCCGCGAGCGCTCCGGCAGGCCGCTCGGGTGGCGCACCGGGCAGGCGCTCAGGTAGCGCCACAGCCAGACACCAAGATGGCGCTCAGAGGGGGCACTTGGCCGGCGCCCGGGCTGGCGCACTGGCGGTGCCCCGGACGAGCGCCGGGATGGGGCACAGGACAGGCACCCGGGGAAGCA
Organism: bacterium; assembly: GCA_046485285.1. Lineage (GTDB taxonomy): Bacteria > Hydrothermota > Tepidihabitantia > Tepidihabitantales > Tepidihabitantaceae > DSBX01. The sequence continues at coordinate 337 of JAWOHE010000079.1, forward strand.
CCCCGGTAGCGGTTGCCCGGATGTCCCCAGGATGGCGCCCCTTTCGGCGGTTCGGCCCGCGAAAACCATACTCGCGCGGGCGGTGCAAGAGCGCGCAATCGGTTGAGCTGCGGAGACGCGGGGCGGTTTCGCGCCCGGCGGAGTTACGATTCGGCGTTAGACTCCCGGCCAGCGGCAGCTAACAGGCATGAGCCGGGCGGCGGCGCGGAGAGAGGACCGAGCACGAAGAATCGAAGTTGAGCGGGGAGCATCCCGTCAGGACTGGAGCGAAGGGAGGAGTCCGAGGCAGAGGAAGTCGCGGAGAGGGATTCCTCCACTCGGCGAGCTTCGCGTCAGGCGCGCTTGACAGTTTCCGACTGCATCATAGAATCACAAGGGGATGTTTGATGTAATCCTCGGTAAGCTCTTCGGCACCAAGAACGAACGCGAACTCAAGCGGCTCTGGAGCCGGGTTGAGGAAATCAACGTCGTTTTTGAGGGCCTGAAGGGCATTTCGGCCGCCGACCTTCCCGCCAGGACCGAGGACCTCGTCCGGCGCGTCCGTGACGGCGAGTCGCTGGACGACCTCGTCCCGGAGTCCTTCGCGCTGGTGAAGTGGGCCTGTACCTTCCTGCTGGACAAGGAGTGGCCGGTCGCGGACACGATGCAGCGCTGGAACATGGTTCCGTTCGACGTCCAGCTCATCGGCGGGATCGTGCTGCACGAGGGCAGGATTGCCGAGATGCGGACCGGTGAGGGCAAGACGCTGGTCGCGACGATGCCGCTGTACCTGAACGCGCTCACCAAGAAGGGCGCCGAGCTGGTCACGGTGAACGACTACCTCGCCCGGCGCGACCGCGAGTGGATGGGCCCGGTCTACGAGTCGCTGGGGCTCACGGTCGGCGTCATCCAGCAGGGGATGAGCCCGGAGGAGCGCCAGCCGATGTACCGGGCCGACGTCACCTACGGGACCAACAACGAGTTCGGGTTCGATTACCTGCGCGACAACATGGCGCTGCGCTGGGAGGACAAGGTCCAGCGCGGGCACCACTACGTCATCGTCGACGAGGTCGATTCGATCCTGATCGACGAGGCCCGGACCCCGCTGATAATTTCCGGCCCGGTCGAGTCCGAGGACAAGGGCTACGACCGGCTGACGCCGCTGGTGCGCGGGCTGTTCTCGAAGCAGATGGCGCTAGTCAACCGGCTGGTCGAGGAGGCCGAGAAGCTGCTCGAGGCGGGCAAGGAGTCCGAGGCGGCGGTGAAGCTGCTCCAGGCCCGGCGCGGCGCGCCGAAGAACAAGCGGCTGACCAAGGTCGAGCGGGGCGAGGGCATCAAGCGGGCGGTCGAGCAGGCCGAGCGGGCGTTCATCCGCGACAAGTCGTTCCACGAGATCGACGAGGAGCTGTACTTCGTCATCGACGAGCACACCCACTCGATCGGGCTGACCGACAAGGGGCGCCAGACGCTGGCCCCGGAGGACCCGGCCGCGTTCGTCCTGCCCGAGCTGAGCGAGGAGCTGAGCCGCGTCGATTCCGACGAGCGCCTGGCGGCGAAGGAGAAGGTGCACGAGCGCGAGCTCGCCTACCAGCGCTACGCCCAGCGGAGCGACATGCTGCACAGCATCCAGGCCCTGCTCAAGGCGTTCTCGCTGTTCGAGAAGGACGTCGACTACGTCGTCCAGGAGGGCAAGGTCCTGATCGTCGACGAGTTCACCGGCCGGCTGATGCCGGGGCGGCGCTACTCGGACGGGCTCCACGGCGCGCTCGAGGCGAAGGAGAACGTGATCGTCCAGGGCGAGACCCAGACCTTCGCGACCGTGACCCTGCAGAACTATTTCCGGATGTACGAGAAGCTGGCCGGGATGACCGGCACCGCGATAACGTCGCAGTCCGAGTTCTTCGGCACCTATAAGCTCGACGTCATCACGATCCCGACCAACGAGCCGGTCCGCCGCATCGACTACCCGGATGTCATCTACAAGACCCGGACCGCCAAGTACAACGCGGTCATCGACGAGGTCGAGGAGGCGCACGGGGCGGGGCGGCCGGTGCTGGTGGGCACGGCCTCGGTCGAGGCCTCGGAGGTGATTTCCCGGATGCTGCGCCGCCGGGGCATCAACCACCAGGTCCTCAACGCCCGGCATCACCAGCAGGAGGCGGACATCATCGCCAAGGCCGGCCAGCCGGGCGCGGTGACGATCGCGACGAACATGGCCGGCCGCGGGACCGACATCAAGCTCGGCCCCGGGGTGGTGAAGGGCGAGGCCTGCTACCTTGTCGCCGGCGACGGCAGGTGCGCGCACTGGGAGGAGCAGCCGGGGCGGTGCGAGAAGGACGTGCCCTGCGGGCTGTACATCGTCGGCACCGAGCGCCACGAGGCGCGCCGGATCGACGACCAGTTGCGCGGCCGGAGCGGTCGGCAGGGCGACCCCGGTTCCTCCCGCTTCTACCTTTCGCTCGAGGACGACCTGATGCGGCTGTTCGGCTCGGAGCGGGTCGCGTCGATAATGGACCGGTTCGGGGCCAAGGAGGACGAGCCGATCGAGCACTCGCTGGTGACCCGGGCGATTTCCAACGCCCAGCACCGCGTCGAGGTCCGCAACGCCGAAATCCGCCGGCACCTGCTCGAGTACGACGACGTGATGAACCGCCAGCGCGACGTCGTCTACACCCTGCGCGACGCGGTGTTGCGCGAGGGCGACCCGCGGCCGGTGTACGAGGACATCGCGGCCGGGCTGATCGACGGCCTGCTGGCCCGGGCGGCCGGGAGCAGCCGATCGCCCGAGGAGTGGGACTGGGACGGGCTGGCCGCCGAGTTCCAGCTCAGCTTCCTGGTCGACCCGGGAATCACGCCGGAGGAGCGGCGGGCGCTCCGGCCCGAGGACGTCGTCCGGCGCTTGACAACGGCCGCATCCCGCAGGTATGATGAGCGACTCGAAGAACTCGGGGGCGAGCTCCTGGGTCAGCTCTGCCGGCACGTTTTCCTGAGGACGATCGACGCCAAGTGGCGCGACCACCTCTACGCGCTCGACGGGCTGCGGGAAGGCATCGGCCTGCGGGCCTACGGCCAGAAGGACCCGCTGGTCGAGTACAAGCAGGAGTCGTTCCGGCTGTTCGAGCAGATGATGGCCGAGCTCCGGCGCGAGGCGGTCACGCTGCTGTTCCGGGCCCAGGTCCGGACCGCCGAGGAGCCGCGCCGCCGGGCGCCGGTCCGCGCCTTTAAGCCGGGCGTGACGCCGGCCGGGGAAGGCGCGCCGCCGGCCGCGGCCGCGCCGGTGCGGCGTACCGGCGAGAAGGTCGGGAGAAACGACCCCTGCCCGTGCGGTTCGGGCAGGAAGTACAAGAAGTGCCATGGCAGAGAAGGTTAGTCAGCAAAAGGAGGAGCAATGGCTCAAAGCAAAGGCCGCGTGGTAATCTGGACCATCGTCGGGATCCTGGTCGTGGCGGCGGTGATCTTCACCTTCGTCAGCCGCCAGGGTGCCACCGCCAGCATTCCGTTCGAGGCCGATGACGTTCCCAAGTTCACCCGGGTGATGGAGAACCGGATCGAGGCGGTCGGTGAGCGCGCGGCGAAGATGCGCGGCTACCTGGGCGACGAGGAGGGCGACATTCTCGCCCGGGTCGACCAGCACATGGAGTCGGCGCGCGAGTTGCTGCAGAAGATGCAGACCGAGACCGACGCGAAGGTGCTGGGCGCGCTCAAGGACTCGGTGCAGGATCACCACAAGGCGGCCCGCAGGCTGCTCCGGCAGGGCGACGAAGACTGAGCCCGGACAGGGGCCGGCCCACCGGGCCCGCTGACGCGGAGATAACAGGAGGATAGCATGAAGGTCCGCGCTGTCGTATGGTCGCTGGTGGGGCTTGTCGTCGTGGCGGGCGTCGTCCTGCTCGTGGCTACCCCCAACAGGACCCCGCAGGCACGCATTGACATTGACGGGGTCCGTCGCCAGGCAGGTGTCGTCAGCGGCAAGCTGGCATCGCTGGAGGAGAAACTCGTGTTCGCCCGCGGCCAGCTGCCACCCGGGCAGGACCCGGATACCCTGGCGCCGGTCGAACAGCACCTGGCGGAGGCCCGCAGCGCGGTTGACGAGGCCGGCCGGCTCGAAGACGTGGATGCGGCCTATGAGAAGCTCAAGGCCGCCCGCAAGCAGTTGAGCCTCGGGACCAGGAAGCTGAACGAACTCACCCGACCCCGCCGGCCCGGCGGGGTCTAGCTGCCGGGCGGGGCGCGGTCAGGGCCAGACGTAGCTGAGCCGCGGGGACCGGGGCCAGCCGAGGACGGTCTCCGCGGCGCCTCTCAGCAGGTCGGTCCAGTTGAAACTGAGCTGGCGCCGGGGGGCGATGAGCCTCGGCTCGCCCTTAATGCCGGCAAGTCCGCCGCAGATCCGGCGCGCGTCCTCGAAGGTCCCGAGCGTGTCGACGAGGCCGGCGCCGAGGGCCTGGCGCCCGGTCAGGATGCGGCCGTCGGCGAGCCGGTACACCTCTTCCATCGGCAGTTCGCGTTCGATGCTGACAATCTCGACGAACTGCTCATAGACATCGCGCACGACGCCTTCGAGCAGTTCACGGTCGGCCGGGGTCATGCGGCGGAAGGGTGACCCGATGTCCTTGTGCTCGCGGGATTTCACGACCTCGACCCCGACGCCGAGCTTGTCCATCAGTCCCTCGACCGCCGGGAACTCCATTATCACGCCGATCGAGCCGGTGAGGGTGCCGGGATTGGCGACAATGAGGTCGGCGGGCGCGGCGACGTAGTAGCCGCCCGAGGCGGCGAGAGTGCCGAGCGAGGCGACGACCGGCATCCCGGCGTCGCGGACGCGGACGATCTCGGAGTAGATCTCGTGGGCGGGCGTGACAACCCCGCCGGGGCTGTCGACGCGGATGAGGATGGCCTTGACCAGCGGGTTGCGTTCGAGCGACTTCAGCTCGCGGACGGTGGCCCGCGAGTCCGTGATCGTGCCTTCGATCGTCAGGTGGCCGATCCCGGCGCCGAGCGATGCGAACCCGGACCGCGACCCCGCCGAGGCGTCGGCCGAGACGAACGTGGCGACGAGGATGAGCAGCGGCACGAGCAACAGCAACAGCGCGGCCGCCACGATCAGGGCTATCCGGCTACCTCGCTTCATCGGGATAGTGGGCCCAAGTGGATTCGAACCACTGACCCCTGCGTTATCAGCACAGTGCTCTACCACCTGAGCTATGGGCCCGTGTCACGAGAGCGTTCGATGGTCAAGGGCAGTGGTCAACCGGGACCGGAACCGCCCGACTACCGAACTCCCTGACTTCGCCAATGATATGGAAACGGCCACGTGAGTCAAGCGAGGGGCTTCAGGCGCCAGTTGCCGCCCGGCGTGTCTTCGACCGTGTAGCCGCGCCTGCCGATTTCGTCGCGGAGCCGGTCCGCCTCGGTCCAGTTCTTGCGCTGGCGGGCTTCGTTTCGGTCCAGCGCCAGCTTCACGACCTCTGCGGGCGTGTTGACCGGGAAGAGGGCAAAGGTCGAGGTGACTGATGTGCCTGTCCCTTGCCTCATCTCCGCCAGCTCTTCCAGCCCGAGCCCGAAGACGCGGTCGAAGTCGAGGAGCAGGTCCCAGGCCGACCGGTCCTGGCGCTTGTTGCCCTCCCGGACGAGGTTCCAGGCAACGGCAAGGGCCTGAGGCAGGTTGAGGTCGTCCTCGACCGCGGCCCGGAACTCATCCCTGAAGGGTGCGAGCCAGTCGCCGTCGCCCGCCTGCCAGCCCTGGGCGTTCTGGCCGAACTCGACCAGCCCACCGAGCGAGTTGCGGGCGCCGGCCATCGACTCGGCGGTGAAGCTCAGCGGCGTCCGGTAGTGCGCGGTCAGGCAGAGGTAGCGGAAGTCGGCGGGTTTGAAGCCCTTCTCTTCAAGCTGGCCGAGGGTGATGAGGTTGCCCTCGGACTTGCCCATCCGGGCGTCGCCCAGGGTCAGGAAAGCGCCGTGGAGCCAGAAGCCGACGACTTCCTGACCGGTCGCGGCGAAGTTCTGGGCCCGTTCGTTGGTGTGGTGGACCGGGATGTGGTCGATGCCGCCGGTGTGGATGTCGAACCGCTCGCCGAGGTACTTCATCGACATCGCCGAGCACTCGAGGTGCCAGCCCGGGAATCCCCGGCCCCAGGGCGAGTCCCACTGCATCAGGTGACGGGGCTGGTTGGTGATCCAGAGCGCGAAGTCGGAAGGGTTGCAGCGCTCCGGGTCAACCTCGACCCTGGCCCCGGCCTGCTGTTCGGCGAGGTTGAGCCGGGCGAGCCCGGCGTAGTCGGGGTACCGGCCGGTGTCGAAGATGAGCCCGACCTTCGTCCGGTAGGCGAAGCCGTTGGCCTCGATGCGCCGGACGAGCTCGATCATCTCCGGGATGTGTTCGGTCGCGCGGCAGGCTGTGGTCGGGCGGAGCAGGTTCAGGCGTTGGGCGTCCTGCCAGAACGCCTCCTCGTAGAACCGGGCGATTTCCTCCGGGGTCTTGCCCTCGGCCCGCGCGCCCTTCTCGAGCTTGTCCTCGCCCGAATCCTCGTCGTCGGTCAGGTGGCCGACGTCGGTGATGTTCATCACGTGGCTGACCTCGAGGTCCAGGTACTCGAGCCCCCGGCGCAGGAAGTCGGCGAAGAGGAACGAGCGGAAGTTGCCGATGTGGGCGGACATGTAGACGGTCGGGCCGCAGGTGTAGATGCCGACCCGGCCGGCCGAAACCGGCCGGAGTTCCTCCTTCCGGCGCGTCAGCGTGTTGTGGAGCCGCATCGCGGGCGGATATTAGCCCCAAACCGGCGGCGGGTCAAACGGCCGGGTCCAGCCCGGCGCGGGCCGAGGCAGGCAGGTCCAGCGGTGACGGGCCGACACGGACGAGCCGCTCGACCGCGGCGGCGGCGATCATCGCCGCGTTGTCGGAGCAGTAGCGGAGCTCGGGGACGACGAGGCGGAACCCGTGCTCGGCGGCCAGCTCGCCGAGCCGCTTTCGGAGGTGGCCATTGGCGGCGACGCCGCCCGAGATGCCGATGACGTCGAGCCCGGTCCGCCCGCGGGCCTGGACGAGCCGGCGGCAGACGCCCTCGACCGCGGCGTGCTGGAAGGAAGCGGCGACGTCCGCCCGGTCCGAGCCGGGATTGTTTCGCAGCCAGTACAGCACGGCGGTCTTGAGCCCGGAGAAGCTGAAATCAAGGGAGTCCGCCGTGCGGTCCGACCCGGGTGTCGGCAGGGGAAACGGGATTGCGGCCCGTCCCCGGCGGGCGAGCTCCTCGACCATGCTGCCGCCGGGGTAGCCGAGGCCGAGCATCTTGGCGACCTTGTCGAACGCCTCGCCGCAGGCGTCGTCGACTGTCGCGCCGAGGAGGCGGTATCGGCACCAGTCCTCGACCTCGATGAGCTCGGTGTGGCCGCCGGAGAGAATCGCGCCGAGGAAGGGAGGTTCGAGGTCAGGGCAGGTCAGCCGCAGCGCGAAGAGATGACCTTCAAGGTGGTTGACGCCGACGAACGGACGGTCGAGGCTGCGGGCGAGTGCCTTGGCGAACGGCAGACCGACGAGCAGCGCGCCCATCAGCCCCGGGGCGTGGGTCGCCGCGATGCAATCGAGGTCCTGCCAGCGCGCGCCGGCGGCCTCGAGCGCCGCGAGGGTCACCGGCAATATCATCTGGGCGTGGGCGCGGGCGGCGAGCTCCGGCACGACCCCGCCGTACCGGGAGTGGACGAACTGTGAGCTGACGACGTTCGAGAGAACCCTGGTGCGGCCGGCCAGCACCGCGGCGGCGGTTTCGTCGCACGACGTCTCGATGGCGAGGCAGAGGAGACGGGAGACGGGGGACGGGAGACCGGTCTCCGGTCTTCGGTCCTCGGTCTTCTCCGCGCCCGCCGGCATCGGCGGCTACCGGATGATGACGTCGAACAGCGCGGGCTCGCACTTCACGAGCTGGAACCCGGGCGGCAGGACGATCTCCGCGGCGAGCCGGTGCTCGCCGGCCTTGAGACCGGATATCTTGACCCGCGCCCGGATGTCCGCGGGCTTGAGCTCTTCGAACCGGGTCGAGGGCCCGGCGACGGCAATCTGGGCCTGCGGCGGCCGGACCTCGACGTCATAACCCTCCGGGGCGATGACGCCGACCGGGATGCCGAGGAAGATCCGCGCCTCCTCCTTCTCAACCGCCACCGCGACCAGCACGCTCTCCGGGTCGGTCCGGAAGCCGTCCTCCTCGGGCGGCCGGACCCTCAGCCGGACGGTGTCGGTGCGGCGGACCCGGCCGAGGTCGAGCGACTCGGTGTTGACGGTGGCGAACAGCCGTACCTCGTCCTCCGGGCCGAACAGGGTGACGCGGTCAAGCGCCTCGATGCGGTCAACCGAAAAGCCCCGGGGCGGCTCGCCCCGCGTCGGGACCTCGACGGCGACCCGGCGGCTGCCGACCTCGCTCAGCCGGTACTCGGCGTACTCGGGCACGATGGCCCGGACCGACAGGTTCGCCGGGATGTCGAGGTCGGCCGGGTTGATGCGCAGTTGCTTCGCCCCGGGCAGGCCCTCGGGCACCGTCAGCAGGAAGCGCGGCTGGCGCAGGCGGAAGAAGAGCAGATCGCGGCCGCGGCCCTCTATGCGGACCTCGGCGGCCCCGGGCTGGAACTCGGAGACAACCTTCTTCGTCTCGACCCGGCTGATCGCGATCGGGACGACGAAGCTCGTGACGTAGCTGCGGTCGAGCACGGCGACGAACCAGACGAAGGCCGCGATGATGACGGCGGTCAGCTTGATTACCAGGTCGCCAAACACAAATCGCACCAGCCACATTGCAGACGAATGTTAAGCGGATGGGGAAGCTTGTCAACAGGGAGTGTCGGGCGAGCGCGGTCTTGACCCGGTTGCCGCAGGAGTTATTCTTGCCGGGTGATATACGTCTACGAGGACGAGGGCTGGTCCGGCCTTGACCCGCTTTGCGACCTGAGGCCCGTCTTCGACCTGCGCTGCGGGCGGCTCACCCTGCTTGAGAAGCTGCGCCGGCGGTACCCGCGCGAGGTATGCAGCCTCTGGGTGCGCGACGAGCTTGCCGCGGTGAGCGCCGAGGCGCACCCCGACTGCACGGTGAACCGGCCGCCGGCGGGAGGCCGGTTATTCTTCTCGGGCCGCGCCATCCTCGACGAGCACATCGCGCCGCTCGGGCGCGAGGCGGTCCTGATGGCCGGGGATGAGGTTGTCGGGTTCCGGGTTTGCACCGACTGCGCTGTCAGGATATCGTCGCTCGCCGGGCTGAGCGCGACGCTGGCCGTGGAGCAGGTGAAGGCGCGGGTGGTGCGCCACCCGTGGGACGTTGTCGACTTCAATGCCGGCGAGTTGGAGAGGGAACTGGGACGAAGACACGGTCCGGCAGGCGGGGGACCGAAGTCGCGGGCCGGGACCAGGCGTGCGACGCTGCCGAGGGGCGTCGAGCTGGTCGGTCCGCCCGGGCGACTTGCGATCGCGCGCGGGGCACGGGTGTGGCCCGGTGCGGTGATCTCGACCGAAACCGGCCCGGTACTGATCGAGCGCAGGGCCTCGGTGCGCCCCGGGAGTCTAGTCGAGGGGCCTTGCTGGGTGGGGCCGGGGACGGTCATTGACGGCGCAAAGGTCCGGCCGGGATGCAGTCTTGGTCCCGACTGCCGGGTTGGCGGAGAAATTGAGGCCAGCGTGTTCCAGGGGCGCTCCAACAAGCACCACCACGGCTTCATCGGGCACGCCTTCGTCGGCGAGTGGGTGAACCTCGGCGCAGGGACGACCAACTCCGACCTCAAGAACGCCTACGGGTCGGTCCGGGTGAGGATCGACGGGCGCGATGTCGATACCGGCCGGCTCAAGGTCGGCTGTTTCGTCGGCGACCACGCCAAGACCGCGATCGGCACCCTCCTGAACACGGGGACGGTGGTCGGCAGCTTCGCCAACTGGTTCGAGCCGGGGCTTTCTCCCAGGTCGATCCCCAGGTTCGCGCGCGGCGCGAGTGCGCGCGAATCGCTCGCGGCCGTGCTGGCGACGGCCCGGACAATGATGGCCCGGCGCGGCGTTTCTCCCTCGGCCGCCTGGGCGCAGCTCGTTGCCCGGCTGTACCGCCGACGTTTCCGGGCCTAGCGCAATGGCGCTGGCCATCGGCGTCGACATCGGCGGTACCAACATCAGGGTCGGCGTCGTCGATTCGACCGGCAAGGTCGTCGAGCGCCGGAGGCTGGCCACCAACGCGTCGGCCGGACCGCGCCAGGCACTCGACCGGCTGGCCGAGGCAGTCGCGGGACTTGCGCGGGGCCGGGCCATCGCCGGGCTGGGAGTAGGCATCGCCGGGCTGGTTGATCACCGCTACGGCGTCGTTCGCGTGCCGCCGAACCTGCCCGGTTGGCATGGCACCGACGTGGCGCGCGAGCTTGAAGAGCGCACCGGGTTCAAGGTCAGCGTGACCAACGACGCGAACGCGGTGACGCTGGGTGAGTGGCGTTACGGTGCAGGTGAAGGCTGTAGGAACCTGTTCTGCGTGACGCTCGGGACCGGGGTCGGCGGCGGGGCGGTAGTCGACGGCCGGCTGGCTGTCGGCCACAACGGCGCCGCGGGCGAACTCGGCCATACCGTGATCTTCGGCAACGGGTTGCCCTGCCGCTGCGGCGGGAGGGGCTGTCTCGAGCGCTATGTCGGTGCCGACTACGTTGTCAGGCGGGCGCGCGAGCGGGTGAAGGCCCAGGTCCGGCAACTGACCGTCCACAAGGACCAGTTGCCGATGTTTGACGGCGTGCGGTCGGAGAAGCCGTCACTCCTCATCGATATCTGCGGCCCGCGACTGCGCGGCCTGACGCTCCGTGAGGTCGGCCAAGCGGCTCGACAGCGTGATCCGTTGGCGCTCGACCTGGTGACCGAGATAGGCCACTATGTCGGGCTCGGGGTTGTCAATGTCGTGGCACTCCTCGACCCTGAACGGGTGATCATCGGCGGAGGCGTGGCCGGTCTGGGCCAGCCACTGCTCAAGTCGATCCAGCGGACGGTGCACAGACGCAGTCAGGTCTTTGACGGTCGCCGGCTGGAAATTGTCTTCGCCAGACTGGGAGACGATGCCGGGGTGGTGGGGGCGAGCCGGATGGCCGAGAACCGGCTCGGGGCCGGCTAGACCCGGCCCATCAGGAAGTTCCAGAGCCCGCCGCCGACCGGCTTCTCCATGATGAAGCTGCCGTCCTGGATGAACGGGCGAAACTCCTGGGCGTAGTACAGCCGGCGCTGGGGGATGTTGGAACCGTACCAGCTCCGGCCCTGCTCGAGGATGCGGTACAGAGTGTTGTCGTAGTCACCGTTCATCGTCCTGAAGCCGTAGCTGAGCAGGGTGATCAGCATCGCGACATGGCGCGGGTAGGCGACGACCGAACGAGCCCGGTTTTTCTTCGCGAGCGCCATGACCATCTCGGCCATGAACAGCGAGTAGTTCCGCTGGCGGTATTTTGGCCGCATGTAGGCCCGCGTCAGTTCCCAGCGTCGCTCGTCGCGGCCTTCGGCGTCGAGCCAGCGCGGGTCCATACGGTCGTAGCCCATGTACTCGGCTCCGGATTCCTTTGAGCCAACATAGACCTCGAAGATATCCTCGCCGGTGACCGCATCGTGATAGCGGCGGACAGAAAACCAGTGGTCGCCGGCCCTGATTTCCGGTTTCGGGTAGGTAAGCTTCGCCTCGGGTTTGGACTTGATGTAGCGCGTCAGCTCGTCCATGTTCCGTGCCGGGATCACCTCGGTTACCCGCCGGACCCACTGCAGTACCGTCGGCCTGTCAATCATCACTGCTGTTCGTCATCTCCTGTGTCAACCGGGGAATCCGGGGAATCCGCGCCCGGCGGCCCGGCGTCCGCGTCACGCGAGTCGGGTTCCTGTCCCCGGTCGCTGCGGACGCCGTCGAGCAACTGCCTGAGTTGGTCCTCGTTCTCGACGAGGACCTTTCTGGACTTGGACCCCGCATAGACGCCAACTATACCCGATTCTTCGAGTTGGTCAATGATCCTGCCTGCGCGCGCCCAACCGACGTCGAGGCGGCGCTGGAGCATCGACACCGACGCCTCCTTGTGGCGGACGACGATTCGAGCAGCCTCCTCGAACTTCTCGTCGAGCTCCCGTGCCTCGCCCTGATCCCTCCGTTCGTGTTCCTGGATCGCGCCCGAGCGGACCTCGGGCAGGGGGTCATAGTAGTCCTCGCCGAGGAGTTCGTCGGCAACGTCCTCGGGCAGGATCTCCATCAGCGCGTCGCGCTTGCGACGGATGCCGCGCTTGGCAGGGTCATAGAAGATGTCGACGACGTCCCGTTCGACGAGCCGGCGGGCCAGCCCCTCGGGGTCTTCGACCCGGCCCGCCAGCCGCTCCGCGAGCCAGGCGACGGTCCAGAGGTTGACGATGCGGATGGCGGCGTCGGCGGAGATGAACGAGCCGTGGAGGCGGACCGGGTCGCCCTTGCCCGGCGGCAGGAAGAGCATGTCGCCCCGGCCGAGCAGGGCCTCGGCGCCGTTCATGTCCAGGATCGTGCGGGAGTCCGTCTTCGACGCGACCTGGAAAGCAACCCGGCACGGGAAGTTCGCCTTGATCAGCCCGGTGATGACGTCGACAGACGGGCGCTGGGTCGCCAGGACGAGGTGGATGCCGACCGCGCGCGACATCTGGGCGAGCCGGGTTATCCGTTCCTCGATCTCGGTCGGCGCGCGCAGCATCAGGTCGGCGAGCTCGTCAATGACGACGACGATGTAGGGCTTGGGTTCGAGGCCTTCCTCGGCGGCGCGCCGGTTGTAGCTGGCGATGTCCCGGACGCCGAGGTTGGCGAACTCGCCATAGCGGACTTCCATTATCTTGACGACCTCGGCCAGTTCCTCGACCGCCTGACGCGGGTCGGTGGTCGTGCGGTTGAGGAGGTGCGGTATCGAGTTGTAGATCGGCAGTTCGAGCTGTTTGGGGTCGATGCAGAGGAAGCGGACCTGGCGGTGGGAGGCGCGGTAAATGACCGAGGCGATGATCGAGTTGATGCAGACCGACTTGCCCGAGCCGGTGGTGCCGGCGATGAGAATGTGGGGCATCCTGGTGATGTCCGCGCACCACGGCTCGCCGGTGATGTCGGTGCCGAGCGCGAAGCCGAGCGGGGTCTGCTGGGCGGTGAAGGCCTCGGAGGTCAGGATTTCGCGGAGATGGACGGTGAGCCGGTTCTTGTTCGGGATTTCGATGCCGACCGCGCTCTTGCCCGGGATCGGGGCCAGGATGCGGATGCGCTCGGCCGAGAGCGCGAGCGCGAGGTCGTCGGCGAGGGCGCCGATGCGCTGGATCTTGATGCCGGGCGCGGGTTCGAGTTCGAACCGGGTGACCATCGGGCCGGACTCGATCGCCGATATCCTGCCGTCGATGTCGAACTCGCGCAGTTTCTCGAGCAGGAGCGCGGCCTCGCGTTCGGACTCACGCGGGTCCTTGAAGCGGCGGTCCTCCGGTCCGGGCTGGTCGAGCTGTTCGAGGAAGGCCTGCTGGAACTTCGACAGGTCGAAGTCGCGAAGCGGCTGGCGGCGCGGGCGGGCCGCCGGGCGCGGCCGCGGCCGGGGCGCCTGGTCTTCGGAGGCGGGCGGAGCGGCGGTTTCGTCCGATGCCTGCCGTTCCGGGACGCCCGGGGCCGCCGGGAGCTGACTGACGGCCGGTGCGGCCGGTCTCGCCGCGCGTCCCGCGAGCAGGCGGCGGAACAGCGCGCCGAGGAAGTGGAGCCGGATGTCGGTGATCAGGATGATACTGACCGCCAGGCCGGCGAGGATGAGCAACAGCGTGCCGTACGCGCCGATGAGCCGGTGCAGAAGTCCGGTCAGCATCCGGCCGGCGTTGCCCGCGGGCGCGTAGCCGAGCCCGGGTCCGGGATGCCAGAGGGCGTCGAGCGCGAACTGGCCGATGAAAAGCACCAGGAACAGCCCGGCGAGCAGGGCGAGCCCGGATTCGGCGAGGCCCGATTTGGGCCGGGGTTCCCTGAGCCACAGTTGCCGGCCCCAGATGAACAGCAGGGCCGGGACGACGTGGCCGCCGAGCCCGAGCAGGCCGCTGAGCGCGCCGGCAAGCGCCGCGCCCAGCCAGCCGCCGAAGTTGTCCGCGGGTAGCGTTGCGCCGGTCTGCCAGGAGAGCAGGCAGGCGGCGACCATCACTCCTGCTGACAGCATGCAGAGGCTCGCGAACCGTCGCCAGGGCTTGTGGCGCAGGAGCGAGAGCGCGAGCGCACCCCCGGCCGCGAGCGCGAACGCGAAGCTCGGCCAGCCGAAGGCGGTGAAGACCCGGCTGCCCAGCAGCTGTCCCCACGTCCCGACGGTGTCGTCGCAGGGCACATCCGGGGTCGCCAGCCAGGTGACGAGACTGGCAAGAACGAAAACCAGCAGGACGATGGCGAGGATGGTTCCGACGACGCGGGCCGCGCGTCGACCGGACTTCGAGGCGCGGTGCGGCTTCCTGGCCGGGCCGGCTTTCGTCGTCTTGCGCGGCATCGGCTAGATCACCGGCTGGCCGGCGAATAAGAGGCTGAAGACCCGGACCAGCGGGAACAGGTAGAGACCGAAGAGCGACAGGCCGGTGAACCGGCCGAGGAAGATGATGCCGATGAGAATCATGAAGCCGTACCGCTCGAGTTGCGCATACTTCGCCGCCAGGTCGGGCGGTAGAAAGTAATACACGAGTCGCGAGCCGTCAAGCGGGGGAATCGGCAGCAGGTTGAAGAAGCAGAGGATGAGGTTGAACAGCACGAAGTACTGGAGGAGCAAGGCCGGGAACCCGGCGACGCCGGCAAGGTACGACAGCCGGAGCAGGAGCCCGGCGACCGCGGCAGTCGCGAGGTTCGCGGCCGGACCGGCCAGCGCGGACAGCGCCATGTCCCGGGTGGGGTGGCGGAAGTAGGTCGGGTCGATAATGACCGGCTTGGCCCAGCCGAACCGGAACAGGATGAGTGCGATCGTGCCGACCGGGTCGAGGTGCTTGAGCGGGTTGAGCGTGAGCCGGCCCATCGACCTGGCGGTGGGGTCGCCGAGCCGCCAGGCGACCCAGCCGTGGGCGAGTTCGTGGACCGTCAGCCCAAACAGGATGGCGGGCATCGAGAGGACGACGCCGCGGAGGATTTCCGACCAGTTGCCGGTGAGCATCGCTCAGCCCTGCTGGCGCCGGACAAGCCGGCGGGCCAGCGCGAGTTCGTCCTCCCGGGTCCGGACCCGGCCGTCGAGCCGGGCCTGCCGGAGTCGTTCGATGGTCGCGCGAAAGGCAGGGCCGGGTCTGAGGCCGAGCGCGGACAGGTCCCGGCCGCCGAGGAGCGGCTCGACGTCGGCCAGTTGGTGAAGATACGTGCCGATGGTGTCCTCGGCCGCCGGGCTGGAGGTCGCCGCGATGACCTTGAGCGCCGGAACCGGCAACGGCCTGAGCAGGCGGTAGACCGTGCTCGGGCGGCGCGCGCGGGCCAGCCGGCGGACGAGGCCCGGCGCCCGGCGCACGGCCCGGGCCGCCTCGCGCTGGCCGCGGGTGACCGGGAACCGGGGGTTGTCGGGGAGGGCGGCGAGAAGGTAGACGTAGAGGAGCTCCGGCTCCCTTGTCCGGCGGCCGAGCCGGGCCAGCCCGGCGATGAAGCCCGGGCCGGGCCCCCGGCGCTCCGCGCCGGGAGTCCGTTCCGGAATCCTGATGAAGGTCTCGTTCTCCCCGCGCCACAGGCGCGGCTTGCCGGCGGCCAGGGGCCGCCGGGCGAAGCAGGCCTCGAACAGGCCTTCCCGCCGGGCGGCTTCGAACATCCGCGGCGCGTGTTCCTCGGCGCAGAAGCAGCGCAGTTCGTGCAGGACGCGCCCGGGCGTGAGCAGGCCGGGCAGGCCGGCCGCGACCGCGGCGCGCATCAGCCCGAGCGTGCCGGCCTCGATCTCGAACTCGAGGCGGACCGCGAACCGGATGGCGCGGAAGATGCGGGTCGGGTCGTCGGTGAAGCTGGCCGGGTGCAGGACCCGGATAACCCGCCCGGCCAGGTCGGTCTGGCCGGAGTGCGGGTCGATGAGCCGGCCGAATCGGCCCGGCGTCAGCTCGACCGCCATCGCGTTGACGGTGAAGTCGCGCCGGGAGAGGTCGGCTTCGACCGGCGCGGGCAGTACCGCGGGCAGGACGGCGGGCCGCTGGTAGCGCTCGGTGCGGCAGCGAGCGACGTCGATGCGGCCGCCGTCGGGCAGGAGCAGGGTCCCGGTCAGGAACCGGGCGTGAGACAGGAACCGGCCGCCGAGCCGCGTGGCGAGCGCGTCACCGACCCGCCGGATGTCGCCCTCGACCGCGAGGTCCGAGTCCGGGCTCGAGCGGCCGAGCAGGATGTCGCGGACCGGGCCGCCGACCAGGAACGAGCGCGCGCCCGCGGAGCGGGCGACCCGGCCGAGGAGCCGAAGTCGTTCCTCGCCGGGCAGCGGCCGGGGCAGGCGGGCCTGCCCGCGCCCAAGCAGGCGGGCGCCGGCCGCCGGTCTAGAAGCCAAGGGTGCGAGCGGCGTCGTCCCGGCCCTGGATGTTGATCTTGCCGAACCGTTCCTCGAACTTGGCGAGGTTGTCCTTGAGCGCATTGTGGAGCATCCGGGCGTGCTGGGGTGTCATCACGATGCGGGCGAAGACCTTGGCCTTGGACAGGCCGGGCAGCATCCGCGCGAAGTCGATGATGAACTCCGACGGCGAATGGGCGATGAGGACGAAGTTCGAATAGATGCCCTCGGATTCCTTTTCGCCGATCTCGACCTGGACCGGTTGACCCTGCGGGGCGGGCTTGCGGTCAGTGTCCATTCATTCTCCTTTCACCGATTCTAGAGGAGCGGGCCGGGTCGTCAAGCTCGGCGCTCCGCGCCGGGGCGGGGGAGAAGACGGGAGACGGGAAACCGGTCCCCGGTCTTCGGTCCTCGGTCTCCGCCGCGCCGGGGGTCACTCGCCGACGAGGCGGAGGAACCTGCGCTTGCCGACCTTGAGCACGACCGGCTTCGCGCCGACCGTGACGACAAGGCCGGGGTCGCCGACCCGCTCGCCGCCGAGGTAGACCGCGCCCTCGGCGAGCTTGCGCCGCGCTTCGCTCTTCGACGGCAGGAGCCCGGCGCCCGCGACGAGTTCGATGATGTTGATCCCCGCGGCCGGGACCCTGAACTCGGCCATCTCGCCGGGGAGCTGTTTGTCCCGGAAGACCCGGTCGAACTCCTCGGCTGCCGCCCGGGCCGCCGTGGCCGAGTGGTAGATCGCGATGACGTCCCGGGCCAGCTCGACCTTGACGTCCCGGGGATTCTCGCCGGCATTGAGTCGGGCTTCGACCGCCTTCACCTCCGCCTCGCCACGGTCGGTGCAGAGTCGGAAGTAGTCGAGGATCATCGTGTCGGCGATCGACATCAGCTTGCCGAACATCTCGCCGGGCGGGTCGGTGATGGCGACGTAGTTGCCGTAGGATTTCGACATCTTCTGGACGCCGTCGAGCCCGACGAGCAGCGGGACCGTCATCACGACCTGTGGTTCCTGGCCGAATTCGCGCTGGAGCTCCCGCCCGACGAGCAGGTTCCAGTACTGGTCCGCGCCGCCGAGCTCGACGTCGGCCCTGACCATCACCGAGTCGTAGCCCTGGAACAGCGGGTAGAGCAGTTCGTGGGCGTGTACCGGCGCGCCGGCGTCGAGTCGCTTGCGGAAGTCCTCGCGCTCGAGGATCCGGGCGACGGTGTAGCGGGCGGCGATGGCGATGACCTCGGCGGCGCGCAGCGGGTCGGACCACTCGGAGTTATAGCAGAACTCGCAGCGGTCCGGGTCGAGGATGCGGAAGGCCTGCTCGCGGTAGCGCGCCATGTTGAGCCGGATCTCCTCGTCGCTGAGCTGGGGCCGGGTCCGGGACCGGCCGGACGGGTCGCCGATGCGGGCGGTGAAGTCGCCGACGATGAGCACAGCGAGGTGGCCGGCGTCCTGGAACCGGCGGAGCTTGCGCAGCGGCACCGCGAAGCCGAGGTGGATGTCCGGGCCGGTGGCGTCGATGCCGAGTTTGACCCGGAGCGGGCGGCCGCTGCGCCGCGACTCGGCCAGCCGGGCCTCGAGCTCTACCCGGGTCTCGAGCCGGTCGATGCCGGCGAGGAGCTCGGCGATGCCCGGGGCGGCCACGGCTACATCCGGTAGTTACCGAAGTCCTCGGGCTCGATCTCGCGCAGGCGGCTCCGGAGTTCGTCGAGCCGGCCTTCGTCCTCGGCCCGGATGACGTGACCGGCACGCTCCATGACCTCCTCGGCGACGAAGATCGGCACGTCGGCGCGGAGGGCGAGACCGATCGAGTCCGACGGCCGGGCGTCGACCGAGACGACCCCGGCCGGGCCGTCGATGACGACCTGGGCGAAGAAGGTGTCCTGCTCGAGCCGGCTGACGATGACCCGGCGGATCGTGCCGCCGAGACTCTCGGTGACGAGCCGCATCAGGTCGAGCGTCATCGGCCGGGGAAAGTCGGTGCGCTGGAGGGCGTAGGCGATTGCCGACGCCTCGAACGGCCCGATGTAGATCGGCAGGACGCGGTCGGCGCCGTTTTCGCGGAGGAGAACAACCGGCGAGTTGTTGGTGTTGTCTACCAGGAGTCCGTCAACACGGACTTCGATCATGCCTGCTCTTCGGCAACCCAGACCTTGACCGTCGCGGTGACCTCGTGGCCGAGCTTGACCGGCACCTCGTGGACGCCGGGCGTCTTGATCGGGTCGGCGAGGACGATCGAGTGCTTGTCGATCTCGAAGCCCTCTTTCGCGAGCAGGGCGGCGATGTCGGCGTTGGTGACCGCGCCGAAGGCGCCTTCCTCGCCCATCCGGAGCGAGGTCTTGACCGAGGCCAGCGCGAGCCGGCCGGCGAGGTCGGTCAGCCGCCCGCGGACCTTGTCCTCGCGCGCGGCGAACTGGCTCTTGATGCTGTCGAGCCGGCCGAGGTTCGCCGGCGTCGCGGGCAGGGCGAGGTTGCGGGGAAGCAGGTAGTTGCGCGCGTAGCCGTCCTTGACGTTGACGACCTGGCCGCTCGCGCCGACGCGGTCGATGCTCCGGGTGAGAATGACCTTCATCAGGCGGAGAAAGGCAGCAGGGCGAGACTGCGGGCGGTCTTGATGGCGAGGGTCAGCGCACGCTGGTGCCGGGTGCAGACGCCGGACAGCTTGGACGGGACGACCTTGCCGCGGTCGGTCAGGAAGTTGCGCAGGTGCGGGTCCTTGTAGTCGATGTAACCGACCGAGTTCTCGCAGAAATAGCACACTTTGCGCCGGGTGCCGAAGCGGCGGCGGGGCCGGCCGGTGCGGGGACCGTGAGTTCTCTTCATCATAGGCTGGAGAAGGATAGGCGGATTCCGCGCTCTGTCAAGCCGGCGGCCCCTGGCCGCCGGCAAGCCGCGCCTGCGGCGCGGGGAGAACGAGACCTTCATCAGGATTCCGGAACGGACTCCCGGCGCGGAGCGCCGGGGCCCCTGGCCGCCGGCAAGCCGCCGGGGCGGGGGAGAAGACGGGAGACGGGAGACCGGTCCCCGGTCTTTGGTCCTCGGTCTCCTCCGCGCCGGGGGCCGGGCTTGACATCCGGGCGCGGCCGGGCAGAGTATCGGCGATGACTGACGCGGTCGGGCGGCCGGCCGAGACCAGGCTCGCCGCCTACAACCTCCAGAACCTCGGACGGGAGGACAACCCGGGCGGAGTCTACGAGCAGAAGCTCGAGTTTCTCGCCGGCGCGCTCCGATCCGTCAATGCCGACCTGGTCGCGGTCGCCGAGGTACGCGAGGAGGCCTCGTTCGGCGAGCTGGTCCGGGCGGCCGGTGACTACCCGGAAGCGTTGCTGTCCGACCTCACCCCGGACCGGCGCCAGCTCCAGGTCGGGCTGTTCACCCGCCTGCCGGTGCTCGACCGGGGCCAGTGGCACGACTTCCCGGCCGCCCTGCCCGGCGAGCCCGGCCGGCTTGTCCGGCTCGGGTTCCGGCGGGCGATACCCTGGCTCCGGGTCCGCCTGCCGGACGGCTCGACGCTGCTCGCGGCCGCGGTGCACCTCAAGTCCGGTCGGCCGGAGGTCGAGAACGTTCCCGAGACCGAATCGCCCCGGCGGCGCGAGGTGCTCGGGATGGCGCTGGCGACCGCCGGGCGCATATACGAGGCGGCCGGCCTGCGCTGCCGGCTCGATGAGGCGATGGCCCGGCCGGCGGCGGACCACTTCGCGGTACTGGGCGACTTCAATGACGGGCCGGGCTCGGAGGTCGTGCAACTGGTCCTGGGCCGGGTTCACGCGGTCATCGAGGGCCCGTCCCCGGTCGCCGGCGAGTTGTTCGAGGCGGCGGAACGCATCGCGCCGGAACTGCGGGTCTCCTACTTCGGCCGGGGGCAGGA
Source organism: bacterium (assembly GCA_046485285.1). Classification (GTDB taxonomy): domain Bacteria; phylum Hydrothermota; class Tepidihabitantia; order Tepidihabitantales; family Tepidihabitantaceae; genus DSBX01. The sequence goes on from JAWOHE010000079.1 coordinate 20,631, forward strand.
GGCCCAGCTCGACCACATCCTCGTCAGCAAGGAACTCGACCGCCGCCTGGTCGCGGCCGGCATCGAGACTCAGTTGATCGACCGCTCGGGCCGGTGGCAGGCGGGGGCGCGGGTCATCGGCTACCCGCGCTCGGACCACGCGCCGGTCTGGGCGGCATTCGGGTTCGCGGAAGACACCGGAGGTGCGCAATGAAGGTTGCGAGGCTGTTTCTCGCGCTCGGGCTCGTCGCGGCCGCGGCCCGTGCCCAGCTCGGCTATGTCGAGTCCTCGACCGGGTTCCAGGGCAACCCGAGGCTGGACGGCGGCCGGACCGAGCTCGAACTGGCCGACATCAACAACGACGGCCACGTCGACATCCTGTCGATCGGCGACCACGGCAGCCCGTTCATCAACACCCAGCAGCGCGGGGTGATGGTCTGGTTCGGCGACGGGGCCGGAAGCTGGTCCGTCCACCTGCCGAGTGACACCTTCGGCTACGGCGGCATCGCGGTCGGCGACGTCAACAATGACGGCTACTGGGACGTCGGCTACGCGATGCACCACAACTACACCGCGAACCCGCTCGGCGACCGGCTCATCGAGGTCGCGCTCGGTGACGGCACCGGCCGGAGCTGGACCGCCTGGGGCGACAGCCTTGCCCGGGAGGGGCAGGACTGGGGGATGCACGCGACCGACTTCGGCGACTTCGACAACGACGGCCTGCTCGACATCGGCTCGATATCGTTCGGCGCGGACGACGGCATCCACGTCTACCGGAACCTCGGCAACGGCGCGTGGCGCCGGACCTTCGGGTTCTCCGGCGGCAACAGCAACATGGAGTTCTACTTCCGCGACGTCAACAACGACGGCAACCTCGATATCATCGCCGCGCACGGTACCGGCAGTATCTGGTTCGGCGACGGCGCCGGGGACTTCACGCCGGCGAACACCGGCCTGCCGGGCTCGACCGGCGGCCTGCGCGGGCTGTCGCCGGGCGACGTCAACAACAACGGGGGCTGTGACGTCGCGTTCGCCAACTCGACCGGCGGGGTCGAGGTCTGGACCTGGGACGAAGACCAGCAGTGCTGGACCGGCTTCTCGGGCAGCCTGCCCCAGGCGGACTCGTTCCAGGCCACCCGGCTCTGCGACATGAACGCGGACGGTTTCGTCGACCTGCTCGCGTTCGGCCGGGGCAAGACCCGGGTCTGGCTCGGCGACGGGACCGGCAACTGGGCCGATGCGGGCGGCTTCAACACCGCCGGCGCGGGCACCTATGCCGCCCTGCGCACCGGCGCGGACTTCGACCACAACGGCCGGCCCGACATCGTCTACTGGTCGCGCGAGGGCAGTTGGCCGAGCGACATCAACGTCGCCCACGCGTTCAGGGAGACCACCTCGGTCACCGGCCTGACGGTGTTCCCGGTCTTCCCGCGCGGCAGGGAGAAGCTCCCGAACCGGACCATCCGGTTCGTCGACTGGTGGAGCGCGGCGCCCCAGCCGGCCGCGTCCCGGGTCCGGCTCGAGCTGTCGACCACCGGCCCGGACGGGCCGTGGTCGCCACTTGCCGACGACCTGCGCAACAACGGCCGCTGGCAGTGGGCGGTGCCGGACTCGGTCCTCTCGCCGGACTGCCGGATTCGCTACACGGTGACGGACCCGACCGACACGGTGATTGCCATCACCCCGAGGTCGTTCGCGATCGGCGACACGACCGTCAGCCTCGCCGGCGGCCGGCCTGCGCGCCAGCCCGGGGTACTCGAGGTCCGGCCCAACCCGGTTCGGCCGGGCGCGCCGGCGGTCGCGAGGCTCCGGGGCGCGGGTGGGACGGCGGTCCGGGTCTTTGACCGCTCCGGCCGGCAGGTGCTTGACGCCCGGCTCGACGCGGATGGGACCGCCCGGCTCGACACCCGGGGTCTGGCCGCGGGAGCGTACTTCGTGCGGGCCGGGGACCGGGCCGGCGTCGCCAAGCTCATCGTCGGTCCGGCCGGGCCGGGTATTGACAGCCGGGCGGAGTTCCGGTAGCGTTGACCGGATGGCGGTAGAGTCAACCAAAGGAGCAGCAATGAGGAGCAGGAAATCGTTCGCGTTCGCGCTCGCGGCCTGCCTCGTCCTGGTCGCTTCCTGCGGCCGGCGGGACGTTGAGGCCGACCGGGCCGCGGTCCGGGCGCTGGTCGAAAGGGACACGGTTCACTTCAAGACCAGCACCAGCCACGACTCGACCACCGGCAGCGGCTACCTCACCGACGGCGACACCGCGGTGTTCTGGTGGCGCGGGCCACAGACCCACGACAGCACGCCGACGGTCGAAGTCGCGATATCGGATGACTCGGCCTGGGTCGACTGGTTCCAGCACAACTACGGCAGTTTCTACGTGCTCGCCAACCTGCCCGGCGACTCGCTCGCGCTCTGGACGAAACAGCTCAAGGAGCGGACCCGCCTGCGCGGGGTCTTCATCCGGACCGGCCGGGACTCCGACGCCGACCGCGGTTGGCGCCTGCGCAGCATCTCGCTCGCGACCGGCGTCTCGGACCCGGACAACTCGGTCCGCATCGACAGCCTCGGCATCACGAGCTCGCTCCGTTCGACACTCATCCGCGACCCGCTCAGCAACTTCTACCTTGTCGACAGCCTGTTCTGGTTCACGCCTGGCGAGCAGGTCACGCTGACGCTATACACCAACGCGACCGCGGGCAAGGCGTTCCTGCACACCTTCGTCCTCGCCTGGCCATTCTACGTCCGGGTGCCGTTCGCGGACCAGGGCAACGGGGTCTTCACCGGCACCTGGCATGCCCAAATCGTCCCTTCGTTCCGGTTCGGCATCTTCGACCTGATGGCGCGGAACACCATCTACAGCGAGGAAGGGCCGTACGACTTCAACGGCTGGCTCTTCCCGTACCGGATCAGGACCGCGGACTAGCCGGCAACAGCAATCACGACGCGCCGGGCCAGCAACGGCCCGGCGCGGCCGGGCCTCGGTCACCGCGGGTCGTCTGCGCGTCGAGGCTGCCGGTCTGCTGCTTGACGTCAGCGGCCGGGCGGTGGCAAGGCTTGAGAAGGGTGAGAACGACGTCCGGCATCTCGCGCCCGGGGTGTACTTCGTCCGCAGGCAGGATACCGGCGAATCCAGCCGGCTGGTGCTGGTCGAGTAGGCTGGCTTCTCTCTCGAGTCGTCCGAGGGCGGGGGGAGAGAGTCACTGGCGGCAGCCGGTCGTCAATTCGCCCTTGACAGAGGGGGGCAGGGGACTAGGCTTCTCCCGAAGCAGGTTGGAGAAACGGGTATGCGACCTGTCGGACCGAGGTCAGCAAACGGCACGATGGGGTTCACCGTGCCTGCATGGCAGAGAGAAGCCATGCCAGGAGGAATCAGATGCAACGTCCGTGCAGAGCGAGAATCCTGCCCCCCCCCCCGAGACCGCGTACCGGTCACTTCCACACCAAAGGCACGCGCTAGCCCTGACCTGTGCCGTGGCGCTACTACTCGTGAGTAGCGCGACAGTCACTGCACAGGGATACTCTGACTGGGTTTGGCAGCGTCCGAGCGCGGTGTGGTCCAGCAACACGCATGCCAAGCTGACCGCAAACTCAGGTGCCAAGCCGACAGCTGTCTCACGGTATGCACGGGACGTCAATCGCCCTTGGACCAGCTTCGTTTTCACGGATGAACTGGGCAGAGTCTGGTACAGGGCGGATTCGGGCAACCAGTGCATCATGCCAGTGGTACGGAGCCCTTGGCCTAGCCGGGTCGGGGGCGTCGGAGCCGCCACCGCACTCACTGGCCGGGGAATCAGCCCATCGGATACCGCCGACCGCGTGCACTGCGCGTGGTATGACACTACCAGCAATCAGGTCATTCACGCCAGCAACACGATAAGGGCTAGCTGGACAGATACACTGCGTTGGTCGGTGGACTCCTTCCCCAATGTGGACTGCTCGGACATGGCCATCGACGCTTGGCGGACTGCGCAACCCAACGAGCGTTACGTGTACTTGGCATTCAGGGCCCAGCCACAGGGCTCGCAGAAGGGTGTGTATGTCGTGCGGTCCAGCAATGGGGGGGGCACCTGGTCTTCGCCGTACCTCGTCGCGGAGTGCGAGGATGCGGATCAGATTGGCGTTGTGACCCCCGGTTCGGGCACCGACCCAGAGTACAAGGAGCTTGTGCACGTTGTCTTCCACTCACGGAGCGGCGGCATTGACTTCGTGCACTTCTACGGCTCCGAAGACTATGGTATGTCTTGGCCAAACAGCAAGTACTGGGTGAGTGCCAAACACCCCTGCATGGCCGCCGACCAAGACGAGGTCGTTCTGGGCTGGGTCCGGTCTACTGGGCCCGCAGCCGGCAAGGTTTTTACCGCGTGGAACACTCATAAGGGGCGGGATGACAACTGGAACTCATGGGGCGACCCGGGTTCGTCTGGGATCCAGCTCGCCAGTTACACATACGGCAACTACTCGCGGCCTTCAGTGGCGCTTGTGAACGGCACGAGTGCTCCCCGCAAGTACGCGGTTTTCAGCTCCGTACTGCGGCACTTGGACCGATACTGGGTTTCGGCCTCGCACTTCCGGTTCTCTGCGACAAATAGCGCAACCAAGCCCACCTACCCCCCCTTGGCTGAGCGGTGGCTGAGCCATGGTGATAGCGGGAACCTGCGCAGCCACTGCGGCCCCGATGCCAATCCCGGCGTTGTTCGCTTCATGGAAATGGAAACCGACTCCTTTAGGTTGTCTTGTGTCTGGACAGACACGGGTGGTTACGCTGGGCGGTCCAGCGCGGACGCCTACTGGAACACGACGCGCGTCAGAACCGTGCCGCCTCTGTACCAGGTCCTTCCGCCATCTGCCTTCGACGGCTCGGGCCGTCGGCTGGTGCCGGACCCCAACGCCAACATGGTCTACTCGGCGCGCTCAGGCGCCAGCGTTCTCTACGGCCCGGCCCTGCGCCAGGGTGAGCTGTGGCCCTTTACGGCCGGGGCCGGCGACCTGTCCGCGGTCGCGGCCGACCCGGACGGCAACGCGTGGGTCGCGTTCAGATGCGACGACACCATCTGGTGTCTGACCGGCGAGCAGTCGGTGGAACCGGTCTGGGCCGGAGACGGCAGCCGGGTTCCCGGCCAGCCGTCAATCGCGATCTACCCGTTGCAGGACAACGGCGA
>JAWOHE010000053.1:0-13706 GCA_046485285.1 bacterium
GGCGGGATGAGCGGGACGGCGTACCGGGTCGGCGCGACCGCGGGCCAGACCGCGGCCGGACGCTTGGCCGGGGCGCAGTACCTGGCGTTCATCGGCTTCTGGCAGGCGGACGCGGAGGTCGGCATCCTCGACCGGGAGGGGCCGGCCCTGTCCCGGGGGCTTGAGACCCGGCTCGAGGCAATCGCGCCCAACCCGTTCCGGGCCGGGACAGTGGTGCGATACGCGCTCGGGACAGGGGGGCCGGTGCGGCTAACGGTGCACGACCTGTGCGGCCGGCAGGTGCGGGTGCTGGTGGCCGGTGAGCGGCCGGCGGGCCGGTACGCGGCGGACTGGCGGGGCGAAGACGACGCGGGCCGGGAGCTGGCGAACGGCGTCTATTTCTGCCGGTTCGCGGCCGGGGATACCCGGACGACGCAGAAGCTCATCCTCGCGCGCTAGGCGCGGGCAGGCACACGGCGGGGCAGGCGCGAGCCTGCCCCGGCCAGGTCAGGGCGTGTGGCAGGCGCCGCCGCCACGCTTGGCAAAGTACTTCTGGTGATACTCCTCGGCGGGCCAGAACGGCGCAGCCGATGCGACTTCGGTGACGACCGGCCGGCGGAAACGGCCCGACTCTTCAACGCGGCGGAGGGACTCGAGCGCCGCCTGCCGCTGGGCCTCTGAGTGGCTGTAGATTGCTGAGCGGTACTGCGAGCCGACGTCCGGGCCCTGGCGGTTGCGCGTCGTCGGGTCGTGGATTGACCAGAAGACTTCGAGGAGCCGCTCGTAGCCGACCCGGGCCGGGTCGAAATCGATGAGCACGGCCTCGGCGTGACCGGTCTCGCCAGTGCAGACCTGCCGGTAGTCCGGATTGTCGGCCTGACCGCCGGTGTAGCCGACGGTGGTCCGGACCACGCCATCGACCTTATCGAACGCGGCCTGGACTCCCCAGAAGCAGCCGGCCGCGAAAGTCGCCTTCTCGAGCTCCATTGACACCTCCTGTCTCGCGACGTCAGCCTGCCCTGGTCCGCCCGGCCCGGCCACGCAGGATAAGCCGAGCACGAGCAGGGCGGCCAGCGGCGTCACGACGGCCATCACCATACAGGTTAGACTCCCAGCGGGCGATAACGGCGCCAGGCCGGGGCGGTGCGTTGACTCTCTCCCCGTGTCCCGGTATTCTTGACGAATGGTACGTTCGCGGGCGGCCGCGGGCCGCAACGTCTTCGCCGAGATCGAGGCCGGCCGGATCGGCACGGCCTGGCTGCTCGTCGGCGACAACACCCTGCTCGTGGACGAGATAATCGCCCGGCTCAGGGCTAAGGTCGTCGACCCGGACTTCGAGGCCTTCGACTACGAGTCGTGGCTGGCCGACGAGGTTTCGCCCGAGGCGTTCGAGCAGGCAATCCGGCAGATGCCGGCCGGTTCACCGCGCCGGATGGTGGTCGTCAAGGGCATCACCCGTCCGGGTTCGAGGGGTCCGGCCTATGCGCGCCAGCTCGGCGCACACGGGGTCGAGCGGATGCTGGCCGCGCTCGCGGCCGTGCCCGACTCGGCCTGCGTGGTGCTGACCGGGACACCGAAGCGGGAGTTTGCCCGGCTCGCCGGAAGCCTCGGGCTGGCGGGGGCAATCGTACCGGTGGAACAGCCCGACGCCGAGTCGCTGGCCGGGTTTGCCCGGGCCTGGGCGCGCGAGCGCGGGCTCGAACTCGAGCCCGGGGCGGCACGCCTGCTGGTCGAGGTCGTCGGCGCGGACGCGGCGATCGTCAGGTCCGAGGTCGACAAGCTGGCGGCCGCGCACCCGACCGGCACGAAGCTGGGGCCGGCCGAGGTGAGGTCGCTGGCCGGCGCATCGCGTGAATTCACGCTGGCCGAGTACGTCGGCCGGTTCCTGCGGCGGGACGCGGCCGGCGCGCTCGAGGTCCTGCGCCGGCTCGAGGCCTGGAGCAACCCGCGCGAGATTGCCGGCGGGGTCGTCGCGTGGCTGACGAACGCGCTGGTCGACCTCGCGGCCGAGCGGGCCGGCGCGCTCGCGCCGAACCTGCGCTGGAGGGTACGCGACCATTCCCGTCACTGGCCGAGCCTGGCCGAGCTGAACCGGGTGCTCCAGGCGCTCTACCGGCTGAACCGGGACAGCGTCAGCGGCCGGCCCGAGACGCTGGCGCGGATTGAAGCGCTGACCACCTGCGCCGCCTGCCGGCGCGACGCTGGCTACTGCGACGCGTTCGCGTTTGCGCCGCCCGGCCCGGGGGCGGAGCTGTGCATTGTGCCGGGACGGACGAGGAGGAGTCAAGATGGCTGATTCGACCGCCGGCCGGCAGCCACCGGCCGCACCGGTGTACGGGGCCCGTGCGCTCGAGCAGCGCTGGCAGGACTTCTGGCGCGAGCGGGGGACGTTCCACACCCCCGAGCGGCCGGAGCGGAAGTACTACGTCCTCGAGATGTTCGCCTACCCGTCGGGCGACCTGCACGTCGGCCACGCCCGCAACTACACGATCGGCGACGTCATCGGCCGATACCGGAAGATGCTCGGCTGCGACGTTCTCCACCCGTTCGGCTGGGACGCGTTCGGCCTGCCGGCTGAGAACGCCGCGATCGCCCACGGCAACCACCCGCGCGACTGGACCTTCGCCTCGATCGAGCTGTGCAAACGCAACCTCGACCTGATGGGCATCGCCTACGACTGGGACCGCGAAATCAACACCTGCCTGCCCGAGTACTACCGCTGGGACCAGTGGCTGTTCCTGCAGTTCTACAAGCGCGGGCTCGCCTACCGCAAGGAGGCCCTGCTCAACTGGTGCCCGGGCTGTCGGACCGTGCTCGCCAACGAGCAGGTCGTCGATGGCCACTGCTACCGGGGGACCTGCCACGCGCTGATCGAGAAGCGGAAGATGACGCAGTGGTTCCTGCGCATCACCGACTACGCCCAGGAGCTGCTCGACGGCATCGACGGGCTCGACGGCTGGCCGGACAGCGTCCGAACGATGCAGCGGAACTGGATCGGCCGGTCCGAGGGCATCGAGGTCGTCTTCACGCTCGACGCCCCGCGCGCCGCGCGGGGAAGCCGCGCCAGCGGCATGGAGCATGAAAGTCTGCTTTCCTGCCCGGGCGGCGAAGAGCCGCCGACGAAACTGCCGGTGTTCACGACCCGGCCGGACACACTCTGGGGCGTGACGTTCCTGGCCCTGGCGCCGGACGCGCCGCTCGCCGAGGAGTTGCTCCGCGGGACCGGGCGCGAGGCCGAGGGCCGCGAGTTCATCCGTCGGGTTCTGCTCAGGCCGGAGGTCGACCGGGTCGCCGAGGGGCTGGACAAGGAAGGCTTCTTCACCGGCCGGCACGCGGTGAACCCGGTGAACGGCGAGCGCGTGCCGATCTACCTCGCCGACTTCGTGCTGGCGTCGTACGGGACCGGGATGATAATGGCGGTACCCGGCCACGACCAGCGCGACTTCGAGTTCGCGCGGAAGTACGGCGTGCCGGTCAAGGTCGTCATCCAGCCCCGGCGTCGGACGCCGGGAAGCCGCGCCGCAGGCGCGGAGGAAGAGGGAGAGGACTCGTCCTGCGCTTCCCGGCGGCCGAGCCGCCGGCTTCCGGCGGCCGAGCCGCCGGTGCTCCGGCCCGAGACGCTGGAGGCGGCGTGGACCGGGGACGGGGTGATGACCGGCTCGGGCCCGTTCGACGGCACGGTCGCGGGCAAGGGCGAGGCCGGCCGCGCGGGCATCGAGAAGGTGATGGACTGGGTCGAGGCACAGGGCTTCGGCCGGCGCACGGTCCAGTACCGGCTCAAGGACTGGCTGGTCTCGCGCCAGCGCTACTGGGGCGCGCCGATCCCGATGATCCACTGCGAGCGGTGCGGCATCGTGCCGGTGCCGGAGCAGGCCCTGCCGGTGTTGCTGCCCGAGGGCGTCACCGACTTCAAGCCGAGGGGCACATCGGTGCTGGCGTCGGTCAGGGAATTCCACGAGACCACCTGCCCGGCGTGCGGCGGCCCGGCCCACCGCGACCCCGATACGATGGACACTTTCGTCAACTCGTCGTGGTACATGGTCCGCTATGCCGACCCGCACAACGACCGGGAGCCGTTCGGCCGCGCCGCGGCCGATGCCTGGTTGCCGATCGACGAGTACATCGGCGGCATCGAGCACGCCACCGGGCACCTGATATTCTTCCGTTTCTTCACCAAGGTGATGGCCGACCTCGGGCTGGTGTCGTTCCGCGAGCCGTGCCGGGTGCTACACACCCAGGGGATGGTCTCGCTCAACGGAGTCACGATGTCGAGTTCGAAGAACATCGGGGTCTGGGTCGGGCCGTTCACCGCCGAGTACGGGGCGGACGCCGCGCGGCTGGCGGTGCTGTTCGCCGCGCCGCCAGACAAGGCGATGGACTGGACCGACGACCTCGTCACCGGCGTGGTGCGGTTCCTGAACCGGCTCTGGCGGCTCTACGACGAGCACGGCGGCCGGATGAGCGAGGAGCCGCCCGACCCGGCCCGGTTCACCGCCGCGGACAGGGAGCTCTACATCCGGCTCAACCAGACTCACCGGAAGGTGATGGACGACATCGAGGCGTTCCAGTACAACACCGCCATTGCGGCGCAGATGGAGCTCCTCAACCACCTCTACGGCTTCGCGGACAAGAACTCGCCGGTCTTCGGCTTCGCGCTCGGCCGGCTGGTGTTCCTGCTCGCCCCGTTCGCGCCGCACCTGGCCGAGGAATTCCTGCACCGCGGGATGCCGGACGCCGGCTCGCTCTTCGACGAGCGGTACCCGCAGCCGGACCCGGCTTGGCTGCGGTTCGACACGGTCACGGTCCCGGTTCAGGTCGACGGCAGGCTCCGCGCCCGGCTTGTCGTCCCGCGCGGCGCGCCGGACGACGAGGTCCGCGCGCTCGCGCTCGCCGACCCAGCAGTCGTTCAGGCCCTCGGCCCGCACCCGCCGGCCCGGGTCATCGTCGTGTCCGGGCGAATGGTCAGCATTGTCAGTACAAAGGAGGTATCGTGAGCGGTCTGTACAAACTTCTGCTGGTCGCGTTCATCCTGCTCTCGGCCGGGCTGCTCTACATCGTGGTCCGGCAGTCGCGGGACCGGGCGGACCTGCTGCCCTTCGAGGTCAGCGAGGACTCAGTAGCGGCCTACGCCCGCCGGGCCGACAGCCTGGGCCGGGTCGCGGAAATCCTCGAGGCGGACCTCGACGCGCTCGGCCTGCTCGAACAGCCGCGCGCGCGGCTCCAGCTCGCGCGCCTGCGCGCAGAGATTGCGTCGCTCCGGACCGCGGTCGAGCGCTGGCAGGTCGCACGGACGTCGCACGATAAGGACCTGGCCTATCGCGAGTGCGTCCTGCTCTACGGCCGCGTCTCCGGGATGTGCGAGGTGCTCCGGACCCCGGACGAGCGGGGGGACGAGGACTAGCCGGGAGGAGGTGAGGCGTGAAGACGCTCTACTGGCTGTTAATGCTGGTGCTGGTCGGGCTGCTGGGCTACCTGCTCCACGCCTTCATCGAGGGGCGGAAGTACCAGGTTGAGTTCCTCAACTACGAGGTCAGTCTCGACTCGATCGCGGTTTTTGAGGCGAGGGTCGACTCACTCAAGGAGACCGCCGATTCCCTGCGCGACCGGCTCGACCGGGCCGGCCTGCTCAGTCGGGGGTCGGTCCGGGCCCACCTCGCGCTGGTCGAGGACGAGCTCATCACCTTTAAGCGGACGGTCGAGATGTGGCGCAAGGCCAGACCGAGCAAGGGCGGCCGGGACCTCTACCGGCAGGCGGTCCTTCTCTACGGCCGGGCCTCGGCGGCGAGCCAGGCGCTGGCCTACGACACGCTGCTTGGTTCGGTTTCGGACTAGTGGACCGGGTTCTCGTCCTCGACTTCGGCTCGCAGTACAACCAGCTTATCGCCCGCCGGGTCCGCGAGCAGGGGGTCTTCTCGGAAATCGTGATGCCGGGCATCTCGGCCGGGGACATCCGGGCCCGGGGCGCGAGCGCGCTCATCCTGTCGGGCGGCCCGGCGTCGGTGCGGGTCCCGGGCGCGCCGCTGCCGGACCCGGGGATCTTCGAGCTCGGCATCCCGGTGCTCGGCATCTGCTACGGGATGCAGGCGATCGCGCTCCTGCTCGGCGGCCGGGTCCGGGGTGGGGTCAGCCGCGAGTACGGCGACGCGACGCTCTTGGTCCGCGGCCGGTCGCGCCTGCTCGCCGGCGTACCGCGCCGGTCCCGGGTCTGGATGAGCCACGGCGACCACATCACCCGCCTGCCGCGTGGGTTCGCGACCGTCGGCCGGACCGACTCGATCCCCCACGCCGCCATCGCCGACGAGCGGCGCGGCATCTATGGGGTCCAGTTCCACCCGGAGGTCAGCCACACCGACGTTGGAAGCCGGCTCCTCGCGAACTTCCTGTTCAAGGTCGCGCACTGCCGGGCCGACTGGACGATGAAGTCGTTCATCCACGACCAGTCCGAGCGGATCCGGGCCAGGGTCGGCGCCGGGCGCGTGCTCTGCGCGGTCTCGGGCGGGGTGGACTCGTCGGTGATGGCGGCGCTGCTGCGGCGCGCGCTCGGCCCGCGGCTCTTGCCGGTCTTCGTCGACAACGGGCTCCTGCGCAAGGGCGAGGCGACCGAGGTCAGGCGCGCGCTCGGCCGGCGGCTCGGGCTCCGCGTAGTCGACGCGCGGGAGCGGTTCCTCGACCGCCTGCGCGGGGTAGCCAACCCGGAGGAGAAGCGCCGGCGCATCGGCCGGACATTCGTCAAGGTCTTTGAGCAGGAGGCGGTTCGGCACGGGCCGGTTCGTTTCCTCGCACAGGGTACGCTCTACCCTGACCTCATCGAGTCCCGCTCTGCGTTCGGCGGCCCGTCGGCGACGATCAAGACCCACCACAACGTCGGCGGCCTGCCCCGGCGGATGAAGCTCGAGCTCATCGAGCCGCTCCGAGAGCTCTTCAAGGACGAGGTCCGCGCGCTCGGCCGCGAGCTCGGCCTGCCGGCCACGCTCATCGACCGCCACCCGTTCCCGGGTCCGGGGCTGGCGGTCCGCATCCTCGGCCCGGTCACCGCGGAGCGGGTGCGCCTGCTCCAGGAGGCCGACGACATCTTCACGAAGGAACTGCGGGCCGCCGGGCTGTACGACAAGGTCTGGCAGGCGCTGGCGGTGCTACTGCCGGTCCGGACAGTCGGGGTGATGGGCGACGAGCGGACCTACGAGAGTGTCGTCGTCCTGCGCGCGGTTACCTCGACCGACGCGATGACCGCGGACTGGGCCCGCCTGCCGGCCGAGTTCCTTGCCCGGGTGTCGAACCGCATCATCCGCGAAGTCAGGGGCATCAACCGGGTCGCCTACGACATCAGCTCGAAGCCGCCGGCGACGATAGAATGGGAGTGACGAAATGGCAGACAACCGACAGCGGCCGGCCCGGGGCATCGCGACCACGCTCCTGCTTGTTGTCCTCGCGGCCGGGTGCGGCACGCGCGACCTGACCGAGAAGGTCAGCGTCAGCCTGCCGCCGGTCGCGGACGGCGAGGTCTCGACCTACCGGATAGTGACGCCGGCCGGCGAGGCCGGCACGCTGGTCACCGCGGTGCACCACGACTGGCACGAGAAGACGCCGGTCTACCGGCTCACGGTCACGGCCCGGACACTGACCGGCGCGGTCGAGACCACTGACTCCTCGCTGGTCGTGATGCGGCAGGTCGACCTGCGGCCAGTCGTGTCCTACCGGTTCATCCGGACCGGCGGGGCACTGCTCACGACAGCAGCCAACTACGGTGAGGGTTCGATAGCGGTCAGCACCTGGATGCATACCGGCCAAGAGCACCAGCGGCTGCTGCCGACCGACGTCCGGTCATTCGACACCGACCAACTCACGTTCCTCGGCCGCGCGCTCCGGCCCAGGCCCGGCCGGCCGGTCAAGCTGACGGTCATCGAACCGCTGGGCCCGCCGCCGGGCGGCAATCTCCGGCCGGGCGAGTTCGAGGCGCTGCCGGACGAGGAAGTCACGGTGCCCGCCGGTAGATTCGACTGCCGCAAACTCGCGCTGACGGTCGGCGACAGCCGGCTCGAGCTGTGGTACGAGAAATCCGGAGCGGGCAGGCTCGTCCGCTACTCCGCGGTCGGCACCGACATCATACTCGAACTTCTGGACGAGCTGCGAGAATAGACGCGGGCGGGAGCCGGGCCCGCGCCCCACGGTACTTGTCGCAGCACTTAAGTTACGTGTGATGGCAACTTAGGAAGTCGGTGCGACATCGCGCCGAATCGCCAGTCTGTGTCCGTATCTGGGCAATGCGCCTTGGGTCAACTGGTTATGGCGAAGCAGGCCGTTTCCGGGCCCCGGCACGGGGCGTGCATATATTGTTGCGGCACAGTGTTGAACTACTCACCAAGACCCCCAGAAACGGTCGCTCAAGTGCGACGAGTAGTCGTCACACCTCCTCCAAGTACGTGCATCTTAGCCTCAACCGAGCCGGTCCCGGGCACGCGCTCCCAGCGCGTATCCCGGGCCCAGTCGCAAGAAGGTCGGTGCAGGGAGACACTCCACCAAGCCTCAGGAGTACCATCCCCATCTCATCAGGCCCGAGTCACTCTCCAAACACCCCTGCTCGGGCGTGCTCTTCAACCGGAGTCCACTGCACCGACCTTCTTCTGTCGCGGTGTCGCGCGACAGATGTCGCAGTAGGGACACCTCTTCGGCCCCGGAGAGGCAGTTTTCGGGAAGCGTAGGACCCCGGCGCCAGCCGGGGTCCTGTGATTCGGGCCGAGGGTTCCGCTACCGGAGTTTCACAACCTTCTCCGTCCGGCCGCCGAGCCGGATGAAGTAGACCCCGGGCCGGAGGTCCGGCCGCCAGAGCCACATGCCGGCCCCGGCCGCGGGCGTGAGCAGGTGCTCGGCGCAGACCCGGCCGGAGGCGTCAAGGCCGACGAGCCGGACCGGCCCGGTCAGGGGCGCCTGCGAGCTGATTTCAAGCGCGTCGGTGAAGAGCCGGGAGCGGATGCCGAGCCCGGCGACCGGGGCCGACAGGCGGGGTCCCTCGGCGACCGCGACTGGCGGGTCGTACCAGGCCTCGGCGCTGTCGGAGTTGGCGAGCATCCCGGCGACGGTGCGGCCGCCGACGAGGACGAAGGCGACAATCTGGCTGTCGCCGGCCGGGATGGCGTACGGCCCGGAGGAGGCCATCGCGTGCCAGTTGCCGATGGTCGGGCCGGTGGTCGAGCGCAGTGTGCCGTCCATGTAGCCCATTTTCTCGGCCTTGGTGAAGCCGTCGGCGATGGCGGTGTTGCTGATGCAGTTGGCCCAGCCGTTCATCCCCTGCGGCCAGATCGGCCGGATGCCGAGCGCGGTGGTCTCGGGCTGGGACCGGACGTAGGCGAGGATGCGGGCCGAGTCGGTCCCGGCGTAGTCGTACTGGTCGTTGACGTTCCAGTTGCCGGTGCGGAAGTCGCAGGCGACCGCGGCGTAGAGACCCTCGACCGCTTCCGCACCCCGGTTGCGGATACGGTACTCGAGGATGACGAAGTCGCGGTGGGCGGGCACGGCGCTGCCGTATGCGCGCTGGGCGATGTCGAGGCCGCGCGGGGAGGGGTGGTTCGAGTCGGTGAAGCTCGCGACGAACTGCTTGGCGCCGAGTTCGGGCGGCCAGACCGGCCGGACCGAGTCCCCGGGCGCGAAGTCGAGCGGGCAGCGGCGCCAGTCCGGCGCGCCGTAGTAGTTGTCCGCGACCCAGCCGGTGTCGGTGCCGAGGACGAGCGCGCCGTGCATCAGCGCGGTGTTGGACCACGAGCGCGACTTCGGGTAGATGAACCCGAAGCCCTCGCCCCGCCACTCGGTCGTCCCGATGCCGCCGTTGTTCATCACCGAGAGGACGTAGTCGCCGGTGTCGAGGACCGCCCAGTTGCCGCCGCGGCCGTGGGGCAGGCCGACGGCGAGCGCGAGCTCAGAACGCCAGAGCCCGTCGGACGCGGTGACGATCAGGTTCAGCTCGGCCCGGTGGCCGTGCGGGCAGTCGCGGCTGACCCGGACCCGGTAGGCGTCGCCCGCCGCGGTGTCCCCGACCGCGACGTCGCCATACGACGAACTGCCGCCGACGACGGTGAGATACGGCGAGCCGGACGAGAGCACCCCGGAAGCCTCGGCGGCCGCGGCGTTGCCGCGGTTCCGGACGACGAGGTAGAGGTCCGACTCCTCGCCCGGGTCGAGCCGGCCGTCCGGGTCGTCAACCCGGGCGTGGCTGTAGACGACGAGCGCATTCTCGTGGCCGGCGCCGACGGCAACCGCCTTCGCGAACGGCCGGCCGTCGGGCGCGGTGACCATTAGTTCGAGGGTCGAGGACTCCTCGAGGGCGGGAATCGCGAGGGTCGCGACCCCGTCCGAGCCGGTTACGGCCCGGGCGACGAGCTCGCCCTGGCGGGTAAGCGCGACGCGGGCGCGGGCCGCCTGTCCGGCACCGGCGAAGCGGACGTCGGCGCTCAGGGTCTGGGGTACGGCGGAGATCGAGTCCGGGAAGTCGACCTCGAGTTCCATCGGCACGCCGCGATGCACCGCCATCGTCGGGTCGCCCTGCAGGGTGTTGGTGTAGAGCGCCCAGCGCGTCGACATCTGGCTGTAGCTCTCGTTGCGGAGGAAGTCGCGGGCGAGGCCGTGGGACTGGCCGAGGGTCAGCGCCTTCTGGAAGTTGTGGTAGATCTGGCAGTTGAGGTTCTCGTTCGGGCCCTGGCAGGGCGGCGCGCCCCAGCCGTAGCGGGCGTTGAGCATCGTCGCGACCGCACCGCCGTTGGCGACGGTAACGAACTGCTCGCCGAGGCAGTCGTTGGCGTCGTCGAACCAGCCGCAGTCGCAGGCCATCGAGACGACGATCGCAGGCTTCGTGACATTGGTCAGGCTCGTCAGGTTCGAGGTCGAGAAGGTCGAGCCGAACGCGGTGCGCGAGCCGTGGCCGGCGAAGTGGAAGTGCTGGCGGCCAGCGTTGAGCCCGGTGATGACCCGGCTCGAGTTGAGATTGAGTCCGGAGTCAACCTGCCAGGGCGAGCGGTTGTTGAGGAGCAGGGCGATGTTGCGGTTGACGATGCCGCCGTGGTAGTCGATGTTCGACCAGAGCACCTCGTGGGGTAGCAGCACATCGTCGAGGCTGGCGGTGTCGGGCAGCTTCTCGTAGGTCGTATCCTTGCGCAGGAAACTGGCGGCGTGGCTCGCGTCGTCGAACGGCAGGCGGCCGACGTAGACGTCGTGGAACAGGTCGAGCGAGTCGCCCTCCATCTCGCCGAACCGGTTGTTGCCGCTCGCGTCCCAGCTCCCGTCGAGGTCGCCGAAGTACATATCGGCCGGGACGTTGTAGCTGGTGTAGGGCAGGTAGCCGTAGCGCACCGGGCAGTGCTGGTAGTCGCCGGCGAGGATGACGTACTTGAGCCCCTGCTCGGCGTAGAGCCGCTTGACGAGATTGCGCATCTTCTCCTGGGTATCGCGGCCCGGGGTCGAGAGCGTGTCGTGGCGGACGATCTCGGTGAAGTAGCCCTTGCGCGCGAGCCACTGGCGCAGGCCGGTGAGCGCGGGCGCGAGCGTCGCGCTGGTGAACATCACGACGTCGACCTCGGCCGCGTCGGTCTCGGCGACGGGCGGGGCCATCCGGGCAAGGTCGCCCGGATTCAGGACGAGGGCGGCGACGTCGGCGGAGAAGAGCCGGTCCTGGGCCGGGGTCAGGACGCTGACCGGCACCGCGTTCTCGCGGTAGCGGACGGTGAGCTCGGCGCGGGTGACCAGCGTCAGCCGGCCGGACGCCGGCCGGTACTCGAACGGGCACCAGCGGAAGCCGGCGAGCCGGTAGCCGGACCGGGTGCCGGCCGGGACCGCCTCGAGCGCGGGGGCCGGGAAGACCTCATCCGGGGTCCAGGCCCGCGCGACGGGCGGGACGAACGGGATGCTCGCGAACTGCGACAGCGGCCGCATCGGCTGGACCGGGTGGACTCGGTGCGTGCCGAGCTCGGTCCGCGCGAGCGGGGCGATCGTGATTTCCTCGACCTCGGCGCCGGCCGGGATGAGGACGTTGCCGGAAACGAGCGGCAGGAGTGGCTCGCCCGGGACCGACGTCCACGACCGCACCGCGCCGGCAAGGCCGAGGTCAAGGTCAAGTACTGCGTAGCCGTTGTCGTCGGAGCGGACGACCTCGGCCGGGCTGATGGAGAGCGTGCTGGTGACGGTGCCGCCGAAGGCGACCGCGACCGCAAGCAGGCCGGCAATCAGGGACATGCTGCCTCCTTGGGAAGATGACCGATGACGGACATCTTTAATCATCGGCCCGTCCCGGGCAGAGTCAAGCGGCCGGTCGCTGTGGGGCAGGACAGGTCAAGCTCGCGGCGGCCGCGCCCCGGGCCGCGGCTTACCGACGTCCCCGGTATCAGCCATCGGCCCGGGCGAAGTCGCAGGCGAGCAGGCTTTCGGCCGTTGCGGTTCCGGGAAGCGAATCCGGCAGTTCATCATAGACCTGGCCGTTGAGCTCCCGGCCGGTCAGGTCCTTCCGCACCCCGCCCCACTGCTTGAAGAAGAACGCCGCCCCGGCCTCCTCGCACTGCCGCCGGATGGACTGCACCCAGGACTCCTTCATCTCCCGCGCGCCCGGCCCGGACTCGCCGCCGACAATCACCCAGTGAATGCCGTCGAGCGCCAGCCGGCCGAGGTCGGCAATCAGCGGCTCGCAGGACAGGAACCGCACCGCGGCCAGGACCGCGCGCAGGTCCGCAATCCTGCTCTTGACCTCAGGGCTTTCGACGGTCACCCCGGCCCAGACATTCTCCGGCCAGCGCGGCAGGCGCCGGGCGTAGGCCAGCATCTTCCCGCTTCGCTTCGTCAGCAACTGGAACACGTGCCGGGGGCAGGCCCGCATCGTCTCGAACACCCGGTCGGTGAAATTGAACGGCACGTGGGTATGGAACAGGTCGGACATCGAGTTCACGAACACCATCCGGGGCTTCCGCCACGACAGCGGCGTCCCGAGCATATGCTCGTGGAGCGTGACCCGGAATCCGTTCTTGTAGTTCGGGTTGCCCATCGCCTGCAGGCGCAGGGCCAGCCGCTTCGCGTAGCAGTGCGCGCACCCGGCGCTGATAGGGCTACACCCGGTCGTCGGGTTCCAGGTCGCCTCGGTCCATTCGATGGAGGAGTCGTAGGACATACCGTTTCAGTCTATCGAACTGCCGCGGTCCTTCAACGTCAGTTCAGGTTACCCCGCGTTGAGATGCCTTCTGAAGATTGGACTGCCCCCAATATTGTAGACACGCAGTTAGGCGTGGTTTCTCATCTGCTTCTCGTACTCGGCCGGGCTGACGTAGCCCAAGGCTGAGTGTCTTCGCTCACAGTTATAGAACAGCTGCAGGTAGTTGCCAGCCTCCGTTAGTGCCTCCTCTCTCGTCTCGAAGCTGTGCCGGCGGACAAACTCGGCTTTGAAGGTCTTGATGAAGCTCTCCATCGGCGCATTGTCGAGCGGCGTCCCGGCCCGGCTCATGCTTGCCAGTACGCCGTGGCACCGGAGCACCGCGACGTAGCCGGCACAGGCATACTGCCCGGCACGGCCAGTGTGATGGACCAGTTCCTCCGGCGGCTGCCGCCAGCCAAGGGCCATCTCGAGCACCCCGATTGTCAGCCGGCGATCCTTGGTCGCCCCGCCCGCCCAGCCGACAATCATCCGCGAGCACAGGTCGAGCAGGAACGCCAGGTACAAGACGCCCTCGCCGGTCGCAAACTGCGTGATGTCGCCCAGCCAG
>JAWOHE010000094.1:0-19420 GCA_046485285.1 bacterium
GGTCTTTTCGACGATGCCGTTGGCGGCCATCAGCGAAAAGACCCCAGCCAGTCTTAGCGACGAACAGAAGGCGACCCTCAAGGACCTGCTGGGCCGAGTGGACGACATGATCCGCAAGCAGCAGGCCGCCCGCGAGGCCCTCGCCGATGCCGAAAAGGCGCTGGCCGGCAATGACTTCCAGACCGCCAAGAGCAAGCTCACGCTCGCGGCCGCCTGCGAGCAGTTGCCCAAGGCCGAGCGAGACAAGGCCGCCCAGCAGTTGACTGTGGTGGACGAGAAGATCAAGATCGCCTCGACGCCCAAGCCGCCGGCCGAGCTGCCCGTCGAGCCCAAGCCTGTTGCTGAACTCGGTCCGACAGGTCGCATACCCGTTTCTCCAACCTGCTTCGGGAGAGGCATAGTCCCCTGACCCCCTCTGTCAAGGGCGAATTGACGGCCGGCTGCCGCCAGTGACTCTCCACACCGTCGGCCGACCCGGGAGGGGAACGGGCCTGCTCGACCAGCACCAGCCTTGCCGACTCGCCGGTGTCCTGCCCCCGCGCCGCCACTGCGGCCGGTCCAGGAAGTGCAGTGCCCGGTGCGGTGCCCGGGCCTGCGCGAAACAGCCCGGGACGACCCGCGGTCACCGAGGCCCGACGCGCACCGGCCGCCCGGCCGGTAGCCGGGCTATTCGGACCCGAGCGCCTTGCGGTAGGCCGCGAGCACGAAGCGGTTGGTCTCGACTGCCCGGGCGGCCTCGAGTTCGCGCCGAAGCGGCTCGTCGAGCATCGTCGCCAGCCCCCCGACCGCGGCCAGTCGCAGGAACGGCGCCTCGTCCCCGAGCCGCGCGACGAAGACGCGGCGGAGACGGACCCGGAGTTCGAGGTCGGCGACCGTGTCGAGCTCAGGGACGAGCCCGGCGAGCACGCGCAGGACGTGGCCGGTTGCCGGCGGGCGGCCGCCATCGACGGCCGCGAGCAGCGGCTCGACCGCCGGGCGGCCGACCTTCCCGAGCGCGTCCTCGGCCGCGCTCCGAACCGTGAACAGCCGGTCAGCGAGCGCCCGGATGAGTTCGGGGATTGCCGACCGGGCCTTGAGCTTGCCCAGCGCCTCGCAGGTCACGATCCGCGAGGGCTCGTAGTCGTCGCGCAGGAGAAAGAGAATCCGGGGCGCGACCGCGGAGTCGCCGATGTCGCCGAGCGCGGATACGACCCGGCGCGGGCTCGCGCGCTTGTCCCGGAGGGCGACGAGCAGCGAGTCGGTCGCGTCGCGCGCCTTGTCTTTGAGCTGGCCGAGCCAGTAGGCCGCGTTGTTCCGGGCCAGCGGCCGGCCGTCGCGCAGGAGCCGGAAGAGATGAGGCTTGGCGGTATCCGGGTGCTCCTGCACGAGAAGCTCGACGGCGCGCGACTCGAGCCCGTCCTTGGTGTCGGCCTTGTGCTCCGCGACCCACTCGATGGCGCGGCCGCCGAGCGCGTGGAGCCGTGCCCGGGCCTGCTTGACCCTGGCCCGGGCGTTACCGACCTCCCAGGTCGAGGCGTACTTGAACAGCGAGTCCAGCGACTGGTCGAGGCTGTCGGATTCCAGGGCAAGCGTGTCGCCTTCGTCCGACTCGTCACCGGGGACGGGCTCGCTGCCGATATCCTGGCCCGCGCCCAGGGTGCCGTTGGTCCAGGATGTGAAATCCGCTCCGGCGCTGCCTGCGGTGTAGTGGTCGCGGCCGGCGAGGTCGAGGAAGTTCCCGATGCTCGCGAACCCGCGCGCCGGCCGCCCGCCGGCCAGAGACAGCGGTTCGGTCGACGAGTAGACGTCGTTGCCGGTAGCGTCGACGAGCAGGCCGACCGAGTTGGTCAGCGCGTAGCCCTGCCCGCCCGAGGCGTGGTAGACGTCGTTGCCACCGCGGTCGAGGAGCACGCCGACCGAGAAGTCGTGGCCGACGCCCTGGCTCGGCCCGAGCCGCGAGTAGTAGCTGTCGTTGCCGTCATTGTCGACGAGGCAGCCGACCGCGAGGTGGATGCCCGCGCCCTGCGAGTACTGGGCCGCGAGGTAGTGGTCGTAGCCCGAGCCGTCCCAGAGCACGCCGAGCGCATACCAGTAGCTCGTGCCCTGGGCATAGACCTCGGCGTTGTAGAAGTCGTTGCCCTCGACGTCGCAGAGGAAGCCGATGCCGCCCGACGCGTCCGGCCGCCAGCCGATCGAGAAACCCTGCGCGAAGCTCTGGTATTCCTTTGGCAACAGCGGCTCGTGCTTGTGAACGCCGCCCGCGTAGTAGAGGTCATTGCCGGCCTCTTCGAGCAGGAGGCCGTAGCCCCAGACCGAGGCGAAAGCCTGGGCGTGATAGACCGCGCGGTAGGTGTCGTTGCCCCGCGCGTCGGCGACGATGCCGACCCCGACCATCCCCGCGCCCTGGCCGAACGAGCCTGCCTCGTAGACGTCCCGGCCCGCGCGGTCGCAGAGGATTCCGGTGCCGCACACCGCCGCGCCCTGGCTGTGGTCGGCCGCCCGGTAGACATCGTCGCCCTCCCGGTCGATGAGCACGCCGGCGCCGAACAACGCCGCGCCCTGGCTGAACGACCGGTCAGACCGGTACAGGTCATCACCCGCGAGGTCAAGCACGACGGCGAACGGCCGGCCGATGATGCCGACCGTGCCGCCCGCCCGGCCGCTGTACCGGTCGTCGCCGCCCGGCTCGATGATCAGGCAGAAGTCGGCGTGGTAGTGGTTGTCGCTCGCGCTGCCGACCACGACCGCACCGAACTCGGTCTCGGCCGCGAAGTGCACCAACCCCTCGACGCCCGGGACCCCGGCCGGCCCGCCCTCGGTGAGGAACACCGGCGGGGCGTCCGCGAGCAGCGCCTCGGCGTCGCGGGCCGCCATCGCCACTACGAGACCTGCGAGCGCGAGTTCGCGCCGGTCGAGCCTGCGGAGGATGGCGAGCACCGTCTCCGCCTTGACCTCGAGCGTGGTGTCGTACTCGAGACCGGACTCGCGCTGGAGCTCGCCCTGACGCTTCGCTCGGGTCGAGTCCTCCGGGGTCCAGAACCCGGTCGCTTCGCCGACGAGGAGGCCCAACTCTCGGCTCGTGAGCCTGCCGGTCGCCCGTTCGAGGTGGCGTCGGCCCAGCCGGAAACCGGCCAGCGCGGTGTTCACCGCCCGCGCGACCGACGCCGGCAGGGCCTCACTGCCCGGGAGCGCGTTCCCGGCCTCGGCCGCGAGCGCGCGGCGCAGGCCGACTGTGTCACGCGGCCGGATCCCGGCATCGGTTTCCTGCCAGGCCAGGAACGCAAGCGCCAGCGGGTCGGCGGCCCGCTCCTGGAACCGGGACGCGAACGAGTCCGCGTAGCCGGCGACCTCGAGCGGGTTGTCGAGCAGGTGGTCAATCGCCTTCAGCCTGAAGAAGCTGTCAACCGCCCACTGCTTGAAGAAGCCCAGCTCCGGGGCGGTGACACCGAGCGCGTCGAAACCGGCGTCAAGCGACCCGCGGGTTCGGCTATCAAGCCCCGGCCCGGCAACGAGCAGGACCGGCACCAGCAGCAACGCGGCCGCCCGCATCGTCAGTCCTTCTCCGGCCCGCTGACCTCGACGCCCATTCCCTGGACCGCCCGGCGTATTTCGTCAACCGAGGCGCCATCCTCAAGCGTCGAGAGGTTGCCGAGCCCGGCGCCCTCGACCAGGCCCTTGAGCACCCTGCGCATCACCTTGCCCGAGCGGGTCTTGGGCAGCATCCGGACGAACTGGACGTCGCGCGGAGTGGCCACCGGGCCGATCTTCTCGCGGACGAGGTTGATGACCGACTTCCGGGTCGCCTCGCTCGCCTCCTCGCCCTGCTTCAGGACCGCGAAAGCGACCACCGCCTGTCCCTTGAGCTCGTCGGCGACCCCGATCGCGCTCGCCTCGGCGACCGCCGGGTGGCTGGAGATCACCTCCTCGACCTCGCGGGTGCCCAGCCGATGGCCGGCGATGTTGATGACCTCGTCCGCCCGGCCCAGCACCCAGAAGTAGCCGTCCTCGTCCTCGACCGCGAAGTCGCCGGTGTAGAACAGCGTCCGGCCCGGGAAGTGCCGCCAGTAGGTCTCGAGGTAGCGCTCGTCGTCACCCCAGATGCCGAGGAAGGTCCCGGGCGGCAGCGGCGGCCGGGCAACCAGCAGTCCGCGCCGTCCGCGTGGCATCTCCTCGCCCTTCTCGTTGACGACAATCAGGTCCCAGCCGTAGACCGGCTTCGTCGGCGAGCCGGGCTTGAACTTGAGCATCTCGATACCGGGCATGTTCGAGAGCATCGGCCAGCCGCTCTCGGTCTGCCAGTAGTGGTCGATTACCGGCTTCCCGAGCGCCTCGCCGGCCCAGCGCCAGGTTGGCTCGTCGAGCGGCTCGCCGGCAAGGAAGATGCTGCGCAGCGACGAGAGATCGTGCTTCTCGAACCATTCGGCCGGAAACTTCCGGAGCATCCGCATCGCGGTCGGTGACGAGAACATCACGTTGACCTTGTGCTTCTCGACAACCTGCCACCAGATACCCGGGTCCGGGTAGTCGGGCGTGCCCTCGTACACGACGGTCGAAAGCCCGGCCAGCAGCGGGCCGTAGACCACGTAGCTGTGGCCGACCGTCCAGCCGAAGTCCGAGGTCGCCCAGAAGACGTCGCCCTCGCGACAGCCGTAGATGAGCGACATCGAGGCGTGGAGCGCGGTCATGTGCGCGCCGGTGTCCCGGACGACCGCCTTCGGCTTGCCGGTGGTGCCCGACGTGTAGAGCAGGTAGAGCGGGTGGTTCGCCTCGAGCGGCTCCGGCTCGACCTCCTCGCCGGCGTGCCGGCGCGCGAGGTCGGACCAGGAGAGGTCGCGGCCCGCGACCGGCTTCCACGGTGCGATGCCCCGGTCAAGAACGATAACCTTCTCGACCTTGTTCTTCGCCGCGGCAAGCGCCCGGTCCATCAGGCCCTTTAGCTCGACCGTCTTCCCCTTGCGCTTGCCGGCGTCGGCGCAGATCGCCAGCTTGACCCCGGCGTCGTCGATGCGCTCGGCGAGCGCCTCGTAGCTGAACCCGGCAAAGACCACCGAGTGCACCGCGCCCAGCCGGGCGCAGGCATACATCGCCACCATCGTCTCCGGCACCATCGGCAGGTAGATGAGCACCCGGTCGCCCTTGCCGACGCCGAGCGAGCGGAGCGCGGCCGCGAAGGCGTTGACCTCGGCGAGCAGCTCCGCGTAGCTGACGACCCGGCTGAGCCCGGTCTCCGGGCTCTCCCATATCAACGCCGTGCGCCCGCCGCGGCCGGCAGCGACGTGGCGATCGAGCGCGTTGAAAGCGACGTTCGTCAGCCCGCCCCCAAAATACCGATAGAACGGCTCGCGCGAGCTGTCGAGGAACCGGCTCCAACGGCGGTGCCAGTGAAGCCGGCCCGCCTCCTTCGTCCAGAAATCCTCGGCCCGGGCCAGCGAATGTTCCATCACCTGCTCGTACCTGCCCATCGGCAATTCCTCCTTGAGGTTGGGTCCGGATGGCCACGAAGGCCGGGTTACAGCGGCTCGATCAACAACAGCGGCTGGCCGTACTCGACCGACTCGCCGTCGTCAACGAGGATGTCAACGACCCGGCACCGCTTCTCGGCCTGGATCTCGTTCATCAGCTTCATCGCCTCGACGATGCAGAGCGTCTGGCCGGGCTCGACCTCGTCGCCCTTCTCGGCGAACAACGGCGCGTCGGGCCGGGGGCGGGCGAAGAAGGTGCCAACCATCGGCGAGGTGACTTCCTCGACATTCGCCGGCGCGGGAGCGGCCGGAGCCGGCTCCGCCGGCTTCGTCCCGGCCGCCGGCACTGGCTCAGCCGCCGGGACGGGTTCGGCCCGGGCCTGGCTGCGGGAAGGCGGGACCGAAACCGGGGGCGGCACGGCCGACGGCGGCGGTGCGGATACGGGTGCGTCGCCGAGTACAGAACCGCGCCGGATGCGCATCTTGTCCTTCTTATGCTCCCACTCGAGCTCGGTGATGCCGTGACAGGACACGAGTTCGATCAGCTCGCGCACAGTCCAGACCCCGATCTCGTCCGGGTTGACCGGGACGGACGCGGGTGCGGCCAGGGACGGCCTGGGCTCGGGCTTCTTCGGCTCCGGCGCGGACGGCGCGGCCGCAGTCGGGTTCCTGCGCCACTCAAAGAACTTGAGTGAAACCTCGGGGAACAGCGCATACGAGACGTAGTCCTCGTCCTTCTGGACGAGGTCCTTCGACAGCTCCTTGCGCACCCTGGGCATCATCGGCTCGAGCCGGTCCGCCGGCCTGCCCTTGATCGGCTTGTCCTGCCCGAGGATCTTCGCGGCGACCGCCTCGCGGACCGGCGCCGGCGAGCGGCCGTAGAGACCCTTCACATAGTCCTTGACTTCCTTGGGTATCAGCTTGTAGCGCTCCCCGGCGAGGACGTTCATCACCGCCTGGACCCCGACGATCTGGCTCGTCGGCGTGACCAGCGGCGGGTAACCGAGGTCCTCGCGGACCCGCGGCACCTCCTCGAGCACCTCGGCCAGCCGGTCCTCGGCCTTCTGCTCGCGGAGCTGGGAAAGGAGGTTCGAGGCCATCCCGCCCGGAACCTGGTGGGTGATGACCATCGTATCGACCGCCTTGTTGCCCGGGATGCAGCGACCGGACTCGACCGCCGCGAAATGTCGCTCGACCGACTCCATCGCCCGGAGGTCAAGTCCCGGGTCGCGCTCGGTGCCGGCGAAGACCGCGACCAGCGTCTCGGCCGCGGGCTGGCTGGTCGAGAACGACAGCGGCGCGGTGGCGGTGTCAATGACATCGGCGCCGGCCTCGGCCGCCCTGAGATAGCTCGCGACCGCCATCCCGCTCGAGGCGTGGCAGTGAACCTGCACCTCGAGCCCGAGCTCGGCCTTGAGCGCCGTGACGAGCTCGAAGGCCCTCTCCGGGGCCAGTATCCCGGCCATGTCCTTGATGCATATCGAGTCGATGCCGCAGTCGCGCTGTTCCTTCGCCCGGGCGACGTAGTAATCGAGGGTGTGAATCGGGCTGATGGCGTAGCACAGTGTGCCTTGGGCATGCCTGCCCGCGGCCTTTACGAACTCGATTGCCTTCTCGAGGTTGCGGACGTCGTTGAGTGCGTCGAAGATCCGGAAGATGTCGATGCCGCGCTCGGCCGCGTGGCCGACGAACGCCTCGAGCACGTCGTCCGGGTAGTTGCGGTAGCCGACGACGTTCTGCCCGCGGAGCAGCATCTGCAGTTTCGTGTTGGCAACCTGCCGCCGGATTTCGCTCAGCCGGTCCCATGGGTCCTCGTTCAGGAACCGCAGGCAGACGTCGAAAGTCGCGCCGCCCCAGACTTCGAGCGACCAGTAGCCGACCCGGTCGATGTGCTCGAACACCGGCCGCATGTCCTCGATCCGCATCCGGGTCGCCCAGAGTGACTGGTGGGCGTCACGCAGGGTAGTGTCAGTGAACTTGATTGGGTTCTTCGCCATGATGCTCCAGTAACGTCTTGACTATCAACTCCATACCGACCGAGTGAGAGCCTTTGACGAGGATTGTATCTCCCGGTCTTACCATGTCAACCGCGCCCGCCGCGGCCGACACGCTGTCCGGGTACAGCCGGACCCGCCCCGCGGCCAGTCCCTGCCGAATCGCCACCGCCAGCGCGTGCTGAGACAGTCGGCCCACGAACGAGACCCGATCCAGGCAGTTCACCGCACGGACGCCCAGTCGGGTATGGGCTTCCATTGCGATACTACCCAACTCGAGCATATCGCCCAGAAAAGCGACACGCTTCCCTTCAGGCGCATTGCGGCAGAGCAGGTCGATTGCCGCAGTCATCGACTGGGGATTGGCGTTGTAGCTGTCGTCAATCAGGGTCACATTGTTGCCGAGCCGGCGCACGCGAAGCCGACCCGGCGCGGTCTCGAAGAGCCCGAGCACGGCCGGCATCGCCGCGAACGGCAGTCCGAGCTCGGCCGCAGCCGCGCAGGCGGCGAGGGCGTTGGCGACGTTGTGCCGGCCCGGCACCGCCAGCCGCACGGCGAGCCTGTCGTTGAGCCGAAAGCTCGTCCCGGCGAGACCGTGCGCGACGATGTCGGTCGCGGTCACGTCGGCCGGTCTCTCGAGCCCGAAAGTCACCTGCCGGCACCGGGCGTACTTCCGGCCGATCGCCACGACCAACGGGTCATCGGCGTTGAGAACCGCGACACCGTCGGCCGGCAGCTCCTCGAGCAGCTCCGCCTTCTCCCGGGCGACGCCATCCCGGTCGCCCATCATCTCGAGGTGCGAGTCGCCGACGTTGGTGACGACCCCGACCGACGGGCGGCAGACCTGCGCGAGCCTGCGGGTGCCGCCGTTCTCGTTCATCTCAACCTCGAACACGCCGACCTCGCTCGACTCGTCGAGCCGAAACACGGTCAGCGGCACGCCGATGTCGTTGTTGTAGTTGGCCTCGGCTTCGACCGTCCGCCAGCGCCCGGCCGCGAGGGAAGCCAGCATCGACCGGACGGTCGTCTTGCCGTTGCTCCCGGTCACCGCGACCACCCGGCAGGACAGCCGGGCGCGGAGCGTCGCCGCGAGGTCACCAAGCGCCCGGCGCGTGTCCGCGACGACCACCGCGCCGCCCTTGCGGGGCAGGAACCGCCGGTCCGAAACGACCACCGCTCCGGCCCCGGCCGCGACTGCGTCATCAACGAAGTGGTGGCCGTCGAAGCGCTCGCCCCTGATGGCGACGAAAAGCTCGCCGGGGCGAACCCGGCGCGTGTCGATCGTCACCCCTGGGTAGCCCTTGGCCGGGCCGCCGACCGGCTCGCCGCCGGTTGCGCTCAGGAGTTCGTCGAGCTCAAACTTCATCATTCGATGAACATCGCGTCGCCGAAGCTGTAGAACCGGTACCGCTGTTCAATCGCGTGCCGGTAGGCCGCGAGCACCGCCTCCCGGCCGGCGAACGCCGCGACCAGCATCAGGAGCGTCGACTTAGGCAGGTGGAAGTTGGTCAAGAGCGCCCCGGTGATCCGCCATTCATAGCCCGGGTGAATGTAGAGCGACGTGTCACCCCGGCCCGGCTCGACCCTCCAGCCCGTCCCAGACCGGTGCGCGCGGCTTTCGACGACCCGCACCGACGTCGTGCCGATGCAGACAAGCCGCCGGCCGTCCTCGAGTGCCCGGTTGATAGTCGCGGCCGCGGCCTCGCCGAGCTCAAACTCCTCCGGGTGCATCCGGTGCTCCTCGACCAGCGCGGTCTTGACCGGCCGGAAAGTCCCGAGCCCGGCGTGCAGGGTGACCGTCGCCCGTTCTACCCCCGTGGCCTCGAGTCCGGCGAGGAAGCCCGACGTGAAATGCAGTCCGGCGGTCGGTGCCGCCACCGCGCCGTCCCGGCTGGCATAGACGGTCTGGTACCGACCGGGCTCGCGACACCGCCGGCGAATGTACGGCGGCAGGGCGAGCTCGCCCTCGCGCGCGAGGAGACCGGGGACGTCCTCGGTGTCGAACGCGACGACCCGGACCCCGTCCGCCAGCCGCTCCCTGACCTCGGCGGAACAGCCGTCGAGGCGAATCACCGTGCCGGGCCGCGCCTTTCGCGCCGGTCGCGAGAGCGCCTCCCAGCACCCGTCGGCCCGGTGCCGGAGCAACAGCAGTTCGACCCGCCCGCCGGTCGGCAACTCGCCGAAGACCCGGGCCGGGATCACCCGGGTGTCGTTCATCACCATCACGTCGCCGGGGATCAGGTGGTCACGGATGTCCGGGAACCGGCAGTCGCGCAGCCGGCCGGTCGCGCGCTCCATCACCAGGAGCCGAGACCCGTCCCGCTCCGCCGCCGGCTCCTGGGCAATCAGCCCGGGCGGCAGGTCGTAGTCGAAGTCGGCGACGAGCATCAGGCCGGCTCAGTCGAGTTCGTGCCCGGCCAGCCTCCGGTAGGCCTCGCGGTAGCGCCGCGCCGTGCCTTCGACTATCTCCGCCGGCAGACGCGGCCCGGGCGGGGTCTTATCCCAGTCGAGCCCCTCGAGGTAGTCGCGCACGAACTGCTTGTCGAAGCTGGGCGGCGAAATCCCGGGCTGATACTCGGCCACGTCCCAGAACCGCGAGGAATCCGGGGTCAGCGCTTCATCAATCAGCATCACCCGGCCCGCGCGGAGCCCGAACTCGAACTTGGTGTCGGCAATGATTATCCCGCGCTCGAGCGCGTACGCCGCCGCCTCACGGTACAGCCGGAGCGAGTGCTCCTCGACTTCCTCCGCGGTCTCCTCGCCGACCAACTCGACCATCCGCGCCCGGGTGATGTTCTCGTCGTGGCCGCCGACCGCCTTCGTCGAGGGCGTGAAGACCGGCTCGGGTAGCCGGTCCGCGAGCCTTAGCCCGGCCGGCAGCTCGATACCCGACACCCGGCCGGTCGACCGGTACTCCTTCCAGCCGCTGCCGACCAGGTACCCGCGGACAATGCACTCCACCGGCAGCGGCTCGGCCCGGCGCACGAGCGATGCCCGGCCCCGCAGGAGATCCGCGAACGGCGCCAGCGACGCCGGGAACTCCTCCACCTCGGTCGTGACAAGGTGGTTCGGCACCGCGTCGGCGAAACGCTCGAACCAGAACCGCGCGAGCTGGGTCAGCACCCGCCCTTTGTCCGGGATGCCGTCGGGCAGGACGACGTCGAACGCGCTCAGCCGGTCGGAACAGACAATCAGGAGGTCGTCGCCGACCTCGAAGATCTCGCGCACCTTCCCCCGGGCCAGCCTGGTGATGCCCGGGAGCTTGACATTCACGATTGGCTTCATAGTCCCTCTGCCGTTCTCGCTCTTCTCGGACCGCTACTTCCGCGCCAGCCGCAGCCGGTACCGCGCCAGCGCCGAGGCCAGCTTCCCGTCCGACAGCGCCAGGATTGCCACCGCCAGCAGTGCCGCGTTCGCCGCGCCGGTGGCGCCGATTGCGACCGTCGCGACCGGCACCCCGCGCGGCATCTGAGCCGTTGAAAGGAGCGCGTCGAGCCCGCCCAGCCCGGCGTCCAGCGGCACGCCGATGACCGGCAGGGTCGTCCGGGCCGCGACCGCCCCGGCCAGGTGCGCGGCCTTGCCCGCGCCGGCGATGAAGACCCTGATGCCGCGGCCCGGAGCGGCCTGGACATAGTGTCGTACCCGGTCCGGCGTCCGGTGCGCGGACATCACCTTGAGTTCGCAGGCGACCCCGAACTCCCCGAGCACCTTCACCGCCTCCGACATCACCTCGCGGTCGCTCTCACTGCCGATCAGGATGGCAACGGACGGCCTGGCGTGTTTCATTCCCTATCATAGCCGCACGCGCCCGGCCTGTAAAGGCGCGCCGCCCCGCCTTGACTCGGCCCGGCCGCCGGCTATCCTTGTCGCCCTACTGGGGAATCGTCTAACTGGCAGGACAGCTGACTCTGGATCAGCCAGTCGGGGTTCGAATCCCTGTTCCCCAGCTCGTGCGGGCCGGCGGATTGACCCGCCGGCCCGCGGTTCTATACTCAGGCTCGATGCCCCGCCCGACCAGACAAAGGAATCCCCGATGAAACCAGCCACCCTGCTCCTCACTGTCGCGCTTGCCGTCTCGCCGGCGGCAACCTCGCCGACCGGCGAGCCCGAAGTAGTCGTCCGGGTCGCCGAGCCCGGCCAGACCCTCGCCGACATCGTGACCCGTTTCGCGTACGTCAAGACCGACGTCGACCCGGGCGTCGAACCTGAGGGCGACTACCTCGACCGGGTAGTCTTCACGCGCGATGGCGCGAAGGCGATCGTCTCGAACCGGATGACCGGCAACATCACCGTCTTCGACTGGGCGACGATGACGGCCGAGACCACCGTCGCGGTCGGCAGCTACCCGGCCGGGATGGCGGTCACCGACGAACTGCTGATCATCGCCCGGTCCTTCGCCGACTCGGTCACCATTGTCAGGCTCGCCGACTGGTCGGTCGTCGCGCGCCTGCCCTCGGGCAGCCAGCCCTGGGTCGTCCGCACCAGCCCGGACGGTTCGCGAGCCTACGTCGCCTGCGACATTTCCAACACCTGCGAGGTCTACGACCTCGCCGGGCTCTCGCGGGTCGCGACGCTCGCCGACTTTCCCTGCTACCTCGTCACCGTCAGTTGGAACAGTGAGAACGGCCGCTTCAGCGCCGACTTCAGCGGCTTCGAGGTCACCCCGGACGGCGGCCATCTCGTCGTTCCGGACACCGGCAACCTCATCTACTGGGTCGACGCGGCCACCGGCGCGAAGGTCGACACTGTCGCCGGCGTCGGCCACTGCTGGTTCCTGCGCTACTCGGGCGACAGCACCCGGCTCGTCACCGCCCGCTACTCGACCCCCTGCGTCGCCCTCCAGCTCGACGTCGCCGGCCGCGCGCTGACCGACTCGGTCGTCATCACCGGCTACTCGCTCTCGACCCTCGACGTGGCGGTCAACGCCGACGGCTCGAAAGCCTACCTCGGCACCGGCAACAACACCAGCACGCTCGTCGACTTCACGACCGGCAGCTTCACGACCTTCTCCCAGACCTACACCGCCTTCTGGCTCGGGACCTCACCCGACCACTCGCTCGCCATCTCCGGCCAGTACCGCTTCTCGGTCATCGACTTCGCCACCGGCACGATGCGCGGACAGCACCAGGGCAACTCCCAGTCGGTAGGCGCGGTCTCGCCGGTCGGCACCCGGGTCGCCAGCTTCGACGCCCACCGCCACGAAGGCATCTACTTCTACGACTACTCAAGTCCAACCCCGGTCTACCGCGGCACGACCGTCTCCGGCCGCGACCCGGAGGGCGATGCGCCCCACCGCGTCGCGGTCAGCCCGGACGGCGGACGGGTCATCGCGACCAACGTCCTCTCCGACAACCTATCGATCATCGACCCGGAGTCGGCCGAGGTCGCCGCGATCCTGCCGCTCGGCGACCGTCCTCAGGACATCGCCTTCACCTCCGACTCGCGCTGGGCGGTCGCCGCCGGCCTCAACGGCAACACCATCGCGGTCATCGACCTCGCCGACAACTCACTGACCACGCTCGCGGTCTCCGGCGGCCCGGCGACCGTCGTCATCACCCCGAATGACTCATTCGCCTGCGTCGGCAACATCAGCGCCAACACCGTCTCGATCATCCGCCTCGACGGCGCCGCGAGCGAGGTCATCGCCAACGTCCCCTGCGGCGAGATCGGCGTGGTCTGGGCCGCCAACGGCGTCTGGAGCGGGCTCGGGATGAGCCCGGACGGCCGCCACCTGCTCGTCGCGGTCTCCTTCGAAGACCTCGTCCGGGTCATCGACACCGGCGACTGGTCCGTCGTCGCCGAGCTCGCGGTCGGCGACTTCCCGCTCTGCTTCGCCTTCGACTCGACCGGCGAGTACGCCACCGTCACCAACTACCAGTCCGGCAGCTACTCGACACTCCACCTTGACGGCGCCGGCTCCTCGGTCTTCGGCACCTTCAACTCCGGGCAGTACCCGATGCGCGTCGCCTACAACCGCGCGCTCGACCAGGTCGGCATCGGCAACTACGGCGCGAAGACGGTAACCCTCGTCGACCCGCGCACCGGCACCCAGATCAGCACCATCTCCTACTCGAGCTACGGCGCGCTGACCGACGTCGCCTTCGACGCCGCCGGCCTGCCGGTCGTCCTGACCGGCTCGACCGGGTCCGCGCCCGGCCACGTCCACCGTGGCACCGACTGCGTCGAGCTTCCCGCGGTCCCGTGCGCCTTCGACTGGAACCCGCGGGCGGAGCTCTGCGCGGTCTCCTCGCCTGGCCCGGACTGGGTCCCGCTCATCAAGTGGGAAGCCGCCGGCGGCCGCGAACTCCGCGTGCCCTCGGCCCGCCGCGAACGCGTGACCCTCGCCGTTCCCGCCGTCGCCCGGGACCGCGCTCGCCTCGGCATCACG
Source organism: bacterium (assembly GCA_046485285.1). Lineage (GTDB taxonomy): Bacteria > Hydrothermota > Tepidihabitantia > Tepidihabitantales > Tepidihabitantaceae > DSBX01. The sequence goes on from JAWOHE010000094.1 coordinate 13,824, forward strand.
CTCACCGTCCCCGCCCGCGCCCGGGTCTGTGCTTTCGACGCCGCCGGCCGGCACGTCGTGACAATCCTCGACGCCCCGCTTCCGGCTGGCCCGCACTCTGTCGACTGGCACGCCGCCGGACTGCCCGCCGGCAGTTACGTCCTTCGGCTTACCGCCGGCGCCGACGCGGCAACCCGGCCGCTGACGCTCCTGCGCTGACCCGGTGCCGAGATCGCGTGCGGGGCGCCTCACGGCGCCCCGCAGTCTTTCCGCCGCCCGCGGGTCTTGACTGCCGAGGACCGGGACCGGCCGGGCAGATGACGGCCGGGACCGCCCCGGTCCGAACGCGCGGCGGCCAAGACGGCTGAGCGATGCCCGGGAGCACCGCCGCGACAAGGCCAGTGTGCGAGGAAAGGAGATATGCATGAACCCACACTGGACCGCGGTCCTGCCGGTCGCGCTGGTCGCGCTAGTCCCGGCAACGGGCTGCGCGCCCTGGCAGCTACCGGCAACGACCGCGTCGGCTACGCCGGCCCAGCCCGAGGTCGTCCGCGAGGTTGTCCGTGAAGTCGTCTACCAGCCTCAAACGGTCTACGTCGAGCGGCCCGCGGCCGAACCCCGCATCGTCAACACCGTGACCACCGGGGAAGTCAATGTCTCGGTGGCCTCGACCGGGCCTCGCCGGGTCGTCCGGTACCACCGGCCGTCCCCGAGACCGGTCGTCTGCATCCAACCCCGCATCGGCTTCGGCCTGCGGAGAGTGCTCAGGGTCATCGCGCCCCGTCACCCCTCCCCGCCCCGCCACGGACCGGGCAAGCCCGGCCGCGGGCCCGGACGAGAAAGGGAGCGCGGGCGCGAACGTGGCCGCGAGCACGAGCGCGAGCGCGGCGGCCGTCCCGGACAGGGGCCGCCGAGGCGTCCCCAGCGCGGCTAGCGACGGTGCCTGCCTGAGAGGCGGCGGGGCGACCCGGTCGCCCCCCCGCTGAAGAACCGCCGGCCGTCAGTCCAGGTCGTCGAGGTCCGAGTCGCCGCCGAAGCCGTCATCGCCGAGGCCGTCGTCCGGCAGGCCGGCATCGTCGCCGCCCCCGAAGTCATCGCCCGCGCCGAAGTCGTTGTCGAAATCGCGGTCCGACTTCGAAGTCGTGACGATGTTCACCCGCCCGAACACCTGCGTGCAGTTGGCACTGCCGCACTTCGGGCACTCCGGCTTGAGACCGGACTCCTTCTCGGCCAGGCTCGCGACCAGGTCGAACCTCCGGCCGCACTCCTCGCACTTGAACTCATATACCGGCATACGCACCTCCGTGCATCCGATACAAGTCCACCACAAACCGGACCGCCTGTCAATAGCCGCCGCACGGTCCTCCCGGTCCGGTGCCCTGCGCCTAGCCGGCCTCATCCTCCTACTCGTCAACTCGGCATGCTCACGGTCTCTTCGACCGAGACGGCCCTGCCGCCGAGTGTAAAAACCAATTCCCTTCCCCGCCCTGACGCCTCTGACCCGCCCTGCCTTCATCCTGACCGGGATTCCCATCCTCAACCTCGCGTCCAGGCCTCTCCCCGCTTCATCGCTCAGCTACCACCTGTTAGACACCGCCGGCCTCGGATACTGACGCCGAATCATCCGTCCGCGGGGCACGAAACCGGCCGCCTTTCCCCAGCTCAACCGATGGCACGCTCTTGCATCGCCCGCGCGAGTAAGGTTCTCCGGGACCGAGCCGCGAAACGGGGTACTGTCCGGGGGACGACCGGGTAACCGCTACCGGGGTGCTTTTCCAGGCGGCTATCTAGGCGCCCATTCAGGCGCTCAGCTTTGGCACCGTCCAGACCACCGACTCGGACACTGGGCAAGCACCTCCCCAGAACGCCATCCTTGCGCCCGGCCGGAACACCGCCCGGTCGCCTTCCCGGGCCGCTCTCCGGACCCCATCCAGGGCACCAGCCCGGCGGCCCGGGAAGGACAGTGTCCGGAATGGAGCCCGGGTCGGACAGCCGTTTGACACGCAACGTCTGCCGGGGAAACTGGTCAGATCAGCAACCGATGGAGGTCCCGGATGCGTCTTGTGTTCGCGCTGTTGCTCGCGTTGCCGGCGGCACTGCCCGCGGCCGACGGCTGCGCCGGCTGTCCCGCCGCCTGCGCCGATCCCGCCGCTGCTGCCCCGGTTGAACCCGCCCACTGCCATTCGCTCGAGGTCACCGGCACCGTGCCCGGCGGCCCGGCCGAGGCCGCCGGCCTCCGGCCCGGCGACGTGCTCCTCAGCTACGAAGGCAAGCCGGTCGGCTGTCTCGATGACCTCCACCGCCTTCGCGAGACGGCGAACGCCGACACCGTCACGCTCGTCGTCGACCGGGCCGGCACGAAGACCGCGTTCCGCCTGCCCCGCGGCCAGCTCGGCGTCTACCTCCGGGAGTGGCAGGCCGACGTCGTGCCCGACTCCGACGCGGTCATCATCGCCGGCGTGCCGCGCCTCGAGTGGGGCGAGTACCGGAGCAACACCTTCGCCGGCGCTCTCGCCGCGTGGGTCGGCCACGCCGGCGGAACGGCCGACTACGAGTTCATCAACGGCGTGTCCGGCGCCGCGTTCCGGACCCACTTCCACGAGGACTGGTGCCCGAGTTCGGCCGCCGCGACCTGCGGCTACGACGCGAGCGCGCCCGCCTATGCGGCCTGCGGCCTCGTGCCGGTCGCCGAGCAGGTCTCACCCGACGGCAAGAACAAGCCGGCGATCCTGGCGCAGGTCAGGGCCGCGATCGACGCCGGCTCGCCCGTCCTCGGCCTCGGCCTCGTCGCCGAGCCCGAGTACGGCCTCATCACCGGCTACCAGAAGGGCGGCGAGGAGCTGTTCTGCCACAGTTACTTTGACCGACGCCGCGGCCTCGAAGTCGCCGATGACTTCCCGGGCCTCGTCGTCCTCCTCCGGCCGGCCGCCGAAACGCCGCCCCCGGGCGAGAGCATGCGCCGTTCATTCGCAATCATCCACGAGAACCTGACGACGAGGCAGTACGGCCGCTATTACTCCGGCCTCGCCGCCCTCGACGCGTGGCTCAAGCGGCTGCGCGGCGAGGACTTCTCCGGCCGCGACAGCGCCGCGTTCGCCAACGTCGTCGCGGCGAATTACTGGATGAGCACCCGGCTGGTCGACGACCGCCGGAGCGGTATCGAGTACCTCGACCGGGTCGCGCTCGAGATGCCGGCGTTCGCGCTCGACTGCTCCACCCTCGCCGGCCTTTACCGCGAGGAGGTCGAACTGCTCGCGCCCCTGCTCGACTCGCTGCCCTGCCCGGGGACCTGCACGCGGCCGGAACTCTGGACCCGGGACCAGCGCGACCGCCAGGCGGACGCGCTCGACCGGGCCCGCGCGCTCGAGGAGCAGGCCCTACTGACCTGGCGCAGGCTCGCCCGGGTGGAGCGCGACTAGCCCCGACCGCCGGCCGCGCTATACTTGGCCATAAGATGACAGGAGCATTGATGCGCACTACCACTGCCGCCCTGCTTGCCCTTGCCGCGGTCGCCGTCGCCCTGCCGCCCCGGCCCGGCTTCGCCGGCCCGGAGCCGGTCTTCCCAGCCGGGGTCGAGGTCGCCGGCCCGAACCGGCTCAAGGGCTTCGGCTACTGCGAGACCGTCACGATCCTGATGCAGTTCCCGGACAATCGGGCCGACACGCTGCGGCACTCGCCGGCCCGCTTCGACTCGATGCTCTACTCCACCGGCATGTACAATCAGGGCTCGTACCGTGCCGGCAGTCTCAACGACTACTTCCTCGAGAACAGTTACGGCGAGTACGACGTCCGGGGCAGCGTCGTCGGGAACCGCTGGTACACCTCCCAGTACAACTACTCGCGCTACTACGACGGCAACTACCTGCTCTCGCGGGGTAGCCAGCTTGCCAGCGAGAACATCCAGCAGATTGACCCCTACGTCGACTTCCGCGATTACGACCTCGACGGTGACGGCTACATCGACGCGATGTTCATGGTCCACGCCGGGGCCGACGGCGCGGACAACGGCGACGTCAACTGCCTCTGGTCCCACGCCATCCCGGGCTTCAACTACCTGACCGACGACGGCGTCCGCATCCGTGGGGTCACCAACGTCCCCGAGTTCGCGATGGTCACCGAGAGCCGCGACACCACCCTCTGCTGTGTCGCGGTGATGTGCCACGAGCTCGGCCACCTCGTCGGCCTGCCCGACCTCTACCAGGGCGCGCGCACCCAGTGGGGCGTCGGCTACTGGGGCCTGATGGGCTACGGCGCCTGGGGCGCGGGCGGCAACACGCCTTGGAGCCCGTCACACATGGAGGCCTGGAGCAAGGTCGAAGCCGGGTTCGTCGAGCCGATTGTGATTACCGAGAACGTCCGCGGCCTGCGCATCCCGCCGGTCCAGACCGACCCGACAATCTACAAGGTCTGGCAGGACGGCCGTGACTCCGACACCTGCTTCTTCCTCGAGAACCGCCAGCAGATCGGGTTCGACTCGCCCCTGCCCGGGCCCGGCCTCGCCATCTGGCACTTCGACCGGGGCGCGGGCGCGTGGTACGACCGGGTTGACCTCGAGGAAGACTCGACCTTCCACCTCGACCGCGGCAACGGCGTCCGGCCCGACCCGCACGTCTACCACGAGGCGCTCGGCGACACCTCCGACGTCCTGCCCGGCAACTGGAACCGCACCGCCTTCAACGACACCACCGTCCCGAACAGCCGCCGCCGCAACGGCACCCCGACCAACGTCAACGTCTGCAACATCCGGCTCGAAGGCGACACGATTGTCTGCGACGTCTTCGTCAACACCGACACCGTCGCGGTCGCCGAGCCGCCGCGCCTGCCGCGCCCGCTCGCGCTCCGGCCCGCGCCCAACCCGTTCGCCAAACGGGTGACCGTCGGAACCCCGGCCGCGGACTGGCGGGCGGCGGTCTACGCTTCGAGCGGCAGGCTGGTCCGGGAAATCCGGGGCCGGGCCGCCGAGCCGCTGGCGTGGGACGGTACCGACCAAGCCGGCAAGAGACTCGCGGCCGGGGTCTACCTCGTCCGGCTCTTCACCGGGGGCCGCACCTCCGAGGCGCGGCTGGTGCTGCTGGACTGACGTTCGGGCTGCTGTAACTGCCGCTAATCGGGCCGGGACGGTGTGCGGACCAGGGACTTCGGCACCGGCAGGCTCCAGTGTTCGATCCCGCGCAGGTAGCGCGTCCGGCCGAGCAGGCCGGCGAGATTGCCGGGCATCGCGACCTCGGCTTCGAGCGCGACCCGGGTCTTGACCCGGGTTCTCCCTCGCGCGACCCGGAGCACCGCCATCAGCTCGAAGCGCGCGGTGCGAAATGACTCGGGGCCGGTCGTGAACATCCACTCGGCCCGGTTCGAACCGGAACCGGCGCCAACCGGGACAAGCTTGCGGAAGGCCATTCTCATCGGGCCGAGCAGCATCATCTTCCGCGGGAAGTGTGCATTAATTCTGTTGAAGCCGAGTCTTGTATCTTCATGAATATCAGCGGGTTGGGGCGGTTTTTGCGTACAATTCGCGTGTATGGCCATTTTACACGCGAGATCTTCATGTTGTCGCGCTGCTGTTTACCGTTTTGGCGAGCGCAGAAGACGGTGCACTAAGTGCGGACGGACCTGGTCGG
>JAWOHE010000031.1:0-3235 GCA_046485285.1 bacterium
TTCTGGCCGGGCGCGAGGTGTGGTTCAACACCGTGCTGACACCGTTGCGCGATTCCGCGGGCAGGGTAAGGGCCGTGCTCGGCGTCTCCCGCGACCTGACGGAGCGCCGGCAGACCGAGCTGGCGCTCCAGCAGCGAGAGGAGCAACTGCGGACAATCCAGGAGAACGTGCCGGTCGGGCTGTTCCGGACAACGCCCGACGGCAGGTTCCTGGCGGTGAGCCGGACCGCCGTTCGGATGGTGGGCTGTGAAACCGAGGAGGAAGTCCTGAGGCTCCCGGCCGTCGAGTTCTACGTCGACCCGGCCCGGCGCGACGAGATGATGAAGCTCATTACCCGGGACGGGGTCGTGACCGACTTCGAGGCGGAAATCCGGCGCCGGGACGGCAGCAGCTTCCCGGCCGCGTTCCACGTCCAGCTGGTGACCGGCCCGGACGGACAGCCGCAGTACTTCGACGGCGTCATCAAGGACATCACCGAACGCCGCCGCGCCCGGGAGGCGCTGGAGGAATCCGAAGCGCGCTACCGCGAAGGCGGCGAGCGCGCGATCGACGGCATCGCCATCATCCGTGACGGCAGGATCGTCTACGTCAACCCCCGGCTCACCGAGCAGGCCGGGATGGGGGCGGACGACCTGCGCGGCCGGCCGTTTGTCGAGTTCCTGCACCCGGACGAGCGCGAGAAGGTGGCCGACCGCTACCGGCGCAGGCTGGCGGGCGAAGAGGCCCCTGACAGCTACGAGACGGTCTTCCTGCACAGCGACGGCCGGTGTGTCAACGTGGAGCTGAAGGCCGGCCTGGTGAAGTACGAAGGCGAGGTCGCTGACCTTGTCTTCATCCGGGACGTCACCGATCGCCGCCTCGCCGAGGCAAGGCTGGCCGAGAGCGAGGAGCGCTACCGGACGCTGTTCGCGGCCGCGCCCCACCCGATGATGGTGGTTCGGGATGGCCGCTGTGTCATCGCCAATCCCGCGGCGGCGCAACTGCTCGGCTACGGCGACCCGGCCGGCCTGGTTGGCGTTGATGTCCTTGAGCTGGTCGCACCGGACGAGCGCCCGCGGCTGGTTGAGCACCTGGCCCGACTTGCCGACGGCAAGGAGAACCCGGAGACCGAAATGCGCCTCCTGGCCCGGGACGGCTCGCAGCTTCCGGTCATCGCCATGTCCCGGCCGATCACTCTCGCCGGCCAGCCGGCCGTGCTCGTGGTCGGCCGCCCCGCCGCCGCCCCGCGCTGACCACGGCGTTGACCGTCCGGTCAGGAGCACTATCATCCCGTATGCCGCCCGCCGAAGAAGGCCCTCCGCCCGCGCCGGCCCCCGGGATCCTAACAGCCCGGATCGCCGAGGCCGCGAGGACGACCTCCTACCTCCGCGTGCTGTTCTCGGTCGCGCTGCTGGTGTACGCCGCGTTCGGGCCCGGACTGCTGATCCGGTTCCCCTTCTTCCTCGAGGGCGCGCGGATCAGCGCCATCGCCTGGTTTCACGGATTCCGGCCGGCGATATTCGCACTCGTGTTCGTGTCGCTCATCGGCGTCCTCGCGGCGCTGGCCCGCCGCGCGCTCTTGCTGTTCGAAGAACAGGTTCTTGGTGACTGCCCCGGTGATCGCGTTCGCTATATCCGCAACCTCGCCCCGAGCCCATTCCCGTTCGTGCTCTCCGGCAACGTTCAGGTTGACGTCGCCGTCTTCGTCATCATCGCCGTCGCCTACTGCTTCTGGGCCTTCCTGCTCGTCGAGGCGGTCCCGGCCGGGATGGGAAACCCGCAGATTGCCGGGGTCGTGCTGGGGACTTACGGGCTGCTGGGCGGGCTGATCGTCCTCATCGCGGTCTGGAGCGGTCTGTCCCGGCGGCTGCGGCGGCTCACTGCACAGGCTGACCCGGCCCGGCCGGCGGCCTGAGCCGCCAGGCCTCGAGACTCCAGGGCAGGCTCTCCCGCACCACTAACGCGGCGTCCGGGTAGCGCCCGAGCAAGGAGGAGAAGATAGCGGTCTCGGCTGCGCTCCTCCGGCCAGGCTTCTGGAGCAGGACTGCCCACGGGTCGGCCGACTCCGCGATCGCGGCGTCGACCGCGACCGACTGTTCGAACTCGGCGAAGCGCAGATAGTTGCGGTCACCCCAGACGTGGCTGAACAACTCCGAGACGTCCTTATTGCAGACGACGAGGGCGGTGTCAGGAACGAGTTCGTAGACCAGCCGTCGGTAGCGGTCCTGCACCGCGAGGTAACGGTCGTGCCGCCAGTGCACCGCGAGGCTGCCTGCCAGCGCGAGCCCGAGCAGGGCGAACCTGAATACGCGGAACCCGGGGAGCAACCGCTCGAGCCGCGCCAGCAGTAGCGCCGTGCCGAGGATGAAGAACCCGAGCCCGGGCAGGAGGTAGCGCAGCCCGATGGTCAGGCGCTCGGCGAGCCCGGGTACGTCGTAAATGTAGGAGAAGCAGCAGTAGAGCCCGAGCCCGGCGTAGGCCGGCAGGGCCACCGCGAGTCGCCAGCGACGCTCCACCGCCAGCGGCAGGATCAGCATCAGCGGGTAGAGAACAAGCAGGCTAGTGCCATAGTAGACCGCGTTCCGGGGCAGAAACGCCGGGGAGAACTCGCCGGTCAGGTACATCGGGAACGACAGCGGCCCGCCATAGGCAAGCTGGTTCCAGCCCAGCGCCAGCGCCGCGCCTGGCACCAGGCCAAGCAGGAACGCGCCGACACCGCGCAGCCGGGGCCGTGCGGAGGCAAGGGCAATGATACCAAAGACCGGTACGAATACCGCGTTCGAGTAGCGGACCAGCACCGAAAACCCGAGCAGCAGCCCGGCGAGGAGCCGACGTTCCCGGATTAGGGCCAGGAACGCGGCGAGCACCAGCACCGCGGCCGGCAGGTCGCTCATCAGCGTCCGCGAGTAGAGCGTGACGGCCGGGTAGCAGAGCCAGAGCAGGGCCCACGCCGGGGCCGCGGCCGGCGCCATTCGCCGCATTATGAGACAGAACAGCAGCGTCCCGGCAAGCGCGAGAACCAGCCCGGCGGCGAAGGGCGCCCGCCACCCGGCCAGCGTGAACGGCAGGAGGATGAGACTCGCGCCGGGCGGGTACTTCGACGCGAGCCGGCCGCCGGACTCGACCGTCATATGCGGGGGCGGGAGCGACGAGTCCTCGTAGGTTGCCCGGCCGGTGCGGAAGAGCCAGGCCTGGGTCAGGTAGGCGTCCTCGTCGACAATCGCATAGGTTCGCGGGTAAGAGAGAACAAACGCGA
>JAWOHE010000049.1:0-28245 GCA_046485285.1 bacterium
GAAGGTAGAGCTTGTCTACCGGCGGCGGTTTCGGACGCGGGCCGAGGCGCAGGCAGCGATTGCCAAGTACATCGAAGTGTTCTACAATCGGCAGCGTCTACACTCGAGCCTGGGCTACCAGAGCCCGGCCGAGTACGAGGAGCGGCTACAAGCCGCTTAGAAAAGTGTCTAGCAGACCGGGGCCAGTCCAACACTCACAATTGAGAACAGGGTGTTCGTCACGTAGGCAATCGCACCCTGGAGGTCCATCCTGCCCGAGGCTCCCGGCAGCGCACAACTCCCCACCACCTCCGGCTCCCGGGGCCGGGCAATGTTGATAACACGAAACCACTGGTTGGCAGCGAAATAGACCAGCGTGTCGCGCAGGACCATGTCCATCGCCCTCGACTCCACGGTGCTGGTACCTGCCAGTACCGGACGCGAGGGGTCCGAGACATCGAAGACCCGAAAGTAGGGTCTCGGCCGCCAGCCGATATAGGCGAAGCTGTCTTTGGCGACGACAGCTTCGCTCGTTGCGCCAGCCGAATCCACCCCGCCAAGTTCGACCGGCCTCGCAGGGTCTGAGATATCGAGTATCTTGAGGGATAACCGGTAGTTAGCCACATAGGCACGACTGCCGTCTACGTATACGTCTTCCGCCATGTCCGCCCGCAGCAACACGGTATCTAGCACCGGCGCAACCGGATTGGAGATGTCGATTACCCGGAAACCGCCCCAGTCACACGCGACCCAGGCACGGTCGAGCGCAGTGTTGCTCCAGATGCCATTGCCCGGCAGTACCAGCTCGCCCAGTACCGCAGGCCGCGTGGAATCCGCAATGTCCAGAATCTGCATCGGTTCATACCCACCCCTTCCCGTCACAAAAGCGTACGGCCCTTCAAGGTGGACATCCATCCCACAGGTGTTGTTAAGCCGGGCAAGTCTCCGCGCATTCGCAGGGTCCGAGATGTCTACGGCATCAAACCAGGACTCCTCGGGCCGGCTGGGGTTTGAGAACGTGGCACAGAGCAGGCTGCCACGGGCCACTGCCGCCAGGGGCCAGCCGCCATACGTCCCGACCCGACGCGGAGCGGACGGGTCACTGACGTCCATGAACGTAAGGAAGTCGCGCGTCAGGAGCACGGCGGTGTTGCGCGTGGCGGTAACGACGTAACCGCTGTCACGGCAGAACCCGAGCCGCACCGGGTCGTCGGGCCGGGCAATGTTGTACACGTTGAAGGTATCGGTTCTGACGAAGTAGAGAAAGGTATCAACCACATCGAAGTCGCTGACAAAGCACGGTATGTGGCTAAGATGGCGCGGCCGGGCCGGGTCCGCGATGCTCCAGAGGTCGATGCCGTTGCGGCCCGTGACCAGCAGCGAATCCCGCACCCGGGCCTGGAGCGCCAGGTAATCGAGCTGCAGTTCGGTAATCAGCTCCGGGCTTGCCGGGTCCGCGAAGTTGAGGATGGCTACCTGGCTGCCGAGCGAGAGGAAGACGAGGCTGTCCTGACCGGTTACGTCCCAGGCGCGACCCCGACCCCATTTCCCCACCAGCCGCAGACCAGTGGTCTCCGGCTTGCGGTATTCGGTCAGACCCGGGAGTTCGAAGCCGCGTTCTTTCAGCCATTGGCTGTGCATCTTCGGCGGCACTACCAGCAAACTCTCCCGCACTGCCGCATAGTCGAGACCTCGGCCTTGCTGACCGCTGACGACGCCCACGGCCAGCAGGGTGAGCAGCAGGACAACAGTCTTCACGATGCTCCTTGGGTACATTGTCAATCCTGTTTAGATGAAGTCAAGCGCGGTCCTCCCGTTGCATTTCCCGCCGTCCGACCCGGGAAGGGGACCGCCCTACTCCACCAGCACCAGCCGGGCCGGGCTTTACAGCCGTCAGTGCAGGGGTAGAATGGCTGGTATTTCCCAGGAGGAAACGTGATGCGTTGTGGCCTGCTGTTCCTGCTTGCCGTCCTTGCCGTGGTCGCCGGCCCGGTGCGCGCGGGCGCGCGGGGCGAGGCCGTGGAGATGAAGCTCCGGGTGTGGCTGAGCCCGGGCCGGATCGGCGAGGTCGCCGACCGGGTGCTCGAGTTCTACGAGGTCGGGCCGGAGAGTTTCGTCGCCGCGTTCACCAGCGAGGACTATGACTGGCTGGTCGGTAGCGGCTACCCGGTCGACGTGCTGGTCCGGGACGTGCGCGAGGCGGCGTCGCAGTTCGACGCGTTCTTCCACACCTACCAGCAGATTCGCGATACCTGGGCGATAATCGCCCAGGACCACCCGAGCATCTGCGTGCTCGACACGCTCGGGACGTCGGCAAACGGCAACCTGCTCCTGGCGATGAAGGTGTCGGACAACCCGACGCAGATGGAGGGCGAGCCGCGCATCTGTTTCGACTTCACGATTCACGGCAACGAGAACAACGGAACCGAGATTGCCCACCACGTCCTGCTCGAGCTGGTGAACGGCTACGGCTCGAACCCGGACATCACCCGCTGGGTGAACAGCCGGGAGATCTGGCTGATACCGATGGTGAACCCGGACGGGCTGATTTCGCGCTCGCGCACCAACGGCCACGGGGTGGACTGCAACCGCAATTACGGCTACGCCTGGAGCGGCGGCGGGTCGGGCGTGTTCTCGGAGCCGGAGACCAAGGCGCTCTATCACCTCGGGGTCGCCAACCCGATGGCGATGTGGACCCAGTATCACTCGGGGACAGAGATGGCGATGTGGCCGTGGGGCTACACCCAGCTCGCGACGATGGATTCGGTGGTGCACCGCTACGAGATGGTGCGCTACAGCCAGCTTTCCGGCTACCCGTACTGCCAGATTTCCCGCGGGCTCTATCCGGTGAACGGCGGCTCGACCGACTGGTACTACGGCGCGACCGGGGCCCAGGGCTACGGCATCGAGGTCTGCAACGGCCAGCCGAGCCAGCCGGGCCAGATCGACGAGATCAACGCCGAGAACTGGCTGGCGATGAAGGAGATGATCGAGCGGGTGGGCTGGGGCATCGGCGGACGGGTGCGGGACTCGGTGTCGGGCGCGCCGCTCGAAGTGCGCGTCGAGGTGACGCCGCCGGACTGGTTCACCCACTCCGACTCGATGGGTTACTTCCACAAGAACCTGCACGCCGGGACCTACTCGGTGACGGTGCGGGCCAACGGCTACGCGGCCCGGACGATAGCCGGCGTCGTCGTGCCGGCGGAGTCGTCGGCGTGGCTGGAGGTGGCGCTGGTGCCGGACTCGACCGCGGTGTCGAGCGCGTTCCTGGTCATCACCAACAAGCTCGGCAATTCCAACCCGGCCAACGCGTGGTGGGCGCTCGGGCCGCGCGACGGCCGGCGGTTCTCGCTCGACAAGGGCGCGTGGGCGAGTTTCGACATGGGCCGGACGACCCCAATCATCAACGGCGCGGGCAACGATTTCTTCGTGGTCGAGGACGACGGCGACCCGGAGGCGTGCAGCGTGTTCGTGTCCAACGACTGGAACGGGCCGTGGCACTACGTCGGGTTCGGCACCGGGACGCAGGGCTATGACCTGCAGGCGGCCGGGCAGGGCGTCGCCCGGTTTGTCCGGATCGCCGACGACAACGTCGGCACGGGCGGCTTCGACATCGACGCGATCGAGGCGGTGGTCGTCAACGCGCCGGCGCTGGTGTTGACCGGCCGGACGGTCATCGACTCGCCGCCGGGCGGGAATGCCGACGGCAAGCTCGACCCGGCCGAGACCGCCGACCTCGTGCTCGAGCTCAGGAACATGGGCCGGGTCGGCGTCGACGGGCTGACCGGCGTGCTCAGGACCGGCGACGCGATGGTCGCGGTGCTTGACTCGACCGGGACGTTCGGCGACCTCGCGCCGGATTCGACGCGGCGGAACGACGCGGACCGGTTCCGCGTCGCGGCCGACGCCGAGACGCCGCGCGAGCACTCGGCGCGGATGGTCCTGCACCTGGCCGGCACCGACTACGCGGACAGCATCGTCTTCGCGCTCGTGGTCGGCGAGCTGCGGGCCATCGACCCGATACCGGACGGGCCGCGCGAGCCGGCGCTCTACTGGGCCTACGACGACGGCGACCTGGGCTACGCGCAGGCGCCGGAGTTCGAGTGGGTGGACATCGCCGGGGTCGGCACGCGGCTCGCCATTACCTCGGACGACCAGACGGTCCAGTTCAACCTCCCGACCGCGTTCGGGCCGTTCTATTTCTACGGCCGCAGGTTCAGCCAGCTTTCGGTCTGCGGCAACGGCTGGGTCGGGCCGGGCCACACGACGAGGACCGCGTATAACAACCTCGTCCTGCCGGCGACGAACACGGCGACGATGCTGGCGCTGGTCTGGGACGATCTCTACCCGCCGACGTCGGGCGGGGTCTGGTGGCACCACGACGCGGCGAACCACCGGCTGATTGTCCAGTACGATTCGATGCCGACGTATGCGAACCGGAACGTCTATGACTGGTTCCAGGTCGTGATCCACGACACGACGCTGGCGGCGCCGGACGGCAACAGCGTGTTCACCTACCAGTACCTGACCGCGAACAGCTACTCCGGCTGTACCATCGGTTCGAATGACTCGACGACCGGGACCGGCATCCAGGTGCTCTACAACGGCAGCCTGCACCGGGCGGCCCTGCCGGTCCAGGCGGGCCGGGCAATCCGGTTCACGACCGAGGCGCCGGTGGTCGGCGTCGCCGAGCGGCCGGGAACGGCGCGGCCGGGCGTGGAAGCGCGGCTGGCGGTCGAGGGCAACCCGTTCGCCGGCTCGACGGTCATCCGCTACTCGCTCGCGAAGCCGGGCAGGGTGACGCTGGCGCTGTTCGACAACTCGGGCCGGCGGGTCCGGACCCTGCTCGCGGCGGAGCAGGCCGCCGGCCGGTGCCGGCTGAGCTGGCCGGGCGACGACGACGGCGGGCGGGCGGTCGCGGCCGGGGTCTACTGGCTGAGGCTCGAGGGCCCGGACGGCGTTGTCACCGGCAAGGTCGTCAAGCTCGACTAGCCGGGAGCGCGCTTGGGCCGAAAGTCCTGGGACCGCTACTTCATGGACATCGCCCGGCTGGTCAGCGAGCGGTCGACCTGCCGGCGCCGGTCGGTCGGCGCGGTGCTGGTGCGGGAGAAGCGGATACTCTGCACCGGCTACAACGGCGCGCCGGCCGGGATGCCGCACTGCGACGAAGCCGGCTGTCTCCGCGAGAGTCTCGGGATTCCCTCGGGCGAGCGCATCGAGATCTGCCGGGGCATTCACGCCGAGCAGAACGCGTTGGTCCAGGCCGCGGCCTTCGGCATCAGTGTGGGCGGCGCGACGCTCTACTGCACCCACGAGCCCTGCATCACCTGCGGCAAGATGCTGGTGAACGCCGGCATCCGCGAGTTCGTCGTCGCCGAGCCGTACCCGGACGAGTTCGGCCGCGAGTTGCTGAGGTCGGCCGGTGTCCGCGTGCGCGGGGTCGAGGAGACCGCTTGACATCACGCCCGCGCTTCCTAGCATAGCCGGATGTTCCCAACCATCCTGAGACTCGGCGGCATCCAGATCTACTCGTACGGGCTGATGCTGTTCATTTCGTTCCTGCTCGGCATCTTCATCGTCGAGCGCCGCGCCCGGCGGTTCGGCGTCGAGTCGAAGGACGTCACCGACCTCGCGCTCTGGATCCTGGTCGCGGTCGTGGTCGGCTCGCGGCTGTTCTACGTCGCGTTCCACTGGAACGAGTTCAAGGACGACCTGATCGGCATCATCGCGTTCTGGCGGGGCGGGCTGGCCGGGCTGATGTTCTACGGCGGGTTCCTCGGCGCGCTCATCGCCGGGCTGATCTTCGTCCGGGTCCGCCGCCTGCCGGTACTGAAACTGCTCGACGCGGCCGCGCCGGCGATAGTGCTGGGAGAGGGATTCACCCGGATCGGCTGTTTCCTGAACGGCTGCTGCTACGGGGTGCCGACGACCGGCTGTACCGGGATTCACTTCCCGCTCCACTCCCCGGCCGGGGCCAGCTATCCGGGGCAGGCGATTCACCCGACCCAGCTCTACTCCTCGCTGGCCGGGTTCCTGCTGTTCGGTATCGCACTCCTGCTCGAACGGCGCCGGCTGAAGGAGGGCGTGCTGTTCGCGGTGATGCTGATTCTCTACTCGCTGTTCCGGTTCGGGATTGACTTCGTCCGCCACTACGAGAACGCCGCCAACTACTGGGGCAACCAGGTCGTCGCGCTCGGGCTGACCGCGGTCGGCATCGTGCTGCTGGTGGTCTTCCTGCGG
The DNA here is from genome assembly GCA_046485285.1 of bacterium. GTDB lineage: Bacteria > Hydrothermota > Tepidihabitantia > Tepidihabitantales > Tepidihabitantaceae > DSBX01. Next base: position 6,220 of record JAWOHE010000049.1, read on the forward strand.
CGGCGGTCCGGCGGTGCGCGGGCCCGCGGCTAGCCTCCGGCGGCTCCTCGGCGGGTTCGCCGACTTCCTGTTCCCACCGGTCTGCCTCGGCTGTGACGCCGACATCGAGCGAGGCCTGGTCTGCGCTCCCTGCCGCGAGCGGCTGTTCGGGGGCGGGCCCGGCGTCTGCCCGAGGTGCGGCCGGCCGGTTCGACGCGGGGCCGGGGATTGCGGCCGGTGCGGGGTCACTACGAGCGTCGAGCGGGTGCGGGCGCTCGGCCCCTACGCGCCGCCGTTCATCGGGCTGGTCCAGGCGCTGAAGTACCAGAACAAGACCGCGCTGACAAGCCTGCTCGGCGCGGCGCTGTGCGGGCTGGTCGAGTCCGACCCTGAGCTCGCCCGGTGCGACGTCGTCTGCCCGGTGCCGCTCCACCGCGCGCGGCGCCGGGAGCGGGGCTACAACCAGGCGGAACTGCTGGCGCGAGAGGTCGCGGCCGGGACCGGCATTCGCTGCGCCGACCTGCTGGTCCGGCGGCGGAACACGCGGACCCAGACGCACCTCGCCGACGACCGGGCGCGGCAGGTCAACGTCAGCCGGGCGTTCGCGCCGGCGGCCGGGCTGCGGCTTGAGTCGGAGCGGGTACTGCTGGTTGACGACGTGACGACCAGCGGCGCGACGCTGGACGCGGCCGGGCGGCAGTTGCTGGCGGCCGGGGCCGGGAGCGTGGCCGGGCTGGTTATCGCCGCGGCCTGAGCGCCGGGGCGAGGGCGCAGATGCTGTCGCGCACGGCCTCGAAGCCGGCGAGGAACTCCGGCTTGACCGGCTCGACCCGGGGCGGGTCGAGCCTCAGGGGGTTGACCGGAGTGCCGAACTTGTGGATTTCGAAATGCAGGTGCGGGCCGGTCGAGAGACCGGTCGAGCCGACGTAGCCGACGACCTGGCCCTGGCTGACGCTGGCGCCGACCCGGACGCCGCGGCCGAAGCCGCTCAGGTGGCCGTAGCGGGACAGGTAGCCGCCCGGGTGGCTGACCTCGACGCAACGGCCGTAGCCGCCCTTCCAGCCCGCGAAGACGACCCGGCCCTCGGCGACCGACGAGGCCGGGGTGCCGGTCGGCGCGGCATAGTCGACGCCGTGGTGCTGGCGCCAGGTCCGGATGATGGGGTGGAAGCGCCGGCCGAAGAAGGACGTGACGCGGGCGAAGCTGAGCGGCGACTTGAGGAAGGTCTTGCGCATGCACTCGCCGGCCGGGTTGTAGTAGTCGGTCCGGCCCTCGGGGTCGGTGAAGCGGAAACCGGCGAAGTCGCCGACCGCGCCGGAGTAGCGGACGCCGACGACCGGTTCGTAGCCGACGAGCGTCGAGTCGCACAGCCGCCGGGTGACGTAGATGTAGAACGAGTCGCCGACCTGGCTCTCGGTGAAGAAGTCGACCTCCCAGCCGAGGACCTCGGCGTAGTCGAGGACGAGCGCCGGTTCCTCGCCGAGCCTGACGAGGGCGTCCCAGAGCGACGAGTTTATCGCGCCCGAGACGACTCCGGGCACGCGCTCGACCTGGCGCAGGAGCGTGCCGACCCGGTCAGGTGGGCCGATGTCAACACGCCAGACCCGCTCGAAGTCCTGGCGGTAGAGCAGGCGGGCGCGGGGTCCGGCGGAGAGGAAGCTGAGCGAGTCGCCGGGTCGCATCCGCCGGAAGTCGAACCCGGCGGCACCGAGCGCGGCGACGACCCGGGCGGCAAGCGTGTCCGGGACGCCGGCACGGGCGAGCACGCGCGGCATCACCTCGCCGGGTCGGACCGTCGTCGCGGTCGTCGTCCACTCCGGGGCGGGCGGCGGGGCGGGCTCGGGCGGCGCCGGGCGGGGGCGGCGCGCGATGAGCACGGCGATGACGAGGACCAGCGCGACCAGGGCGGCCGCGCCGAGCGCGGCGAGCAGGAAGCGGAGGAGCACGGGGCGGTCGGGCGGCAGGCCGGGCCGCCAGGCCTTGAATGGCGGGAGCGGGCCGGGGCCGGGCGGGCCGGGGTCCTGCGGCGTCATCGACACAATCTTAGCGACAGCAGACAAGAGCGCAACCCGGGAGCTTGACGCGGCGGGGGTGGGAGCCTAGCATTTCGGCGTGACTCGCGCGGAGGCCGCCCAATGAACGTGCCGGCCCGCTACTGGCGGCCGGAGGGCGACAGGGCGCGGTGCGAGTTGTGCCCGAACCTCTGTCTCATCGCGCCCGGCCGCCGGGGTCGCTGTCTCGGGCGGGTCAACGTCAACGGACGGCTTGAGGCGGTGAGTTACGGTGAGGTCGTCTCGATCGCGGTTGACCCGGTTGAGAAGAAACCGCTCTACCACTTCCACCCGGGCGAGAGGATACTCTCGGTCGCAACCTACGGCTGCAACCTTGCCTGCCCGTTCTGCCAGAACTGCGAGATATCACAGCAAGAGGCGCCCGGACGCTCGACCGCGCCCGCCGAGCTGGTCGAGCTGGCGCGGCGTTCCGGGACCTTCGGGGTCGCGTTTACCTACACCGAGCCACTGGTCTGGTTCGAGTACCTGATGGACAGCTGCCCGGTGCTGCGCGCGGCCGGGCTCCGGACCGTGCTGGTGACCAACGGGATGGTCAACCCGGCGCCGCTCGAGGAGCTCCTGCCGTACGTCGACGCGATGAACATCGACCTGAAGTCGATCCGACCCGAATTCTACCGCGACTACGTCCGGGGGAGCCTCGACGCGGTGCTGGGCTCAATCCGGGCCGCGCGCCGCCGCTGTCACGTCGAGCTGACGAACCTCCTGATTCCCGGTCGGAACGACTCCGATGACGACGTCACCGCGCTGGTCGAGTTCGTTGCCGGGCTCGGGCGCGACACGGTGCTGCACTTCTCGCGCTACTTCCCGCGCAACCGTGCGGGCGAGCCGCCGACGCCGGTCGCGGCGCTCGTCCGGGCCGGCGAGCTTGCCCGGCGCCGGCTTGACTACGTCTACCTGGGCAACCTCGAGGCCGGGGGCGAGTGGCGGGACACGCGGTGCCCGCAGTGCGGAAGCCTGCTGGTCGAGAGGAGCAACTACAAGGGCCGGGTTGTCGGGATCAGCGCGGGAGCCTGCACGGCCTGCGGCCGCAGGGCCGACGTGGTGCTGTGACGACCGGGACTTGCAGTCCGGCTGTCGACCGGCTATAGTTGACCCGCAATGCGACCACGCGGAACCCGGACCGGCGGCCGTTCGGTGACGCTGCTGGTGCTGGCGGTGCTGATCGCCGGCGTGCTCGGCAGCGTCGTATCGCACTTCATGGCCGGAGTTTTCCCCACCGGCCCGGTCCGGGATTTCTTTTTCTCGGGGTTGAGCATCGGCGTGCCGGCGTTCAGCGTGAACCTCGGGTTCCTGGTTCTCACCTTCGGACTTACCTTCTCGATCACGACCTTCGTCGTCATTCTCGTCGGGCTGGCGGTCTACCTCTGGTACAAGCTCTAGCCCGACGGTCCGGGAACCGAGAGGGGCGGCCGCCAGGCCGCCCCTCTCCAAGTCCTGCCGCGGTCAGCGCTGAAGGACCAGCTTGCGGGTCAGCAGCGCCGGGCCGTTCTCGAGCCGGAGCAGGTAGACCCCGCGCGGAACCGCCCGACGCGAATCGTCCAGGCCGTCCCAGCTGAATGAGTGGCGTCCGGTCGGGAGCGTGGCGTCGACCAGCCGCCGGACCAGCCGGCCGCCGGCATCGTAGATCTTGACGCTTGTTCGGTCGCGGTGGACGACGTTGCAGCGGACTACCGTGTGGCCGACCATCGGGTTGGGCGCGGCCGCGAGCTGCGGGCCAAGCGGTCCGGCCTGCCCGGCCATGACGCCCGACCGCCCGGGCCGGGCCGCCATCAGCGCGCCGGTGGCGGTGTCGGCGGAGGGTTTGTACTCCCAGAACTCGAAGCCGCCCGACCCCTTGAGGCAGTAAATCGTCGATTCGGCCGCTGCCAGCGCTGAACCTCGCCTGACCCTGAGGCGCTTGCCGGTCAGCGAGATCGGTATGTCGGTGATCTGGAGCCACGAGTCCTGGTCCATGCGGTATTTCCAGAACTCCTGTTGGTTGCCGCCCTTGAGCATGTAGAGAGCGCCGTCCAAGTAGGTCATCGAGGCGCCTTCCTTGACCCTGCGGCGTCGACCCCGGCGGTCAATGTACAGGTGGGCGGAGTCGAGCGGACGAACCACCCGGCTGAAGGGGTTGAGGCTGTAACTCTCCAGCGTGTTCGAGCCCTTGAGGGTGAATAGCGTGGTGTCGGCGAACACCATATCCGAGCCGAACTTGCATCGCCTGCCGCGCGGACCGAAGGGCACCTCAAAGCGCCGGCCGCCGACATCGAGCAGGACACCCCATCCCCCGCTGGCGACGTCGAAGCGAAGCACCAGGTTGGTGTTGTTGCCAACGAGGCAGAACACCGCGCCCTCGCTGCCGAGGCCCGGGACGTAGGCCAGCGCGGCACCCTTCTTGGGTGGGCGGGCACCCCAAGTGCTGCTGGTTACGCTCGAGCACGGAATCCAGATCTTGGTCTCGATGTCGTAACGGTAGAAGTCCGTGACGCCGCCAGCCTTGATCGCCCAGAGCGAGCCGAGGTTGCCGTGGTCCGGGTCGAAGGCGAGGTCGCAGCCGTACTTCGCCCGGCGGCCGGAAGGCTCGATCGGCATCGAACACACCAGCGCCCATTCGCCGGTTGCGATGTCAAAGGCCCAGACCTCGTTGTCGTTCGAGCCCTTGAGCGCGTAGAGCTTGTTCTCGGTCGGCACGTGAGTCAGCGCTGCGAACTTGACCCGGCGCCGGCGCGGGCCGACTGGGATGTCTTCGCGCTGAATCCAAGGCGAGACGACAACAACCGTGCTGACGATGTCGTTGGTCGAGTCGATGTCGCCGGACATCCACGTCGAGCAGATGGCAGTGTAAGTACCGACCTGCGCATCCCACGGCGCGAACATCACCGTCGTGCTGTCGCCGGGGAGAAGACCGGAGACCACGGTAGAGTCGACATAGCCGGGCTTGATTTTCATCCAGACGTGGATGTCGTCGACGACGGTGCCGTAGTTCTGGATCTTGGCCTGCGGGACGTACTGCTGCGGGAAGACGTAGCCGGTCGGGGTCAGTATCTCGAGCGCAGCCGCATCCCGGAGCACCGGGTTGAGACGAATGACGCTGCCAGATCGAACTCGGTTTTCAAGATCGTTCGTCGCGGCTGACATCGGCGGGCGGGCGTAGAGGTAGGTGAGGCCGTCGCTGCCCAGGCGGTTCTCGAGCCCGATACCGGCGCCGCGGGCGTCGTTGAATGCCAAGTCACCGGTCGTGACGTCGCGGTACTGGAAGATGACGTGGCCGTTCTCCTGGAGGATGACCTGGAAGGAGAGGAGGTCGGAGGTGTCGGTGCCGACGCGGTTGACGTTTTCCCAGATAATCGCGAGACGACGGTTGGGGGCCGTGCCCACGGTCCGAGACCAGATTCTGCCGCCGCCGAAGCCGGGGCCGCAGGCGAGGTTGTCCCACCACGCGTAGAGCGCGTTGTTGGGAGTCGCCGGATCGGGCAGGACTGCCGGCAACGACTCGTTGGTGAGCGGGTCGGGTCCGAACGAGAGCCAACCGTTGGTGGTGACGTAGATGTTGGTGTAGGTCGTGTCGAAGTAGCGGAACTCGAAGCCGATTGGCACGTAGATCCGTTGTTCGTCTCCGGAGGCGATGATCAGCGATGCGCTGTCGGAACTCACCCAGTCATAGGTCGGGCCGGTCGCGGTGTCGCCGTCGATCCAGGCGTAGTAGCCGCTCGGGCTGACGCCAGTGTGGATTCCCTTCCGGACGGCGAAGCCGAAGCTCTTGGTGTCGTTGAGAGGTTGGTCGTCGATCAGAGGAGCGACGAGCGAGCGGACCGTTACCCAGACCGAGCAGGCCTCAGACGCCAACGGCACCCAGGGCAGGAACTCGATAATGGCATCTTCGCCCGAGGTTAACGCAAGCGGCTGCTGGTCGAAGAAACGCAGGTCGCCGGACTCGGTGGCTATCGAACAGACCACCGCGAAGTCGGCAAGGTCATCCGTGCCGTTGTTGTGGACTCGCGCGCGAACCGCGAGCGGCCGGTCGTAGGGCCGCTGGACAAACTCGTACCACGGGAACTCGATGTGCGTTGTCCGCATGTCTCGCGTAAGCGGTGGCAATGCCTCGTGGTTGATGACCACCCGGACCATGAAGTCCCGGTCGGTGGAATCGGGGACGAAGGTGCCGGCGCGATACTGCCACCAGGTTGCCCCGGGATTACGGCCCGCATCGTAGCCGAGCGATGGGCATTCCGGGGGTTCGCCGACCTGAAGGCAGAAGACGTAGAACGCACCGGAGTTGATGACGATGGCATCGCCATTGTCCCCGACCGGTACCGAGTTCCAGCCGTCGGCCCCTGGCAGTACACGCGAACGGTGGAGCAGGTCGCCCGGTTCGGAGCCAGCCTCGGCCATCACCGCGAACTGGAAGCGGTTGTCGGCAGGGTTGGCAGGCAGCTGCAGGAAGGCCTTGAGCGACTCGAGGTAGACCGGGTAGCTCGTCGGCTCGAAGCGCGCTCCCCAGCCGTAGTGGCCGACCGGCCAGGACTCGTAGCCTGCAACTGCGCCGTCGTCGTGGCGGAGTTCATCTGAGTAGCTGACGGTGAAGGCGCGGTTGAGCGTGTCGTTGAGGGGATTGTCGTCGAGCGCTGCCTCACACCAGAACTCGATGAGATACTGGCCAGCCGTCAACCCCGCCGTGTGGTCGTCGAAGTCAACCGGCACGGTCTCGAATGACGCGAGCACGGGAATCAACTCGGACCAACTGTCGATCAGGTTGAGGGCGTCGTCATAGAGCCGGCACTCAACAGGGATGTCGGTCTGGTCGTTGAGGCCGTTGTTGCGGAAGCGGGCGCGTGGAGTGAGGTCGCCTGGCATCAGCCTGGCCGGCGGGTTGACGATCTGCTCGCACTCGATGTCCCAGTCCGGGATCGACTCGCCGGTGACGACGACGTCGTCAATCGCCCAGTGGCTAATGTACGCCTTGTTGCCGACGTGTATCCAAGCGATGCAGACCTGTGACGCGTTGCTGGCCTGAGTCAGCGTGAAGGTCTCCAAGGCAGGACCGACGTTGAGCTCCCGGTAGTCACGCAGCAGGTACGGATAGCTGATCCCGCCGTCGATCGAGTAGCGGAGCTGGGCGGTGTAGGGCTGGTTTACGTTACGGACGAAGACAGTGCTGCAGTTGAGCGTGACGTTGGTGTATCCCGAGCAGTCGATGACCGGGGTGATGAGCGAGTCCTCGAGTTCGTCGCCGGCCAGGTCGTAGAAGATGGCCGCGTACGGGGTGGGGTGACCGGTCCAGGGCGGCAGCAACTCGGGCCGGCGGTGCCAGTCGTCATTCCCCGCCGCGCCGGTGTAGTGTATACGCCAGCCAGCGGGCGGCGCACTGGTGCTCCACGCACTGTCGAAATCCTCGGTCAGGAGGTCGTACCCTGCTCCCAGGGACGTGACCAGAGTCAGAGCCAGGACCAAGCTGCGCATTTTAGCCTCCTCGCTGTTCTTTCGCCCGGCCGGACCCGTCCGTAGGTAGCCCGGTCGGACCGGCCGAGCCTGACGCGATGCCGACACGTTTCGCTGTCCAACTGCAAGATTACCATAGAAATTATAGACCCCGACCGAACGGTGTCAATGAACTACCCGGGGCGGCGCCGGCGGGTAAGCGAAAGAGGGGAAACGGGCAGGCGGGAGACGAATCTGCTTCCCTCTATCTCTCGATCCCCTCCCTTTGACAATCCGGCTGTTGACAACCGGCGTACCGCGAATAACCTAAGGTGGATATTTCGATGCTTGAGAAAGAAGCCAGGACGCTCCGCCACCTGATGACCGAGCGCGGCTACTTAGCCGAGCCGGAGGTCGTCGAGGTGTTCCTGGACATCGTGCGCGCCCTCGGCGCCTCCCACGCGCAGGGAATCCTGCACGGAGACATAAAGCCGGAGAAGATCGTCCGGTCCCGCGACGGCAGGTACACGCTGGTCGACTACGGCGTCTCGAGGCTCGGCACCGCCCGCTACATGTCGCCGGAGCGCGCCCGGCGCGAGCCGACCGACGCCCGCTCCGACATCTACTCCCTCGGGGTCGTCCTGTACGAGGCGGCAACGGGCCACCCGCCGTTCGAGGGGATGAACTACCAGGTCATCCAGAGGCACATCAGCGCGACGCCGCGACTGCCGAGATCGCTGCGACCCGGGATATCGGCCGAACTCCAGTGGGTGATCAGGACGGCGATGGCCAAGGACCCGGCCGACCGCTACCAGACCGCGAAGTCGATGGAGGAAGTCCTGCGTGAGATCGTCGCGCCGCCGGCCGTTGCGACGACTGCCGCATCGTCGGCACCGGTGACCGCGCGGGCGGCGGGAGGGCAGGTGGCGTCGGCGGTCCGCGTCCCGTCCGGGACGATGAGCGGCCGCCGTCCGCCGGCGGGCGCGGCCGCCCGCTCCCCATCGGCGCGCACGGGCGCGGCAGGGATGGTTCGACGCCCGGCCCCGGCGAATGTCGGGATGCCGGCGGCCGAAGGACGGGAGACGCGATACGTGAGACGGGAGGCAGTCCCCGGTCCTCGGTCCCCGGTCGCCCCGGACGTCGTTGTGGCTCAGCAGGCGAGACCGGTCGGACGCACCACGCCGCGAAGGTTGCCGCTAGCGCTGTTCGCCGGAGTAGTCGGACTCCTTGCCGTCGCGACGCTTCTGCTGGCGACCGGCCGGTCACACAAGGTTCCCGATGTCCTGGGGTTGACCGAAGAGCGGGCGGTCGAGCTGGCCGGTCGTGCCGGTCTGGTGGTGGTGTCCTACGGCGAGGCCCGCGACGATACCCTCCCGGCGGGTCGTGTCGTCGAGCAGTCGCCGGCCGTGGGGGTGCGGGCACACAAGTCGGACACGGTGAGGGTTGTACTCAGCACCGGCAGGATCAGGATACCTGACGTCGTCAACCTGAGCGCAACCGAGGCCGTCGAGATGCTCACCCGCCTCTCGTTGCCGATTCTCGCGGTGGAGTCGGTCTACTCCGACCTGCAGGAAGTTGGCAGCGTCGCCGAGGTCCAGCCCGAGTCCGGCAGCCGGGTCGAGCTCGGCACCTCGGTCCGCCTCAAGATCGCCTCCGGCCGGGCAACGTGCCCGAGGTGTCGGGCTTCGCGCGACCGGGGTGCGCGTTTCTGTACCTCCTGCGGCTACCGCTACGAGTTCTGATGAAAGCAGGGGAGGTCGCGTGAGACTTCGGTCCCCGGGTCGGCTGCTCATCGTGTTGCTCTGTTTGGCCGTAGGCCTGACACTTGCGGCGAAGACCTGCCCGCAGTGCGGCACGTCGAACCCCGACAACGCGAGGTTCTGTAAGAGCTGTGGGTATTCATTCCCCGCCCGGTCCCGGCCGCAGGCCCAGCCGGCATTGCGGGTTGAGGTCAGTGTTGGGGCCCTGGGCGAGGTCAGCGTCAACTCGACGCCCGAGGGCGCGGCAGTGAGAGTCGGCGGCACTAGGCGCGGCACGACGCCACTTGTCCTCACCGACCTCGCTCCCGGTCGTCACGAACTCGAGCTGACCCGCGCAGGATACCGGGACTACCGCGGCAGCCTCGAGGTTCCCGAGCCGGCCGGCGTCATTAAGGTGACGACGATTCCGTCCGGCGCCCAACTTGTTGTTGACGGGCGCAGTGTCGGTTCGGTCCCGGACACGGGGATGGTCGTGACCGGACTGGGCCCGGGCAGCCACACGGTCGTTGCCCGACTACCCGGCCGGCCTGACCAGGAACGCGAGGTAGTCATCAGCGAGGTTCTGCGGACTGTCGCCCTGCGGATCGATTTGCCGATGGCGGAAGGCTTCCTTCTCGTCGAGAGCGACCCGCGCGGGGCGAACGTCATCGTTGACGGGCAGGGAGTCGGCCGGACCAGCTATTTCGGGGCGCTCGCGCCGGCTGACTACCGGCTCGAGCTTGCGCTCGGGGGGTTCAGGCCCTGGATCAGTGACGTGAACATCCGGCTGGGCGACACGACCGCGGTTTCCGCGGTCCTCGCGCCGATGCGCGTGCGCCGCTGGGGCCTGCTCGCCACCGGTGTCGCGGGGATCGCGGGCGGCGTGATCGGCGCGGTGCTCGGCGAGTCCAGCTACCGGGAGTACGTCGCCGCGGACACGTCCTACCGCCCGGACGAGGTGGCCGGCCTTCGTCAGAGGACGATCGCGTTCGACTGGGTTCGCAACCTGGCCGGCGGGCTCGGGATACTGAGCCTCGGCGCCTTCGTGCTGTTCTAGCAGTGCGCGTGAGGAGGCTGCTGCCACTGCTGTTGCTCGGGGCTCTCGTCACCTGTCGGCGGTTCGACAACCCGCTTGACCCGGCCAACAACCAGCCGCCGGGGGTACCCGACAACCCGGTGCCGGCGGTCGGCGCGGAGAAGCAGGACACGGTTGGGCTGATGCTGAGCTGGACCTGTGCCGACCCGGACTCCGCCATCGGCGACTCCCTTACTTACGATGTCTACTTCGGATCCGTGATTCCCCCGCCCAGAGTTGTGTCCGCGATCAGCGCCACGGAATGGGCGACCGGGCCGCTGGCTCTGGGTTTGACTTTCCGCTGGCGGGTCGTTGCCCGCGACGCGCGGGGCGACACCACGCCCGGGCCGGTCTGGCACTTCACCACCAACGCCAATCAGCGGCCGTCGGTCCCCGCGAATCCGGTTCCCGGGAATGGCGCCGACGGGCTGCCGACCGGGGTTGCCCTGTCGTGGCAGGGCGGGGACCCGAATTCGGGCGACACGTTGGCCTACGACCTCTACCTGGGTCGTACCGACCCGCCGCCGCTCATCCTTGCGGGGCTGGACGAGCCGGGGTGGACCGTAGCCGGGCTCGATCACTCGCGCACCTACCACTGGCGGGTCGTGGCGCGAGACCAGGACTCGGCTGAGACTTCTGGACCGGTGTGGCAGTTCTCGACGATGAGCCAAGTCGAGTTCATCTCGCCCGCGGGGGGTGAGAAGTGGCGAATCGGCACCCAGAATGCGGTGCGATGGAGCGGCGGCACGGACCGAGCGGATGGCATCAGGCCGAAGGTAATCGGCAAAGGGGTCAAGGTGCCAGGCTGGCCGGCAAAGGACGATGCCGATTCGACGGTCCTTTACCACTCACCTGATTCTGGTGCTGTCTGGCTTCGGATTGCGCGGGTGAGTCTGTCTGGTCAGTACAACTGGTTCGTGACCGGCCCGGAGGGACCGAGCGCAATGGTCCAGGTACGCATTCACGTCGGGCCGCATCTCGAGCGGGCGTCGAGCAACCCGTTCATGGTCTATGACGCGCCCAGTCCGATTACTGTCACCTCGCCGTCGGCAGGTGCGCGCTGGCGCGTTGGTGAGCACCGGACAATTGCCTGGTCTGGCGGCACCGACGGGAGTGACTCCGCGGTTACCTTCTACTCGACGGACAATGGCCGGAACTGGATCAGACTCGGGCGCGCGGTCCAGGCGGGAAGTTACGATTGGCTCGTACCCGCACCGACGACCGACTCGGCGCAGGTGCGCGTGCGCTCGTACGTCGCTGACCTGCGGGAGGACGGTGTCAGTGGCCGGTTCAGCGTGGCGGGACCACAGCCGGTGTTCGTGACCGCTCCGGACAGCAACTCCCGCTGGCGGGCGTTCACTCTCCAGACAGTGGGTTGGTACAGCGAGGCCAGCCCCATTGACTCGGCTGTCGTATCCCACCGACCGGATACGATTGGATCCTGGCAGCGGCAGGGCAAAACGACGGGCAGCAGCTACGCATGGATGGTGCCGTTGCCGGCGACCGACCGGGCCCAAGTCCTGGTCGAACTGTGGCAGGGCCAGTCCAATGACGCCGGTACGAGCTCGCCGTTCGTGATCTACGACACGCTGCCTCCCGCCCCGATAGTCGTACTCTCGCCGGCGGGTGGGGAGGCTTGGCTGGCCGGTTCTACTCACGACATACTCTGGTCAGGCGGCACCGATGGCGTGGACTCTGCGGTCGTCTCTTACTCTCCCGATGACGGTGGGACTTGGTCGCGTCAGGGCCTTGCGCGCGAGCCAGGTCGGTTCCGCTGGACACTCCCGAGTCAGACCTCGGACTTGGCGCGGGTTGTCGTGAGGGCTTGGTGTCTGGGCCGGTCCACCCAGGGTGTCTCCAACCGGTTCCGCATTGCCCGCGAAGGCTATCCTGATTCGGTCGTTGCGACAGTCGCAGTGGGAAGCCGGCCGGTCGCAGGATGCTGGAACTCCCGTGAGAGCAAGTTGTATGTGGCCAACTACACCTCGGGGACTGTGACGGTGATCAGCGGCACCAACGACAGCGTGATCGCCACCGTTACCGTAGGGAGTTACCCGACGGCTCTGGTCTATGATTCGCTGCGTAACAAGGTCTATTGTGCGAACGAGGGCAATCGAAGCGTCACGGTCATCGACGGGGCGAACAATGCCGTGCTGGGTACGGTTATGGTAGGGACTGCCCCGCGTGCACTTGCATACAACTCGACAAGCGGTCGCGTCTACGTTGCGAATTACGGAACTGGCGCCAACTCGGTCTCGGTGATTGACGGCGCTACCGATTCGGTCATAGCGACGGTGCCCTGCGGTGAGAGGCCACGAGCGCTGGCCTGGAATCCAGTACACAACAGGGTCTACGTCGCCTGCTATGCCGGGAACGTGGTGACCGTGTTCGACGGCGAGACCAATGCGGTCATTGACTCGGTTCAGGTCGGCTATGCGCCCTGTGCAGTTGCCGTCGTAGGCGACCGACACCATATCTACGTTGCCAACTCGGGTCCCGGTTCGAACTCCGTGTCGGTGATCGATGCGGTCAATAACTCGATTGTCGCGCACGTGCCGGTTGGGGCCAGGCCCTGCGCGCTGGCCTGGAACCCGACCGCGAACATGGTTTATGCTGTGAGCGAGGCAGTCGGCAGCGTCGCCGTCATCCGGACCGCGGACCAGCAGGTCGTGTCAGTTGTTGGCGTCGGGTCGCTACCAGGAGCAGTTGTGTGGGCCTCGAGTGTCAACATGGCTTACATTGCCTGCCGGGGAAGCGATCAGGTGGCAATCATCAACGGCAGCACGAATGCGCTCGCGAAGCTGCTTGGCGTTGGAAGCGAGCCGAGGGCTCTGGTTTGGAATCCATTAGGCGGCCGGGTCTATGCGGTCAACGACGTGTCCGGGACGGTCTCGGTCATAGGGTACCGCTAGCTCGGTCGCCTTCCAGTACGCCGCGTTCTCCGACACGCAGTTCTCGTTCGGTGGCGGCTTGGCCTTGGCGATCTCGTTTGACCTGCAAGGGGCGAAGTCTATAATCGGCTCGTGACGGGCCGTGCACCGGACGCGAAGCTGGTTCGTTCGCTCCTTGACAGGGTCAACGGGAAGGTCGGCCAGCTCTGTTCGGGACAGGGCCGCGATTCGATCAGCCTGATGGAGGTGTGCGGAACGCACACGATGGCGATTTCCGGGCACGGCATCCGCCGGGCGGTCGATTCCAGGTTAAGGTTGTTATCCGGGCCGGGGTGCCCGGTTTGCGTGACGACTCAGCCGGAGGTGGACGCCGCCATCGGGCTGGCGAGGAGGCCGGGGACGGTGGTGGCGACGTTCGGGGATATGCTGAGGGTGCCGGGCGCACGGGGGTCGCTGGAGGAGGCGCGGGCCGCAGGGGCGGACGTTCGGGTCGTCTACTCGGCACTGGATGCCCTGCGGCTGGCCCAATCCGCGCCGGAGCGCGAGGTCGTATTCCTCGGCGTCGGGTTCGAGACGACCGCGCCGACAGTGGCGGCGGCAGTGCTGGCGGCCCGGTCCCGGCGCGTAGGCAACTTCACGGTTCTGCCGCTGTTCAAGCTGGTGCCTCCCGCATTGCGGCTGATAGCCGGGTCGGAGCGGGTGAGCGTCGACGGGTTCCTGTTGCCCGGTCACGTGTCGGTGATTATCGGGACTGCGCCGTACGCCTTCCTGGCCAATGACTACGCGCTACCAGCGGTGGTTGCAGGGTTCGAGGCGGCCGACATCGTCCAGTCGCTATGGATGCTCCTGGTCCAGCTCGAGACCGGTCCGAGGCTGGAGATTCAGTACCGCCGGAGCGTGCGGCCGGAGGGCAACCCGGCGGCGCAGAAGGTGATGGCCGAGGTCTTTGAGCCGTGTGACGCCGACTGGCGGGAAATCGGCATCATCCCGGGGTCCGGGCTGGCCTTCCGGCCGGCGTTTCGCGAGTTCGACGCGGTTCTGCGGTTCGGCGTGAAGCCAGGTCGGTCGCGCCGGAGCGCCTGTCGATGCGGCGAGGTGATGCTGGGTGTTATCGCGCCACCGGACTGCAAGCTGTTCGCGCGCAAGTGCCGGCCGGAGTCGCCGGTCGGGCCGTGCATGGTGTCGTCCGAGGGCGCCTGCGCGGCCTGGTTCAAGTACGAACGGGAGCATGATGACTGAGCGCGGCGGAGCCGGAAGTACAAGGACACAAAGGCCCGGCGGAGTAGCGAGCCGGGACTTCGGATCACGGGCCATAAACCCTGTACCAACCGGGGACCGGATAGTGATGGGGCACGGTGCGGGCGGCCGGAAGATGCACCGGCTCATCCGAGAAGTGTTCCTACGCCGGTTCGGCAACCCGGTGCTGGCGAGGCTGGGCGACGCGGCCGAACTCGGCGCGCAGCGCGGCCGGCTCGCGGTTTCGACCGACTCCTACGTCGTGCGGCCGTTGTTCTTCCCGGGCGGCGACATCGGCCGGCTCTGTGTCTGCGGGACGGTGAACGACCTGGCGGTCGCCGGCGCGGAGCCGCGCTGGCTGACGGTCGGATTCGTCCTGCGCGAGGGGCTGGCGCTCGGCACGCTCGACCGGGTGTGCCGGTCCCTGGCCGCCACCGCGCGAGCTGCCGGAGTCGCGGTCGTCACCGGCGACACCAAGGTCATCGAGCGCGGGGGGGAGGCGGAGGAGCTTTACGTCAATACCACCGGAATCGGCGTCGTCCCGCCCGGGGTCCGGCTCGGGCCGGAGCGGGTGAGGCCGGGCGACGTGCTGGTCATCAACGGACGCATCGGCGAGCACGAAGCGGCAATCGGGGTCGCCCGCGGCGGGTTCCGGTTTCGTTCGAGGGTCCGAAGCGACTGCGCGCCGCTTCACCGGCTCTGCGGGAGGCTGGTTGGCGCCGGCGGTGTCAGGCTGATGCGCGACCCGACGCGGGGCGGACTCGCGACGACGCTGGCCGAGTTTGCCGGGTCAACCGGCCTCGGGTTCGTCATCAACGAGGAACTGGTCCCGGTGTCGAGCGCGGTGCGTGGCGTCGCCGGGCTCCTCGGCCTCGACCCGCTCTACATGGCCAACGAGGGCAAGGTGCTGGCCGTCTGCGACGCGCGCCGGGCCGGGCGGCTGGTCGCGACCGCGCGCCGGGACGCCCGGGGCCGGCACGCCGTGCGGATCGGCGAGGTCGTCCGGGCGCCGGCAGGCGTCTGGCTTCGTACCCGGCTCGGCTCGCTGCGCCGGCTGATAATGCTCGAGGGCGAGCAACTCCCGAGAATATGCTAGAGCACGGGACGCCCGGGAACTCCGGGGCAGACGGACTGCCGGCGGGTCTGGAGCGGCATTTCGGGCTGGCCGGGATCCATGGCAACACGCTGCTGGGTCGGATACGGGAGCCGCTTCGGGAGAATGTCGCGGCCCTGCGTCGCCTGTTCGCGGCGCGCGGCCAGCTTGCCTGGTTCAGCCCCGAGGAGGAGGGCCACAGCATCGTCTGCGGACCGGCGCCGGAGCTGAGGCCGGCCCGCCGCTGGGTGAATCTCCTGCTCTTCGGCCTGACCGTGCTTTCCACCCTCTTCGTCGGAGCGCTGCAGATGGGCCGCAACCCGGTGACGAACCCGCTCGAGCTGGTCCATGGCGTGCCGTTCTCACTCGCGATCATCCTGATCCTCGGCAGCCACGAACTCGGCCACTACTTCATCGCCCGGCGGCTGGGCGTCGACGCGACCCTGCCGTACTTCCTGCCGGTGCCGCACCCGATGACCGGGACGATGGGCGCGTTCATCCGGATGCGATCACCGGTGCCGGACCGCGCCGCGCTCGTCCGGGTCGGTGTCGCCGGGCCGCTGGTCGGGTTCCTTGTTGCGATACCGGTGACGGTCATCGGGCTCGCGTTGAGCCAGGTCGTCGAGACCGGGCCGGACATTCCGGGCATCAGCCTCGGCAGTTCGCTCGTCTTCCGGCTCCTGTCCTGGCTCAGGTTCGGGAACCTGCCCGAGGGGAAGGACGTTATGCTCCACCCGGTCGCGTTCGCGGGCTGGCTCGGGTTCTTCGTCACCGCGCTCAACCTGCTGCCCGCCGGCCAGCTCGACGGCGGGCACATCGCCTACGCGGTCGCCGGCCGGTTCCGCCGGGCGGTCGGCTGGGCAGTCATCGCGGTGCTCCTCGGGCTGGGTTTCCTCTGGCTGGGCTGGCCTTTCTGGGCAGTGATGATCGCGCTCTTCGGCCTGCGCCACCCGCGGCCGCTGGACGAGGTCACGCCGCTCGAGCGGGCGGACTGGCTGCTGGCCGGCGCGGCGCTGGTCCTGCTGGTCCTGACATTCATACCGGCACCGTTCGGGCCGGTCCGGGTCTGACCGTGGCGGTGACGGACTACGCCCGGCTCCGGCAGGGGATGATCGAGACCCAGCTCCGGCCGCGCGGCATAAGGGACGCGCGGGTACTGGCGGCGCTGGCGAAGGTCCCGCGCGAGGAGTTCGTCCCGGAGAGCTTCCGGCACCATGCCTACGAGGACCGGCCGCTGCCGATCGGGCGCGGCCAGACGATTTCCCAGCCCTATATCGTCGCGGCGATGACCGAGGCGCTGAAGCCGGGCCCGGCCGACAGCGTGCTCGAGGTCGGTACTGGCTCCGGCTACCAGGCGGCGGTGCTTGCCGAGCTGGCGGGTTGGGTGTACTCGATTGAATTGCTGGCCGAGCTTTCCGCGCTGGCGCGGCGGACGCTGGCCCGGCAGGGGTACCGGAACGTCCGGCTCCGTGTCGGCAACGGTCAGGCGGGCTGGCCCGAGGTCGCCCCGTTCGACCGCATCATCGTCACCGCCGGCGCCGAGACGATGCCGTTCGCGCTGGTCGGGCAGTTGCGGGACGGTGGCCGCATCATCGTGCCGGTCGGCCGGGGCGAAGTCCAGACGTTGATCCTTGGTGTCAAGCGGGATGGCCGGCTCGTCCAGCGGGCGTTGTTCGATTGCGTGTTCGTGCCGTTCGTGCGCGGCCAGCCGGCGGGACGGTCAGCCGATGACCGCGGTTGACTGCCGTCGTTTTGCGCCTATCATCTTGGGCGCTCAGGCGAGCGCAAGTGCAGAAAAGACGGGGCGTAGCGCAGTTGGTTAGCGCGCTTGGTTCGGGACCAAGAGGTCGCTGGTTCAAATCCAGTCGCCCCGATCCCTTCGAAGGGACGCAGGGTCCGTCCCGTCGGACGGGGTAGCAGGACAGCGTATGGACATTCCTTCACGCGAAGCGGTGCGCGAGCTCATCAGCGAGGCGGCGATCAGCCGCCGGGTCGCGGAGCTGGCCTGGCAGATCTCGGCCGACTGCGAAGGTCGGGAGCTTCTGCTCATCGGTGTTCTCAAGGGCTCGTGGGTCTTCGTCGCCGACCTGGCGCGCCGGCTGACCGTGCCGGTGGAGATCGACTTCATCACCGTTTCCAGCTACCGCAAGGGCACCCGGACATCCGGCGTCGTCGAGGTCGTCACCGACCTCAGGTGCCCGCTCGCGGACCGGGACGTGCTCCTGGTTGAGGACATCCTCGACAGCGGGCTGACAATGAGCCGCCTGCTCGACATCCTCCGCCGGCGCGGGCCGCGGAGTCTCAGGGTCTGCGTGCTGATGGACAAGCGCGCGCGACGCAAGGTCGAGGTCAAGGCCGACTACATCGGATTCGAGGTGCCGGACAGGTTCGTTGTCGGGTACGGTGCCGACTTCGCGGAGCGGTTCCGCAACCTGCCGTTCATCGGGTTCGTCGAGGAGGGCGAGATGGGAGGACAAGATGGCGCACGCGGGCGCTGACCGACTGCCGGCGCTGCTGGCGGCCGCAAGGGGCGACGAGCCGGCCGACCTGCTGCTGCGCGGGGGGCAGGTCATCAACGTGTTCACCGGCGAGATCCGCCGGGCCGACGTCGCGGTCAAGGACGGGCGCATTGCCGGGGTCGGCTTCGGCTACGAGCGGGCGGGCGAGACGGTCGACGTCAGCGGCCAGTACGTCGCGCCCGGCTTCATCGACGGCCACATCCACATCGAGAGCTCAATGCTGCCGGTCCACGAGTTCGCCCGGCTCTGCCTTGCGCACGGCACTACCGCGGTCGTCGCCGACCCGCACGAGATCGCCAACGTGCTGGGAGTCCGCGGCATCGAGTACATCCTCCGGGCGAGCGAAGGCCTGCCGCTCGACGTCTTCGTGATGGCGCCGTCCTGCGTGCCGGCAACCGCGATGGAGAGTTCGGGCGCCAGCGTCACTGCCCGCGACATCGCGAAGCTGCTCCGGCACGAGCGCGTGCTCGGGCTGGGCGAGATGATGAACTACCCGGGCGTGGTGTTCGGCGACCGCGACGCGCTGGCCAAGCTGGCCGCGGCCCGGGCCGCGGCCAAGCTCACTGACGGCCACGCACCCGGTCTGGGCGACCGGCTGCTGGCCGCCTATGCCGCGGCCGGGGTCGGCTCGGACCACGAGTGCGTCGGTCGGGGCGAGGCGCTCGAGAAGCTACGCGCCGGGTTCAGGCTGATGGTGCGCGAGGGCTCGGCCGCCCGCAACCTGACCGGGCTCCTGCCGGTCATCAACGACTTCAACCTCCGGCGCTGCATGTTCGTCACCGACGACCGGCACCCGGAGGAGCTCCTGCGGGACGGACACCTCGACTCGATACTGCGGCACGCGGTGCGCCAGGGAATGCACCCGGCGGCGGCGGTGCAGATGGTGACGCTCAACCCGGCCGAGTACTTCGGGCTGGCGCGCCGGGGCGCGGTCGCGCCCGGCTGGCGGGCGGACCTGGTCGTGCTCGGCGACCTCGACCGGTTCCGGGTGCGCTGGGTGCTCCGGGACGGGAAGCCGGTCGCCCGGGACGGCCGCCTGCTGGCGAAGCTCAAGCCGCACCGCGACAAGTCGGTCACCGGCACGGTCAAGCCCGGGTCGCTGACGAAGGCGCGCTTCGTCATCAAGGCGTCGGGAGACCTGTGCCGGGTCATCCGGGTCGTGCCGGACCAGATCGTCACCGAACAGCACGTGCTCCCGCCGACGGTCAGGGCGGGCCGGGTCGTCGCCGACCCGGAGCGCGACCTCCTGAAGCTGGCGGTCATCGAGCGGCACCGGGCGACCGGCCGCACCGGTCTCGGCCTCGTTGCCGGTTTCGGGCTCAAGCAGGGCGCGCTCGGCACGACCGTCGCGCACGACTCCCACAACATCATCATTGTCGGGGCGACCGACGAAGACATGCTGGCGGCGGCGAAGGAGCTCAGGCGACTCGGCGGCGGGATGGTCGCGGTCGCGCGGGGCAAGGTCGCGGCAAGCCTGAGGCTTCCGATTGCCGGGCTCCTGGCGGACGAGCCGGCCGAGGACGTCGCGGCGGCACTGCGCCGACTGCTCGAGAAGGCGCACGTCTGGGGCTCGCGACTGCCCAACCCGTTCGCGACCCTGTCGTTCCTCGCCCTGCCGGTGATACCGGAACTCAAGCTCACCGACCGGGGGCTGGTCGATGTCAGCCGGTTCCGGCTCGTCGACCTCTTCGTGGCGGACAGCCGCGCTTGACCCGGAGCAGCGCCCGGCCGCACGTCGGCGTGATCGGCGCGTCGGCCTGCGACGGGGCGACCGCGGCGCGGGCCGAGGAGGTCGGACGGCTCATCGCCCGGCGTGGGGCAGTGCTGGTCTGCGGCGGGATGGGCGGCGTGATGGAGGCCGCCTGTCGGGGCGCGCTGGGGGCGGGCGGGCTGATGGTCGGCATCCTGCCCGGCGCTGAGCGCGGGGCGGCCAACGAGTTCGTCGACATCGCGATCGCGACCGGGCTGGGCGAGGCGCGCAATCTCGCCATCATCCGGACCTCGGACGTCCTCGTCGCCGTGGCCGGCTCGCACGGCACGCTGTCGGAGATCGGGTTCGCGCTCCGGATGGGCAAGACGGTCGTCGGTCTCGGGACCTGGGACGTCGCCGGCGTGACGCCGGCCGACTCGCCCGCGGCCGCGGTCGAGCTGGCCTTCCGGGTTCTGCCGCGATGATTGGCCGCGGGCGCGTTGTGCTGGCGGGCGTGCTGTTGCTGGCCGTGATTCTGCGCGGAGGTTTCGCACTGCTGAGCCGAGACCATGACAGCAACATCTCTGGTTGGGAACCGCCTGCCTCCGAGGTCGAGTTCCTGCTCACCGGGCTGCACTCCAGCGACACCCAGGAATATCTCGCGCTGGCGCGGGGCATTGGCCAGGGCGCGTTCGGCTGGGGCGGCGCGCACTCGGCCTGGCGGGTGCCGGGCTATCCGTTGTTCCTGTTCTTGCTTGGTCGACAGGTCTGGCTCATCCTGCTGGTGCAGGTGCTGCTGGGAGTTGCGACGGTGGCGCTGGTCTGGGCGACGGTGCGAAGGCTGGCAGGGCCGCTGCATGCTCCGGTTGCCGCGTTGATCGTGGCGGTCGACGCGGGCAGCGTTCTGATGGCCGGCGTGCTGCTGGCCGAGACGTTGTTCACGTTCCTGCTCGCGTCGAGCCTGTGGTTGTTCCTCGGCGGCCGCAGGGCTTGGGCGGCAGTGGTGCTGGGTTCTGCGGTCCTGGTCCGGCCGGTGGCGGTCGCGGCCGTGGTGCCGCTGTTCGCATTCCTGCTGGTCCGGGTCGGCCGTCGGCAGGCGCTCGCCTTCGGACTCATCTTCCTGCTCCTCCCGGTCGGCTGGGCGGCACGGAACCTGACCCGGTTCGGCCGGCCCACGCTCTCGACGGACACCGCTTTCAACCTCTACTATACCCATGCGGGGATACTGCTGCGCGAGCAGACCGGGTGCGATGAGGCATCGGTGCGGAATGAGCTTGTCGCCGATCTCGCGTCCGACCGGGACATCCGGAACCCGGTTCTGCTCGCCGACCGCCTGGCCGGCCGGGCGCTGGCTCGCATCCTCGGCGACCCGGTGCGCTATGCCTGGATCCACGCCCGCGGAACGGCCCGGATTCTGGCGAGCGTCCAGAGCGACGATATCATCCAGCGGGTCCGGGGCGCGCGCGCGCGGCCCGAACTTCCGGGTTGGGCCGGGCTCCGGAGCGACCCGGCGAAGCTGCTTGCGGCCGCCTTCGAGTTGCTGTTGCTGACCGTGGTCTACTGCGCCGGACTGGCAGCGGTGTTGAGACGAGGCGCGGTCCCGGTCACGGGACTGGCGCTGGCCGTCGGCCTGCTCCTGGTGCTGGCCGCCTCGCCGCTGACGGCGGGACGGCTCAGGGTTCCGGCCATGCCGTTCCTTGCCGTGGCGGCTGCAGGGTTAGTCCGGCGCGACCCTGCCGGTTGATTTCGCGCCCGCCGGCGCTAGCATCTCAATCCAAATTCCAGGAGGAACCATGGCTCAACACTACCACAACTTCATCAACGGCAGGTACGTGCCGGCCCGGACGGGCAAGACCTACGAGAACCGCAACCCGGCGGACCAGTCCGACCTGATCGGGCTGTTCCCGCTGTCCGGGGCGGAGGACGTCGCCGACGCGGTCACGGCGGCAAAGGCGGCCTACCCGGCCTGGCGCGCGCTGCCGGCCCAGGCCCGGGGCGACATCATGCGCAAGGCGACCGAGTTGATGGTCAGCCGCAAGGAAGAGTTCGCCCGGCTCGAGACCCGGGAGATGGGCAAGGTGCTCAAGGAGACCAGGGGCGACGTCCAGGAGGCGATTGACACCGGCTACTACGCCGCGGGCGAGAGCCGGCGGCTGTGGGGCACGGTCGCGCCGAGCGAGATGCCGAACAAGATGTGCTACGTCACCCGCCAGCCGATGGGCGTGTGGGGGATGATCTGCCCGTGGAACTTCCCGATGGCGATTCCGTCCTGGAAGCTGTTCCCGGCGCTGACCTGCGGCAACACCGCGGTCATCAAGCCGGCGACGCTCAC
>JAWOHE010000008.1:0-33055 GCA_046485285.1 bacterium
AGCTCGAGCATCTCGTCCCGGTCCAGCGCAGCCAGCACCTGCGCACCCGCCGACCGGACCCTTCGACTTGCGGCCGACGACCATCTGCTGTACCTTCTCACGCGGTTCTCCTTTCGTTGTTAACCCAGATGATACCATCCGGGCAGGGGAACCGCTCTCCCTAATTTCAACTAAGATCGGGACATCCTCCAAACCAGATGCATAGAGCGTTCAGCGGGGAACGTAAGAGTATTGCGTACGGCGTATAGCATAGAGCGTATCGCGTGACACGAAAGGAGCTACAATGCTGAAACGAGTGGTCGCAGTACTGGCGGCAGTGGCCTGCGTGGCCGTTGCCCAGACCATCGTGGTCCAGGCCAAGGGCTACGGGCCGGACCGGACCCGGGCGCTCGAGGACGCGAAGCGCAACGCGGTCGAACAGGCCATCGGCTCGGCCATCCAGGGATTCACCACGATGGAGAACTTCCGGGTGGTGCAGGACGTGGTGAAGAGCCGGGCCGAGGGCTACATCGAGAAGTTCGAGATGGTCGGCGACCCGGTACCGTTGAGAGACCATTTCGAAGTGACCATCAAGGCCTGGGTGAGCACCTCGCCGATGGAGGCGGAGGCAAGGTCGCTCTTTGGCTCGCTGGGCGGGTTCCGCATCATGGTCTTCTACGACCTCCGCAAGCCCAGGCCGGAGAGCGAGCTCGAACACTACGAATACGCCTACGCCCGCGCAAATGAGTTCCTTGCCCGAAACCGCATCCGGTACGTCGACCGGGGGACATTCGAACGGTTGATGGGAGAGGCGCGTGCGCTGTTCTCGGAGCAGGAGTCCACGGTCACCTTCGCCCAGCACCTGGCCTTGCAGGCGAACGTGCCGGTGTTCATCGACCTGACCCGAGTTACGGTTTCATCCCGGGAACTGGGCATCGAGTCGCCCTACAGCGGCCAGCTGACCGCGGCCGAGGCGACCGTTGACGCGAGTGCGTATAATACCAGTAGCGCTGAGGGTCTGGGTTCGGCAGTGTACAGGGGCGAGCCGGGCGTTCAGCATACCGGCGCGGACGCGGCCCGGGGTGCACTCGACGGAGCAGTGCTCGGCGCATTGGACAAGTTGCTGTACCAGATGAGCCCGATTGTTGCGGGCTGGTCGAGCACGGGCAAACCCTACCTGGTCCGATTCTTCGGGCCCTCGTACCGCACCCTGCGCGTACTGAAGGACGCGTTGAAGAGCGACTCGCGCTTCGGCGGGGAAATGGAAATAGTGTCGGCGACCGGGTACAACCAGTGGGACTTGACGTTCATATCATCCGCCGACGAACTGGCAGACGCGGTGCTCGACCATGCCGACAAGATACCCGGTCTGGCCGGACTCGACGTGCTGAGTTTCATCCGGGACCAGGTCAACTTCTGGATACCCGGCACACCGGGCATCCCGGACGAGTACAAGGTCGAGCCGAAGCGGCTCGGGCAGTAGGAGAAGAGCATGCGTGTTACTTTGTGGCTGTTAGCGGGACTGGTGTTCTCTGCGGGTTGCTCGCCGAAGTATGTCCACGAGGGCCAGATATCGCCCGCGTTCGACACGCGACAGAGCTATGACGTGGCGATAATGCCGTTTCTGGTGCGCGGTCTGCGCGCGCCCGGCGGGTTTGAGCGGGATATTGCCTACGACTACCTGGCTAGGACGATGATGGGAACCGGCAAGCTGATGCCGCAGGACGGGTTCGCGGTGCGCGACCTGGTCAAGAAGGAGACCTTCGGCCAGATGGACGGCATCGACCCGGTGAAGGCGCGGGCCTTGGGCAAGAAGCTGGGGGCGGACCTTGTGTGCCTGGCCGAGTTGAGCTTCGAGCAGATCGAGCCCAAGGTAGTGCTCATTGCCACGGTCAAGCTTCACTCGGTGGACTCGCCGACGATTCTCTACTCCGGACTGGGCCGCTCGGCCAACCCGCTTTCGCTCAACGCTGCCGCCGAGGGCGCGCTTGGCCTCGCCACAAAGAAGCTCATCGAGGCAATGCGCTAGGACAGCCGATACGCGATAGCGCCTGAACAGCCCAGGCTCCGGCAACGCCCCGCGACACCGGGCGCGTGTCGACTGCCGGGTCTCGGCCGGGCGCGGCCCGGGGCGGTGCGCTGGTCAGAGGCCCAGGCCGCAGCAACCGCCGCGGGAGCCGAGGCCGCCCTGGCGGCCGTAGACGAGGTTGAGGGACAGCGCCGGGCCACTGCCCTTGCCGGTGATGATGAGGTAGCGCAGGTCAGCCAGCAGGTGGAAGTCGTAGGTCCTGAAGAAGACGTAGCCGACGCCGGGCGCGATGGCGAACCCGGGTCCGCTATTCTTGAGGCTGTCGTCGAACCAGAGGCCGACGCCGACGGCAGCGCCGAAGTATGGAGAGGCGTCGGTCCGGGAGAAGGTCTTGTACATCCCGATTGTCAGCGGCATCGCGAGGCCGGCGCCAAACGAGAGGCCGTAGCGGGCCTCGGCGAAGTAGTCCGGGGTCTCGTAGATGCCGAGCGTGCTGTAGCCCCACTGCATCCGGGTCCGGGTGCCGACGAGCGGCAGGAGTCCGCCGACACCGCCGCCGCCGCCGGCGTAGCTCTTGCGCCGGGTTCCGCCCCTTTCGACTTCGGGCTCGGTCAGTTTCTCGATCTCGAGCCGCGAGCCGGCGGGTTCCCGGGTGGCCACCGCCCGGGCCAGGCGACCGAGGACGATGTCGAGTTCGGTCTGGCTGGTCGTGGCAAGCCGGTCCTGGAACTCGACCGCGCCGCCGGCAACGTCGATGAGCTGGACCGCACCGATTGTCTGCGTGCCGAGCCGGCTGAGACTGCCGATGACCGCCTTCGCGGCGCCGACCCGGCCGGCCGCTTCCTGCGCCTCGGCGATGCCGGTGACAGGCCGGTCGGCACCCAGCGCCGAAACCATGTCGTCAGCGGTCGCGACGGCGTAGACGCCGGTCCTGGCCAGTTCTTCACGGAACACCGTCGTGGCGACCATCGCGGTCACCGAGTCCACCCCGATGCCCTGGAATCCGAACACCGCGACCCCGGGCGCGGCGCTCGCGAGGCTCACGGACAGCAGGACCAGTAACAGAGCCGACTTCCCCATGGCTCAACCTCCGGTTCGTTCCCGCTTCAGCACCTGAGGCAGGATATCGTCCGCTCTCGGCCGGTGCCGCCTTCAGAGGCTCGTTGCCAGCGTCCGCGCTGGCGCGACCTTCCCCTGTGCTTCAGTATACTGCCGCCCGGGCGGCGCTGTCAAGAGGGCAGCCGGGGCACGGCAGGAGCCGGGCGCTGGTCAGCAGGCCGGGCGGAGGTTGCGCAGGACGAGGATGGCGCCGATGACGACGAAGAGGACGCCGGCGCCGAGGCCGACCCACCGCGCAGGGAGACAGCGGGCGAGCAGGCTGCCGACCAGCGTCGCGATGAGCGAGGTCGCGACGAGCGCAAGCGCACTGCCGAGGAAGACGCTCCAGAATGAGCGGTTGGCGGCCGAGAAGGCGAGCGTCGCGAGCTGGGTCTTGTCGCCGAGCTCGGCGAGGAACACGGTCCCGAAGGTGACGAGCAGCAATCTCCAGTTCATCGCAGGTGTCCTTTCCGGTGTCCGGTCAGGATAGGGCGCGGCCGGCCGGGGTCAAACGGTCAGGGACAGAACTGCACTGCCCGGCGCAGTTCCGCCTCGGCCAGTCCCTCGCGCCAGTAGAAGTAGCGGTCGTGGCCGCCGGCAATCGGCCGGTTGGCCAGCACGCATGGTCTGCCGCCGGCTTCGAGGGCGTGGACGACGACCGGGCCGAGGTAGCCGCCGCTGAGGTCGGCGAGGTCGCGCATCGCCTCGGCGCACGCCGCGTCGACCGCGAGCCCGGCCCCGAGGTGCTGGACGAGCGAGCGCGCGGTCCCGGCCCGGATGGTCATCTCGCCGACGTGGGTGCAGCCGCAGGCGCCGAACCGGCTGTCGGCGTAGATGCCGGCGCCGACAATCGGCGAGTCGCCGAGCCGGCCCGGGTAGCGGTAGGCCCAGCCCGACGTGCTCGCGCCGGCGGCGATGCCGCCCCGGCGGTCGCGGGCGAGGACGATGACCGTGCCCCGGGTGTTGAGGGTCCGGGCCGCGGTCCAGGCGTGTTCGGCGAGCGGGCCGTCGGCGAGCCTCGCGATGGCGTCGGCCGGGACGTTCCGGCGGAGCCAGTCCGCGTGCGCCTGCTTCGCCTCCGGCGTCAGCAGGTTGGCCGGCTCGGCCCCGATTTCGCGGGCGAACCGGGCCGCGCCGTCGCCGACCAGCATCACGTGGGGCAGGCGCGTCATCACCTGCCGGGCGACCGATATCGCGTGCAGAAAGCCTTCGAGCGCGCCGACCGAGCCGGCCTCGCGGGTGTCGCCGTCGATTATCGCCGCGTCGCCCTGCATCCGGCCGAGGAGGTCGGGCGTGCCGCCCCGGCCGACCGAGCGCACCGCCGGGTCGGCCTCGGCCCGCCTTATGCAGGCCTCGACCGCGTCGAGCGCAGGCTGGCCGGACGCGAGCGATTCCCGGGCCGCGTCGAGCCCGGGCCGGCCTTCGTAGTTGGTGAGGAACGCCGCCACGCCGGAGAATCTAGCCGGCCCGACGCGGCGGTCAAACGTCCGGATTGACCGGCGGCGCGTCGCGGCGACAATTTCAGGTGAGCAAAGGAGCGCTATCGTGAGAATCCTTGTCTTCCTGCTGTTGCTGGCCGGCGCCGCGCGCGCGGAGATGCTGGTCGCGGTGCGCGAGGTCCGGCCCGGCGACGAGGTCGCGGTCCTCCGGGCGGTCGAGGGCGCGGTGCTGTGCCGCGCCGCCGAAGCGCCGGCCGGGGCGGTCGTGCTCGACCCGGTCTTCCGGCCCGGCCGGTACTTCCTCGTGCCCCACACCCGGCTCAACCCGCCGGGCGCGCCGGGGGCGGTGCTCTGGGACGACGCGCGCCAGGCCGTGGTCCGGCTGAGCGAGGACGAGGCGCGGGCCGCGCAGGACGCCGGCTGGCTGCTCGCCGCCCTGCCGCGGCGCGGCTTCGCCCCGGCCGCGCAGCCGCCCGCGCGACTCGACTTCGCGCCGGATTCGATGGTCGGCCGGCTTACCGCGCTGGTGTCGCTCGACACGCTGATGGCGGACATCCGGCGGCTCCAGGACTTCGGCACCCGCTATAGCTACGCGCCCGAGTGCGAGGCCGCCGGGCGCTGGCTGGCCGACGAGTTCCGGGGGCTGGGCTGGGAGGTCGCGCTGGACACGTACTACATCCAGTCGACGCGGTGCATCAACGTCGAGGCGACCCGGCCCGGGCTCGAGCCGGACAGCGCCATCGTCATTGCCTGCGCGCACTACGACTCCTACACCCCGCAGGGGATGACCAGCGCGCCGGGTGCGGACGACAACGCAACCGGGACGGCGATCCTGCTCGAGCTGGCGCGGGTCCTCAACGAGTACCGGTTCCAGCGGACAGTCAAGCTCCTCGCGTTCTCGGGCGAGGAGCAGTGGATGAAGGGCTCCTACCACTGGGTGGACTCGGTCGCGGTGCCGCAGGGGCTCGCGATCGAGGTTGCATTCAACGTCGACATGGTCGGCTACGTCGGCGAGGACGTGAACGACGTCGTCATCAACACCGACGTCGCGTCACGGCCGTTCGCGGTCCTGGCCGAGTCGGTCAACAACTGGTACGACATCAACCTCAGCCTGCTCAACTACCTCGACCCGGACTGCTACGGCGACAACACGCCGTTCTGGGAGGCGGGCTACCGGTCGACGTTCGCGCTCGAGGACTCGGAGTGGGGCATCTGGAACGGCTCAAACCCGCACTACCACACGACCCACGACACGGTCGGCATCCTGACGCCGGCGGTCGTGCACGGGGTCGGCCGGCTGACCGCGGCCTCGGTCGCGACGGTCGCGGTGCCGGTCGAGCCGACCGCGCTCGCCGAGCCGCCGGCGCGGCCGGACTACCTGCCCGCCGGCGGCACGCTGGTCTTCAGCCGCGAGTTCGTCCTGCCCGGGCGCTGGGATGCGTTCAGCGCCGCGGGCCGGCGCGTCGCCTCGGGCGCGGCGGAGGATTTAGGGCCGGCGCTGGCGCCCGGGGTGTACTACCTGAGGCCGGGCGACGGTGCGGGGCCGGCCCGGCGGGTGCTCAAACTCCACTAGCCCCGGCGCGGCGCACAAGAGCGGGGGGCGGCTTGCGCCGCCCCCCGAGTTGCCGCCCTGAATCCGCCTAGCGCTGGACCACGAGCTTCCGGGTCGCGGTGAAGCCGGCCGCCTCGACGGTCACGAGGTAGACGCCCGCGCCGAGCCGGTCGAGGTCGAGGCTCGCCGCACCGGCCCGGGCCCGGCCGAGGCCGCGGCTCAGGACGGTCCTCCCGGCCGCGTCACAGACCCTGACCGTCGCCGGGCCGGCCGCGGGCAGGTTGTAGTGCAGGGTCGCGACCCGGCCCGCGAGCGGGTTCGGGGCGACCGAGACGAAGACCGGCTCGGCCGGCGCCGCGCCGGACATGGCGCCCGCGCGCCCGGGCCGCGCCGCGAGCGCCACCGGCGGGACGATGTAGCGCCAGAGCTCGCGGGTCTTGTTGCCCTTGAGCGCGTAGAACCCCTCGCCCGCGGCGACGATGTCGCCGCCCGCCTTCACCCGCTTCTTCTTGCCGGTCGAGCCGAAGGCCGGTATCGTGTCGTACTCGCTCCAGCGAAGCGAGTCGAGGCTGAACCGCCAGAATTCCTGGGTGTTGCCGCCCTTGAGCGCCCAGAGCGCGCCGTCGGCGAGCGCGGCCGAGCTGCCGTCCTTGGCCTTCTTGCTCTTGCCCATCATCCCGGCGAGCGGCATCCCGGGCATCGGCGCCGTGCTCCATGCCAGTGAGTCGGCGAGGAACCGCCAGAGCTCGTGGTACTTCGCCTTGTGGGCGTAGATGTGGAAGATGCCCTCCTGCTGGCGGCGGCGGGCGACGAGCCAGGAGCCCTTGTCCCAGCGCGGCTTGCCGCCGGCCGGCGCGGCCGGCATCAGCTCCCAGTCGAGCACCGCGTCGTCGGGGTTGAAGCGCATGAAGTCGGTCTGCTTACCCTTGAGGAGGTAGAGGTACTCCGGGGTCTGGCCGGTGCCGGCCTTCATCGCGACGAGGTCGGAACCGGACTTGACCTTGCTTCCGGAGGTGCCGAGCGGGACGTCGCGGAGCTGCTGCCAGGCGAAGACCATCTCGTCGGTGTCGAACCGCCAGAACTCCTGGGTGTTGTTGCCCTTGACGAGGTAGATGTAGCGGCCGTCGACGAGGCCAGCGGCGCCCTTGCCGACGCCCTTGCCGCTCGGTCCGTTCGGGACCGGCGGGAGCTCGGTCCAGGTGTTGGCGGTGACGTTGTAGGAGTAGAACTCGCCGACCTTGTAGCCCTTGGTCGCGTAGAGGATGTCGCCGCCGTCCATCAGCAGGCCGCCGTCCTTGACCGCCCGGCCCGCCGGGCCGGTGGGCATCGGCGCGACCTCGACCCAGCCCGGCGGCAGGCCGGCCCCGGTCGTGAAGCTCCAGATTTCCGAGGGCGTCGTGCCGGTCGAGTCCTTGGCGATGACCTGCCAGTAGTAGGTCTGGTTGCCGGCGAGGTTCCGCACCTCGTGCTCGAGCGCGACGAGGTCGCGCGCGACCCGGGTAACGGGCGGCGTCGCGACATCGAGGTAGACGTCGTAGTTGTCCGCGCCCTCGGACGCCTCCCATTCGAGGAGCAGGGTCCGGGGCTGGTCGACCGCGCCGTTGGGCGGCGCGAGCAGGTTGAACGGGCCGGGCGCGGGCAGGTGGACGGCGAAGGCGTCCGGGCCGGCCGCGTCGTCGGCCGGGTTGACGCCGCCGGACAGCTTCGCCGGCGCGCCGACCGCGCAGCCGCCGTCCGGGTCAGCCGCGACGGATGGGTTCTGCCAAGCGTCGACGCTGTCGAGCAGGACCTCGACATCCTGCCGGCCCGCACCGGTCTTCGCCCGGTGGTCGACGTGGTAGTTGCCACTCGACTCGGGCCGGCCGCGCCAGATGACGTGGACGTTGCCGTTGTCGTCGGTGGAGATGGTCGGCTGGAATGGGTAGCCCACGTAGTCGCCGTACCCCGGCGTCTCGTAGAGCGGCGTCGGGCTATCCCAGGTCGCGGCGAGCGCGGCGCCCGGGACGACAAACACGAATGCGATGATGGCTGTGACGAGGGCCATCAGGTCGACACGAACATGGCTGCGGAACATGCTGCCTCCTTGTGGTCACGGCGTCCACCCGGCGCGGGGCCGGGCAGAGTCAGATGCCAGGGTGGTTCGGAGTAACCTGCGTTTCCAGTATAGGCCGCCCGGACGGCGCGTCAATGGTCAGTCCGGACGCGGGAAGGCTGGGCAGGAGACAACCGAGGCAAGGCGTCCTCTCGACGGTCGGTCCGGACGCGGGAGCGCTGGGTGCTGGCACGGACGAAAGAGCGAGCCCGAGCAGGGCCCGGACTTCCGCGTCGTCGAACCGCGCAAGGGCGAGCGCCCGCAACGCCGATGCGCGCAGGAACCAGCCTTCGCTGCCGGCTGCAAGCCGTTTGAGGAGGGGCAGGATGTCGGGGTCAGACGGGCGTTGCTCAAGCAGCGCGGTCAGCGCGCACGCGCGCACCATTTCGTTCCTGCCCTCGGTCGCGAGCCGCTTGACCAGCGGCAGGACGCCGGGGTCGGCCGGGCGCTGTTCGGCGAGGGCGCGCAGTGCGGACCAGCGCACGGCCTCGTCCCTGGCCTCGGTCGCGAGCCGCCTGAGCAGGGGCAGGACGTCGGGGTCGTCCGGCTGCAGTTCGGATAGCGCGCGCAACGCGGACCAGCGCACGGCCTCGTCCCTGGCCTCGGTCGCGAGCCGCCTGAGCAGGGGCAGGACGTCGGGGTCGTCCGGCTGCTTCCGGGCAAGCGGGCGGAGCGCGGACCAGCGGATGGTTTCGTCTGCCGCCGCGGTCGCCAACTGCTTCATCAGCGACGGGACGTCGGGGTCGGCCGGGCGTTGCCCGGCGAGCGCACGGAGCGCGGACCAGCGGACAACC
This sequence comes from bacterium, assembly GCA_046485285.1. Taxonomy (GTDB): domain Bacteria; phylum Hydrothermota; class Tepidihabitantia; order Tepidihabitantales; family Tepidihabitantaceae; genus DSBX01. Next base: position 8,984 of record JAWOHE010000008.1, read on the forward strand.
TCGTCCTTGTCCCCGGCCGCGAGCTGTTTGAGCAGGGTGAGCACGCCGGAGGAGTCCAGGTAGTTTCCGGCCAGCAACTCGAGCGCGGACCGGCGCAGGTAAGAAGTCTCACCGTCAACCGCGAGCTGTTTGAGCAGGGCGAGCACGCCGGGGTAATCCGGGTACCTGGCGGCCAGCGCCTCGAGCGCGGACCGGCGCAGGTAGTCGCCTTCGCCCTCGGTCGCCAGCCGCTTGAGCAGGGCGAGCACGCCGGGGTCGTCCGGGCACCGATCGGCGAGCGCGCGCAGCGCGCAGCCGCGCACCGCCACGCTCGCGTCCTCGTCCGCCAGTCGCCTGAGCAGTTCCGTCAGGCCGGGCGCGTCGGCGTGCTTCCCGGCCAGCGTCCGCAGGGCGGACCCGCGTACGGCCGGGCTCGGGTCCTCGGCCGCAAGCTGCTTCAGGAGTTCCGCCACGTCGGGGTCGTCGGGACACTTGTCGGCCAGGCTCCGGAGCGCGGACCAGCGCACGGCCTCATCCCTGCCTTCAGCCGCGAGCTGCTTGAGCAACTGCGGGATATCGGGGTCAGCCGGGTACTGCCCGGCAAGCGCCTGGTACGCGGACCAGCGCGCGGAGGCATTCGCGCCCCCGGCCACGAACTGCTTGAGCAGTTCCGGCACGCCGGGGTAGGTGGGGCAGTTGCCGGCCAGCACCTCGAGCGCGGACCAGCGCACGTTTTCGTCGCCGCCCTCGGCCGCCTGCTGCTTGAGCAGGGACAGCGCTTCAGGGTCGGTGCGGTGCACGGCGGCGGCGGCCGCCTGCGCGAACCGCCGGACGCCGTGGGCCTCGTGGACCAGCAGTTTCTCCCAGCGCTTGAACAGGTTCCAGTCCTGCCAGTGGAGATTCGCCGCGGCCAGCGCCGCCGTGGCCCGCGAGCACGGAGCCGGGTCTCCCGGCGCGGCGTGGGTGAAGAGCAGGCGCTCATAGCCCTGGAGGACGGATTCGACGTTGTCCCGGTCGCCGCCGGGATCGCGGACCTCGGCCAGGCACTCGACCGCGAGCAGGGCGAGCCGCGCGGAGGCGTCGGCGTTTCCATTCAGAAGCGCGGCCCGGGCCACGTGCGCGGCGATGGCGGTTCCGCGGTCGTCGCCGGCCATCCCGGCGAGCAGCCGGATGACCTCGTGCCACAACTCGTCGGTGACGCGCAGCTCGAGAACCTCCCGCGCCAGGCCGCTCAACCCGTAGCCCTCGATTTCCTTGAGCCTGCGTGCGTAGTGGTCCGCGCACAGGCAGTCCAGGAACGTCCGATCGGCAAACCCGAAGGTCTGCATCCCACAGCCGCGGAGGATGGAGTTGCCGGTCTCAAGCCGCTCGACCAGCGCCCGGGCCGCCGACACCGCGTCGTCCCGGTCCAGCCGGAGGCGCCCGGACTCGAACACCCGGGCGAATTCGTTCTCGAGGTCCTGCCCGGTGATGAAGTTGCCCCGGGCGGCCGCGCGCCGCTCCTGCGCTAAGAGCGCCGCGGCCCTCAGCAGGTCGAGCTTGTCGTCGAAGTCCAGGACCGGCGTGCCCGGCACGACCTTGCGGACGTGGCTGTCGGCGTGCCAGTGCTCGACCAGCGCGCGCACCGCGCGTTCGAGGACCTGGTGGCGCCGGCGCGGCAGTTCGGACCGGCGCGGCGTCATCGCGAGGAGGGTCAGGAGCATCGGGTTGCCGGCAAGCGCGCGGATTTCCGGGGAGTCGTCCACCGCCCTGAGCAGCCGCTGGCGGCGCAACTCACCCCTGACCGTGTCCTCGGCCAGCGTGGTCGCGTACCACCGCCGGCAGAAACGCTCGATGCGGGGCCGGTCCAGGTCCTGGAGGACGCAGTGGGCAAACCCGGCGCGATCGAACCCGGCGCGGCGGTAGCCAATGGCACGCGAGGTGACGATGACCCGGGCGCCCGGGTAGTCAAGGGCACAGATCCGGCGCTCGATGTCGGCGCGCGTGCCCGGGTCGAACACCTCGTCGAGCCCGTCGAACACGAAGACCGCCGGGCCGCCGGACCGGAGCCACTCCTCCAGCTCCGGCTTCTGGAGCGGGTAGTTGTCGGCGTGGCCGAGCCGGTCAAGGTAGTCGACGAAGCCGAAGCCGGCACTGTCGGCCCGGGCGCTGAAAGCGGCGAGACGGCTCAGCTCGATGACGAACGGCGTCCGGCCGGCAAGGGCGCGCAGTTCCGGCGGCAGTTCGGGCGAGCACAGCGCCCACGCCAGGTAACGGCCGAGGAGTGACTTGCCCGAGCCCGGGTCGCCCAGGACGACAAGCCTCGAAGACGAGGGCGCCGCCAGCACTTCCCACAGCGGCTGGGCCGGCTCCGGGCGATGCTCGTGGCGCAGCTCCCCGGGCCTGCCCGGCGCGCCGTCCTCGCCGGGCAGTTCGCCCACGGCCGCGAGCCGGCTCTCGATGGACTCGGCCGGCCCGGTGCCGGGCGGGTCGGGCCGGACCTCGGGCTCGACAAAGACCTGCTCGAGCAGGAACCGGGGGCCTTCGCCGTCCGGGTCCACCGGGGCGAGTCGGTCGAGCGGGAAGAACCGGTAGCGGTCGCGCAGCCGGGCCCGGTAGCGGGCAAGGTCGAACGCGGCGTCAACCGCGCTCCCGCGGCCCTCGGTCTCGAGCAACTGCCGCCGGCGAATGAGCTCGGCCACCGGGCGCAGGGCCGCGGCAAGCTCGGGAGTACGCCGGGTCGACCGGGCGTGCGCCTCGCTCAGCCGGGACCACTTGAACCCCTCGGGCAGGGCAGGTCCCTCCGCGGCAAACGTCTCGTTCCAGGCGCGTCCGAGAACCGCGGCGTCGGGCATCGAGTCCGGGTCCAACTCGAGCAGCGGGCGCACCAGTTCCTGCCAGACCGACCGGCATTCGACCAGCCTCAGCAGGCGCGGGACGAAGTCGATACGGATTTCATCGTCGCTGAGCCCGTCGGCCTGGAGGTTGCGGACGGAAGCCGCGACCGCCGTGCCCAGCACAACGGCAACCGCCTGCTCGGCGCCGGCGACCTCGCCGCCCTTGAGCTCGCCACCGGTCAGGTCCGCGACGGCGCTCGTCGCGAGGTCCCTGAGCGCGTCAAGACCGCCGCCCAGCATCGAATCGACGGCTTCGCTCATCGTAGGGTCACTTTAGCCTGACCTGATACGGTGTCAAGCAACGCCGCGCCGGTCCGCTCTCGTTCCGCGTCCGGCGGGCAGAAAGCCGGCCGCGCCTGTGGACGCGCTCAGGCGCAGGGCGCCCGGCCTCAAGCCCGGCGCCAACGACTGGACTTGACGCGCGACTGGTTGTCCTGGTAGAAGGCGTCGTCGCTCATAGCCTACCCCACCGGCCAGCCCGGTATCGCCTTGTCTATTCCCGCCATCAGCCGGATGGGGTTGCGGATGGAATCGCCCCGCTTGCGGGCGCGTGGATAGAAACAGTCTGGCCGGGCGGCAAGCGTCTCTCGCAGTCGGCCTGTCAAGCCGCCCGGATGCCCGTCCGGACCCCCACCCCCACCTGCCTTCCCCTAGCGGCCCCGGGGACGCCTCCCCTAGCGGTCCCGGGGGCGGCCTCCGGGACGGCTCCCGAGGCGGTCCCCGGGGCGGCCCCCGGAACCGTCCCGGGGATATCCCCGGGTATACCCCCCGGAGCGCTCCTGACTGCCCGGGAATCAAAGGGAAAGTCGGACGACACCCCTATCCCCACCAGCATCCCCGGAGCGGCTCCCGGAACCGTCCCGGGGACATCCCCGGGGATACCCCCCCTGCCGTCAAAGCTCAGCCGGTGTGTGACTTACGCTTGGGTGCCCGGGAACAAGGCCTGCGAGCGGCTCCTACCCGACTACGCCAGGGAGGGCCTTGACCCGAAGATGCTGTTTGGGTTCGCCCCGACGGACCCCGGTCGAGATGACGGCGGTGGGCGTGCGGGCGGGCCCGGGTCGCGGGCGGTTGACACATCGGGCCCGGCAGTTATGCTGGAGGTCCGGGTAAACCGTGAAGAAGCCAGCCGAAGCCGCGCGCGAGGAAATCGAGGCCCTGAAGGGCCGGCTGTCCGGGCTTGCCGACGGGCCGGAGCGGGTCGGGGTCCTGCTCGAGCTGGCCAGGCTGCTGCGCTTCAGGGAACCCCGGGCGGCGCTCCCGCGCCTCGAGGAGGCGGCCCGGCTCGCGTCAGCGGCCGGCGACCAGAGCCGGGTCGCGCTTTCGAGCTACCGGCTGGCGCAACTCCACTCGCACCTGGGAAGCCCCGAGCAGGCGGCGGAGTCGGCACAGCGGGCGCTGGCGGCCGCGCGCGCGTCGGGCGAGCCCAGTGACGAGGCGATGGCGTACCGGGCGATGGCAACCGTGGCGCAGGCAAAGGGCGAGTACGCGAAGGCCCGGGAGAGCTTCGAGAAGGCCATCGCGGCGAGCGAGGCGGCCGGAGACCGGGAGGGCAGGTACGGCGCGCTGCAGGGTCTGGCCAACGTGAGCTACGCGCAGGGCAGGCACCTGGAGGCGCTGGGCTTCGAGCGGCAGTGCCTCGAACTGGCCGACCGGCCCGAGCAGGCGGCGGCGGTGCAGATGAACATCGGGCTGACGCTCCACGGCCTGGGCAGGCTGGAGGAGTCGGCCGGGCACTACTACCGGGCGATGGCAATCTGCGAGGAGCACGGTTTCGCCCTGCTGTCGGTGGCGCGGCACAACCTCGGCATCCTGTACCTGACGCGGAACCGGCTTGATGAGGCGGCGGACATCTTCAGCCAGGTCGTGGCCGAAGAACGGAGGAACCCGACCGAGCCGGCGTTCCTCGGCTGTGCCCTGATGAATCTCGGGGTTACCCACGAGCGTTCCGGCAATCACGCGGCCGCCGAGCGCGCCTACACCGAGTCGGCGGCGATACTCGAGCGGACGGGAAGAAAGGACATGCTCGCCAACCTGTACGGCAACATCGCCAGCCTGGCGGTTGCCGAGGGCCGGCTCGACCGGGCGCGGGACTACGTCGAGCGGTCTTACCGGCTGGCCGACGAGCTGGACCTGCGGCCTGAGCAGGGTGATGCCTGGGCCATCCGGGCCCGGGTCCGGTCCGAGGAGGGCGACGCGGCCGGGGCGAAGGCGGCATTCGAGCAGGCCATCGGCCTGCTCGCGGACAACCCGGAATCGGACAAGCTCGCCCGGACCAGGCTCGAGTATGCGAAGCACCTTGTCGCGACCGGTGAGCCGGGCAAGGCCGGGCCGCTGCTCAGGCAGGCGCTCGAGGCGTTCCGGAACCTGACGGTCGTGACCGGTTCCGAGGAGGCCAACCGGCTGCTGTACGAGCTCGAACGGCCTGACGGCGGCGAGGCGGCGCTGGCCGGGGCGGTGCGCGGCCTCGCGGCGACAGGGCTGGAGCCGAACGATTTCTTCGCCCGGGTGCTCGGGATGCTGTGTGAGGGCCTGGGTTTCGAGAGCGGGGTGGTGCTGGCCGGGGACCGGCCGGTGGTGTTGCGCGGCCGGCCGCGGGTGGACCGGGCGGTCGAGCTGTGCCGGCAGGGCGAGCCGCGGTGCGGGGAGAGCGAGCTGGTGCTGCCGGTGCGGGCGGAAGGCCGGGCGCTTGGCGGGGTGTTCCTCTCGCGGTCGAAGCCCGGGGCCGCGGAGCAGGGCCGGGCGGTGCTGGCCGACATCGCGGACTGCCTGTCCGGGCCGCTGGGCAGACAGGCAGAGCTCTTCGCGGCGCCGGCCGGGGCAGAGGCGGAGATTCCCGGACTGCAGTACCGTGGTTTCGTGGGGGCCAACCCGGTGGTGCTGGAGGCGTTGAAGACGGTGGTGCGGGTGGCGGGCGCGTCGATACCGGTGCTGATACGGGGCGAGAGCGGGACGGGGAAGGAGCTGGCGGCGCGGGCGCTGCACGAGTCCGGGGCGCGGCGGGACAAGCCGTTCGTGGCGGTGAACTGCGCGGCGGTGCCGGAAGGGTTGTTGGAGGCGGAGTTCTTCGGGATCGAGAAGGGGGCGGCGACGGGTGTGGTGGCGCGGCGGGGGAAGTTCGAGCAGGCGGACGGGGGGACGGTGTTCCTGGACGAGATCGGGGACATGAGCGCGGGTCTGCAGGCGCGGCTGCTGCGGGTGGTGCAGGACAAGAAGGTGGAGCCGGTGGGTGGCGGGCGTGAGGTGGCGGTGGATGTGCGGGTGGTGGCGGCGACGAACCAGCCGCTGGAAGAGCTGATCGAGCAGGGCAGGTTTCGGCAGGACCTGTACTACCGGCTGAACGGGGTTGAGATCGGGTTGCCGCCGCTGCGGGAGCGGCGTGGTGACATCCCGGGACTGGTGCGGCACTTCATCGCGCGGAGCAACCAGCGGTTTGGGCGGGAGCTGGTGGGGGCGAGCGAGGAGGCGGTGGGGCGGCTGATGGCGCACGGGTGGCCGGGCAACGTGCGGCAGTTGCGGCACGTGGTGGAGCGGTCGGTGGTGCTGGCGCGGGGGCGGGTGCTGGAGGTTGGCGACCTGCCGCCGGAGCTGCGGCGGCTCGAGCCGGTCGAGGCGAGCGGGGCGACGGGCGGGCTGCGCGAGGCGAGGCGCAGGGTCAGGGCGAAGGCGGCCGGCGACCTCGAGCGGGCGATGATAATCGAGTATCTGGGCCGGGCGGAGTGGAATGTCAGCAAGGCGGCGGAGCTGGCCGGGTACAGCCGGGCGCAGTTCTACCGGCTGATGCGGCGGCACGAGGTCGTGCGGCCCGATCAGTAGAAGAGCGCGGCGCAGGTTTTCGGGCGATGCGGGGTCTAAGCGGCAGGGTTCATCCGCGCTTGCGCCGGGCGGCGGTCGGCGTAGACTGAACCCCTTAAAAGGAGTTGCAGTACTGACCAAGAGTCGGCCGTCCGGGTTGCGGCCAGCGGTGCTCGTCATGCTCGCGCTCGCGGCCGCGCCAGCGCCCGCGGTGCGGGTGAGCGCCCGGTCCGGTACCGAGCGGCTCGACATCGACGGCTACGCCCACGTCCAATGGCGGCAGATTCTCCAGGGCGGCGGCTCGCCGAGGTACGGTTTCGTCCTGCGGCGGGCGAGGGTCGAGTTCGACTACCGGTTTGACGAGCGGGTCGCGGCGAGCCTCGAGCTCGGCGGCGACCGGCTGGCGCTGTCGGTCAAGGACGCGTTCATCGAGTACCGGGTTGGCCGGCCGCTCCGGCTGGTCGCCGGCCTGCGGAAGATGCCGTTCAGCCGGGAGGAGCTTCGGCCTTCGAACCGGCTGCTGACGATCGAGCGCGGCGAGACCAACGACGAGTTCGGCGAACTAGGCTTCCTGGGCCGGGACATCGGGCTCGCGGTCGACGGCGAGCTATTCGAGCCGGTCCTGCCGGTCGGCTACGCGCTCGGGGTCTACAACGGCACCCGGTTCTACCGCGACGACAACGACGCCAAGCAGTTCGTCGAGCGGCTGACGGTCGCACCGGCGCGCTGGCTGGCGGTCGGCCTGAACGCGACCCAGCGCAACGACACGCTGACCGGGCGGCTGGTCGGCGCGGGCGGCGGCGACGTGCTGGTCAGCCTCGGCGCCGCGACGGTCGAGGCCGAGGCGCTTGCCGGGACCGCCGAGCCGGGCCGGACGCTCGCCGGCGGCCACGTCACCGGCGCGTACCGGCTGGGCGCGTTCGAGCCGGTCGCGCGGTTCGAGCGGTTCAGCCCGGACGTCGCGGCCGGGGATTGGCAGACGACGGCAACCGCGGGACTGAACTGGCACGTCCACCGCGGGGCGCGGCTCAAGGCCAACCTCGTCGCCGAGTTCGAGCCCGGGAGCAGGGCCGGTTACGCGGCGGTGGTCGAGGCGCAGGCGGGATTCTAGAACAGGAGCAGACGATGAACCTATTCGTGCGCGCGGTCGGGCTGAGCGTTCTCGCGGCGGTCGGCGGCTGTACCGCCGGGCCGGTGGCGCCGTCGCCGCTGGTCGGGGTCGTGGTTATCAACGAGTTCATGGCCGCGAACCGGAGCGTCATCGCCGACGAGGCGGGCGACTACGACGACTGGGTCGAACTGCACAACCTCGGCGACAAGGACGTCCGGCTCGGGGCGATGTTCCTGACCGACGACCTCGCGGTGCCGATGAAGTGGGCGTTCCCGGACACGGTCCTGCACCCGGGCGACTTCCTGCTGGTCTGGTGCGACGGCGAGTTCAAGGAGGGGCCGCTCCACACCTCGTTCAAGCTGAACGCCGACAAGGGCGAGCAGCTCGGGCTCTTCGTCACCGACGGCGACCGGGTGATGTTCGTCGACACGCTGACCTTCGGGCCGCAGTACACCGACACGTCGTTCGGCCGGATACCGGACGGCGGGGCGTGGCGGTCGCTGGCCCGGCCGACGCCGGGCGGCCCGAACAGCGACGGCGCGTCGGCGCAGCGCGGGACGCTGTTCCTCAACGAGTTCCTCGCCGACAACGGCTCGGTGCTGACCGACGAGCGGGGCGACTACGACGACTGGGTCGAGCTCCACAACGCCGGGGCGGGGCCGGTCCGGCTCGGCGGGCTGTACCTGACCGACGACTGGCGCGCGCCGCGGAAGTGGGCGTTCCCGGACACGGTGATTGCCGCGGGCGGGTTCCTGCTGGTCTGGTGCGACGGCGAGCCGGACGAGGGTCCGCTCCACGCGACGTTCGGGCTCAACGCGACGACCGGCGAGGAGCTCGGGCTGTTCGAGCCGGACCCGCCGTTCGTGCTGGTCATCGATACGCTCCGCTTCGGGCCCCAGCGCACCGACACCTCGTACGGCCGCCTGCCCGACGGCGGCGAGCAGTGGCTGTTGATGCCGGAGCCGACGCCGCGCCGGCCCAATACCGGACGCTAGCCGGCCGATGCGCCCGCTCGCGCTGACACTGGCCCTCGCCGCGGCCGGGACCGCGGGTTTCTTCGACGACGGGCGGGTCAACTTCATCGAGCTCCGTTTCGCCGAGCCGGACTGGGACGAGATCCTCGACAGCCTCTACGCGCGCGGGCTCGAGGAGCGGCTGGCCGGGACCGCGATCGTCAACGGGGTCCGCTTCGACAGCGTCGGGGTGCGCTACAAGGGCCACAGCTCCTACAACCCGTCCCGGCGCAAGAACCCGCTCAACATCAAGCTCGACTACCGGTTCCCGGACCAGGAGATCGAGGGCCACGGTACCCTACGGCTCGCCAACGTCTACAAGGACCCGAGTTTCGTCCGCGAGACGGTGAGCTACGAGATCGCCCGGCGCTACATGGCGGCGGGCCGGGCGAACTACGCCGGCGTCACGATCAACGACATGCCGGTCGGGCTCTACACGAACATCGAGGACGTCGACAAGCGGTTCCTGCGCGAGCGGTTCGGGTCGGACGGCGGCGCGAAGTTCAAGGGCCAGATGGACGACAGCGCGCCGGGCGCGGGCTGGAAGTACTACGGCGCGGACAGCGCGGCCTACCGGCGCTACTACGAGCTCGAGTCGGACTCGGGCTGGCGCGAGCTGGTCGGTTTCCTCGACACGATCGTGAACCACCGGGCCGCGGCCGAGGAAGTCCTCGACGTCGACCGCCACCTCTGGATGCTGGCGTTCGACATCGTGATGGTGAACCTCGATGCGCCGATAAACATGCCCCAGAACTACTACCTCTACCGGCACGACGGCCGGTTCAGCCCGGCGGTCTGGGACCTGAACGAGAACTTCGGCGCTTTCCGGGACGTGATCGGCGTCGGCCAGTTGACGGTCGCGCAGATGCAGCAGTTCGACCCGTTCTTTCGCGCGGCGGACCCGGACTACCCGATCGCGGGCAGCTTCTTCACCGTGCCACGCCGGCGCAAGGCCTATGTCGCCCACGCGCGGACGATGATCGCGGAGTGCTTCGCGAGCGGCTGGTACGAGGATCGGGCGTTCGAGCTCCAGGACGCGATCGACGCGCATGTCCGCGCCGACCCGAACAAGTTCTACAGCTACAATGATTTCACGAACAACGTCAACCGTTCGGTCGGCAGCGGGCCGCTGGCGATTGTCGGGCTGACCGAGCTGATGAACGTGCGGGTGGCGTACCTCGCGACCCGGCCCGAGTTCCAGGCCGAGCCGCCCGCGCTCGCCGACCCGGACGCGAGCCCGGCCCGTCCCCAGCCGGGCAATGACGTGCGGATAACGGTCCGGGCCGCGAACGCGGACTCTGTTTTTCTCGGCTGGCGGCAGACCCTGGCGGGCCGGTTTCACCGGGTCGCGATGCGCGACGACAGCGCGACCGGGACCTGGACGGCGATGGTCCGGGCCGGCGCGGGCGACCTTGACTACTGCTTCCACGCCGAGAACGCGGCCGCGGCGGCGTTCCTGCCCGCCCGGGCCGAGCACGAGTTCTTCACCCTGCCGGTCGCGGGCAGCGTCGTCATCAACGAGCTGATGGCGCTCAACGAGACGACGGTCCGCGACCCGGCCGGCGAGTACGAGGACTGGGTTGAGCTCTACAACAACTCGACCGTGCCGGTCGCGCTCCGGGGCTGGTACCTGAGCGACGACACCGCGAACCCGACGAAGTGGACCTTCCCGAACGTGACCATCCCGGCGGGCAGGTTCCTCGCAGTCTGGTGCGACGACGACGTCGGCCAGCCCGGCCTGCACGCCAACTTCCAGCTCGCGGCCGGCGGCGAGGCGGTCGTGCTGACGAACTCCGACCTTGACCTGGCCGACCGGGTCGTCTTTGGCCAGCAGACCGCGGACATCAGCCACGGCCGCTGGCCGAACGGAACCGGTTCGTTCCGCAGAATGAACCCGACCTTCCTCGCCGCGAACGACAGCGGGGTCGGCATCGCGGCCGACGTCGCGGTCGCGGCCCGGCTCGAGGCGACCGCGCAGCCGAACCCGTTCCCGGGCCGGACGAGCATCCGCTGGGAGCTCACGGCGCCGGCGGTCGTAACGCTCCGGGTCTTCGACGCCGCGGGCCGGCTCGTCGCGACGCCCTGCGACGGGCCGATGGCGGCCGGCCGCCACGAAAGGTCTTTCGCCCCGGGCCCGGGCGCGCCGGGCGGGGTGTACTTCGCGCAACTGCAGGCCCGCGATGACGCGGGCGACTGCCTGACCGGGGCCATCAAGCTGGTCCGGACGAGGTAGCCGGATGCCGCGCCGGACCCGACGGAGACAGGACACGAGGAGCCAATGAACAACCGCAAGCTGCCCATCGTCATCGCCGGGTTCGCGCTGGCCGCGCTCGCCGCCGGCCAGGCCTACGACGGCCTGACGCTCTACAACCCGATGATGAGCCGGAACGCCCGGCTGATAACCAACGACGGCCAGGCGGTGAACACCTGGTACTGCAACTCAAACCCGGCCTACATGCCGTACCTGATGCCGGACAGCACGATGTGGCGGCCCGGGGTGTACTCGGCCGCGTCGCTGCGCCCCGCGGCCTACGGCGGGCTCATCGAGCGGTACTCGTGGGACGGCGACGTCATCCAGAGCTTCACCTGGTCCGGGGCCAACTACATCCAGCACCACGACATCCAGCCGATGCCGAACGGCAACATCCTCGTCGTCTCGGTCGACCGCTACACCCGCGCCGAGGCCCAGGCGCTGGGCCGGGTCAGCATCTCGGGCAGTTACATCTGGTCCGAGATGATCGTCGAGTACGACCCGGTCGCGGATTCAGTGGTCTGGGCCTGGCGGGTCTGGGACCACCTCGTCCAGAACGTCGACCCGGCGAAGCCGAACTACGGCGTGATTTCCGAGTACCCGGGCCGGCTAGACATCAACGTCGGGGCGGTCCAGTTTCAGGGTGACTGGATCCACGTCAACGCGGTCGACTACTGGGAGGAGGAGGACCTCATCGTCTTCTGCTCGCACTACCTCCACGAACTCTACGTCATCGACCACTCGACGACGACCGAGGAGGCGCGGGGCTCGACCGGCGGCCGGCACGGCAGGGGCGGTGACTTCCTCTACCGCTGGGGCAACCCGCAGAACTACGGCCGGGGCACGTCGGAAGACCGGCATTTCTATGTCGTCCACGGCGCGAACTGGATACAGCCGGGGCTCCCGGGCGCGGGCAACATCCTCGTCTTCAACAACGGCGACCGACCGGGCTCGGCCAACGACTACTCGGTCGTCGAGGAAATCACCCCGCCGCGCGATTCGCTGGGCGGTTTCCACATCCATTCGGACTCGGCGTTCGGGCCGGCCGAGCCGACCTGGTTCTACCAGAACCCGGGCGCGTTTTACTCCAACCACCTGAGCGGCGCGTTCCGGATGCCAAACGGCAACACCTTCATGATCGAGGGCACGAGCGGCCGGATGACCGAGGTGACCGCCGAAAAGCAGGTCGTCTGGCAGTACAACATCGGCTCACAGACCGGCCGCGCGATCAAGTACCCGCGCGACTACGTCGTCGGGGTCGAGGCGGAGCGCCCGGCGCCTCACGCCGCGCGCCCGCCGCACGCGACGATCGCCCGCGGCAGGCTGTTCCTGCCCGGGGAGGGCGGCCGGGCGGAACTGCTTGACGCGGCCGGGCGCCGGGTGATGGTACTCGCGTCGGGCGCGAACGACGTGTCGCGACTCGCGCCCGGGGTGTATTTCGTCCGCGCGGGCGGGCCGGCCGGGGCGACCCGGGTCGTGCTGGCGAGGTAGCGGTGAAGACGACACCGGGGCTGGCGGCCGCGGCGCTCCTGCTCTGCCTCGCGGCCGCGGCGCGGGCGCAGGTCTTCGACGGCCTGACGCTCTACAACTCGCTCTACAGCCGGGAGACCCGGCTGGTTGACAACGACGGCCGGACCGTGAACTCCTGGTACTGCCACTCGACCCCGGCCTACATGCCCTACCTGATGCCGGACAGCACGCTCTGGCGGCCCGGGGCCTACTCGGGCGCGTCGATGCGCGGCGGCGTCTACGGCGGGCTCATCGAGCGCTACTCGTGGGACGGCGACACCATCCAGAGTTTCCTCTGGTCCGACCAGAACCACCAGCAGCACCACGACATCCACCCGATGCCGAACGGACACATCCTGCTGCTGGCCTGGGAGCGCAAGACCCGGGCCGAGGCGCAGGCGATGGGCCGGGTCAGCATCACCGGCGAGATGTGGCCGGAGGAGATAATCGAGTACGACCCGGACGGCGACTCGGTCGTCTGGGCGTGGCGGGTCTGGGACCACCTGATCCAGGACGTCGACCCGGCGAAGCCGAATTACGGCGTCGTCCGCGACCACCCGGAGCGCATCGACGTCAACCTCGGCACGCTGTTCAGCTACGGCGACTGGATTCACGCCAACATCGTCGAGTACAGCGAGGAGCGGGACGAAATCGTCTTCAGCTCCCACTTCCTCAACGAACTCTACGTCATCGACCACTCGACGACGACCGAGGAGGCGCGGGGCTCGACCGGCGGCCGGCACGGCAAGGGCGGCGACATCCTCTACCGCTGGGGCAACCCGCAGAACTACCGGCGGGGCGGGCCGGAGGACCAGCACTTCTTCGTCGTCCACGGCGCAAACTGGATCAAGCCCGGGCTCCGCGGCGCGGGCAACATCCTCGTCTTCAACAACGGCGACCGGCCCGGCAACCAGAACGACTACTCGAGCGTCGAGGAAATCACCCCGCCGCTCGACTCCAGCGACCACTACTACATCCACCCGGACTCGGCCTTCGGCCCGGCCGCGCCGGGCTGGACCTACTCGAACCCGGGCGTGTTCTACTCCGGGCACATGTCGGGCGCGTACCGCCTGCCCAACGACAACACGGTCATCTGCGAGGCGGTCAGCGGCCGGGTGACCGAGGTGACCTGCGACGGCGACATTGTCTGGACGTTCAACGCCGGGAACTGGACCGGCCGGGTCATCAAGTACCCGCGTGACTACATCGTCGGGGTCGAGGCGGAGCACCCGGCGCCTCACGCCGCGGGGCCGGCGCACGCGACAATCGTCCGCGGCACGCTGTACCTGCGGCCCTCATCCTACCCTCTCCCAGTGGGAGAGGGGCAGGAGGTGAGGGGGCGAAGCCTCCTGCTCGATGCCTCGGGCCGCCGGGTGATGGCGCTCGCGCCGGGTGCGAACGACGTGTCGCGGCTCGCGCACGGGGTGTATTTCGTACGGTCGGCGCCCGGCGTCACCAGGGCCCTCGTTACCAGATAGGAGATTGCGATGAAGGAGAGAAGCTGTCTTTGCACCCTCCTGGTGCTTGGGGCGCTGGTGTCGTGCCCGGCCCAGGGCTGGCTGGCGCGGTACGACGGCCCGGCCGGCGACGAGGACGAGGCGCGGGCGATCGCGGCCGACGGCGCGGGCGGGGTCTACGTCACCGGCCAGAGCTGGGGAAGCACCTTTGACTGGGCGACGGTCCGCTACGGCCCGTCCGGGAACCAGCTCTGGGTCAGCCGCTACGACGGCCCGGCCGGCGGGTTCGACGGCGCGCGGGCGGTCGCGGCACAGGGCGACCGGGTCGTCGTCACCGGCGCGAGCGCGGCCGCCAACATGTTCGACGACATGCTGACCATCGCCTACACCACCGCCGGCGAGACGGCCTGGACCGCCCGCTACGACGGCCCGGGCCAGGCCAATGACGCCGGCCTGGCGGTCGGCTTCGACCCGGCCGGCCGGGTCTACGTCACCGGCTACTCCAACGGCGGCGGCGAGTTCTGGGACTTCACGACCGCCTGCTACAGCCCGGCCGGGGCCGAGCTCTGGCTGGTCCGGCACCCGACCGAGGACGAGAGCTACGCGGTCGGGCTCGCGGTCGACGAGGCCGGCAACTGCCACGTCACCGGCTCGTCCGGCAGTCCCTACACGATGAGCTGGGACTACCTGACGATCAAGTACGACTCGGCCGGGAACGAACTCTGGGGCGCCCGCTACAACGGCCCGGCCGACGAGCACGACGAGGCCCGGGCGATCGCGCTCGACGCGGCCGGCAACGTCTACGTCACCGGCGGCAGCGCCCGGCCCGGGACCAACGCCGACTTCACGACGATCAAGTACAGCCCGGCCGGCGAGACGCTCTGGCTGCGGCGCTACGACGGCCCGGCGAGCGGGGCCGACTGGGCGAACGCGATCGCGGTCGACGCGGCCGGCAACGCCTACGTCACCGGCTCGAGTCAGGGCACGACGACCGACGTCGACTACGCGACGGTCAAGTACGCGCCGGACGGGACCCAGCTCTGGGTCGCCCACTACGACGGCCCGGCAAGCGGCTACGACGAGGCGCGGGCGATCGCGGCCGACGTCGACGGCATCTACGTCACCGGCGCGAGCGCCGGCGACGGGACCAGGGCCGACTACGCGACGGTCAAGTACGACTTCGCGGGCCGGCAGGAGTGGGTCAGTCGCTACGACGGCCCGGCGAGCCGGTTCGACGAGCCGCGCGGGATCGCGCTCGACGGCACGGGCGGGGTCTGCGTCACCGGGTTCAGCGTCGGCGACGGCACCGGCGCCGACTACGCGACCCTTCGCTATGCGACCTGCGGCGCGGCCGAGCCGGCGCCGGGCGACCGGCGCGTCGCGGCCCGCTCCGGCCCGACCATCGTCCGGGGCCGGCTGGTCCTCGGCTCGGGGTTCGCGGCACCGGGGTCGGACGCGGTCCTGCTCGACGCGGCCGGACGCCGGGTTATGGCGCTCGCGCCGGGCGCGAACGACATGGCCCGGCTCGCGCCCGGGGTCTATTTCGCCCGGTCCGGGAACGCGGTCGCAAGGGTCGTGGTCGGGAAGTAGCCCGGGCGGTGGCATCGACCGGGGACGGACGACCGGCCGGAATCACCGCCGGCGCGCGGACCGAGTTCCGGCTCGAATACAAGTTCCTGACGCCGATGAAGTTCCTACCCGAAATCCGGGCCGCGATGATGCCCTGGCTCCGGCTCGACGACTTCAGCGCGTCGCGGCCGGACCGGCAGTACACCGTCCGGAGCATCTACTACGACAACCGGCGGTTCGACTGCTACGAGGAGAAGGTCGAGGGCTTCACCGCCAAGCGCAAGCTCCGGATCCGGGGCTACGACCAGCCCGGCCCGGACAGCCGGGTCTTCCTCGAAATCAAGTACAAGAACCAGGACTACATCGGCAAGAGCCGGGCGCCGGTGCCGTGGGACCGGCTGCCGGCGGTCTTCGACCCGGGCCGGGCCGGCGCGCCCTGGAAGCCGGGCAGCCCGGCCGAGGCCGCGGCCCGGCGCTTCCTCTACCACTACCACCGCCGGCGGATGCTGCCGGTCGTGCTGGTCGCCTACGAGCGCGAGGCGTTCTACAGCCGGTTCGACCGGACGCTCCGGATAACCTTCGACAAGAACGTCCGCAGCCGGCTCTACCCGGACCTCGGCTCGCTCTACGTCGACCGCGGCGCGAAGTTCGAGGCGCCCGGCCTGTTCGTGCTCGAGGTCAAGTTCTTCAGCAGCCTGCCGCGCTGGGTGCGGGACATCGCGACCCGGTTCGACCTGCTCCGGGTCGCCAACTCCAAGTACGCGCTCGGCATCGAGTGCCAGCGGGTCGAGAAGAAGTTCCTGCGCGGCGTCGGCCATTGGGGCGAGCGCTTCCCGGCGCCGGCCCGGCCGGGAGCCGCCGCGTGACCGCGAATACGCCCGACAGTGAGGAGTCGCCGCAATGACGGGATTGCTCAACAACATCACCCAAGACCTGAACCTGCTTCCACTCCAGGCGCCGGTCGTCATCGCCAAGATCGCGGTGGCGTTCATCTGCGCCTTCTTCATCGCCTTCATCTACCGGAAGACCTACCGCGGGCCGGGCTACTCGGTCGCCTACACCCACACGCTGATCCTGCTCTCGATGGCGACCGCGGTCGTGATAATGGTCATCGGCAACAACCTCGCCCGCGCCTTCGGGCTGGTCGGCGCGATGTCGATCGTCCGGTTCCGCCACGCGGTCAAGAACACCCAGGACATCGTCTACGTCTTCCTCTCGCTCGCGGTCGGGATGGCGTCCGGGGTCGGCTTCTACACCATCGCCATCACCGGGACGCTGTTCATCGGCCTGATCGTCTACCTGCTCGCGAAGTCCCGGCTCGGCACGCCGACGCGCAACGACTACCTGCTCCAGTTCAACTCCCGCTCGGCCGGCGGCCCGGACGCGCCCTGGCTCGCGGTGCTGGCGAAGCACTGCCGCAAGCTGACGCCGATAAACGTCCGCAGCCTCGGCGACACCGACCTGATCGAGCTCTCCTACTACGTCCGGCTCAAGGACCCGGCCCGGGGCGACGCGCTCATCGAGGAACTCAACCGGGCGCGCGGGATCGAGAGCGTCAACCTGTTCTTCGACGAAGAGCAGATCTAGCGGCCGGGCAGCTCGAGGACCGGGGCGAGCCCCGACGAGGCCGTCAGCTCGAGCCCGGGCGTGACGAACAGCGCCTCGATGCCATCGGTCGCCTCGACCAGCTCCAGCGCCGACGGGCCGAGCACGAACAGCGCGGTCGCCCACGCGTCGGCGAGGACCGGGTCGGCCGCGACGACGGTCACGCCGGCGAGCGCGCGGGCGGGCCGGGCGGTGCGCGGGTCGAAGATGTGGCAGTAGGTCGAGCCGTCGGCGTCGGTGAAGAACCGCTCGTAGTCGCCCGAACTGACGACCGCGAGGTCCTCGGCCCGGACGACGGCGATGATCTCGCCGCCGCGCGGACTGCGGATCCCCACCCGCCACGGCGCGCCGGCCTTCCGGCCGATGGCGTAGACGTCGCCGCCGGCGTCGACGAGCCCGGACCTGACGCCCTCGGCGCGCAGGACCCGGGCCGCCTCGGCGAGCGCGTAGCCCTTGGCGATGCCGCCGAGGTCGACGCGCAGGCCGGGCCGGCGCTTGGCGACGCTGTCGCCGGCGACGACTAGGTACTGCCAGCCGACCAGCGCCCGGGCACTGTCGAGCGCGCGCCGGCCCGGCACCGCCGGCCGGTCGGTGCCGATGCCCCAGAGCGCGACGAGCGGCTGGACCGTGACGTCGAACGCGCCGCCCGAGGCCGCGCTGACCTCGAGCGCGGCGCGGATGACCCCGGCCAGCCCGGCGTCAACGAACGGCCGGTCCTCCCGGTTGAACGCCCAGAGCGGGCTGGTCGAGTCGCGGAAGTTGAAGGCCCGGTTTATCTCCTCGAGCCGGCGGAACGCGGCCTCGATGCCCCGGTCCGCGGCCGGGCCGGCCGCGGTCAGCGTGACGTAGGTGTTCATCAACAGCCGGGTCCGGCGGGCAGGCGCGGGCGCGTCGGCCCGGCGACAGCCGGGGGAGAGCAGGGCGACGAGCGCGCAGGCGGCGAGCGCGCGGGCGAACAGACGCCTGCGCCCGGCGGCCGGTTTCACCGCCCGGCCCGGCTCACACCCGGCGACAGCGGGCAAGGAGTTCGACGAGGACGCCGAAGCCGACCAGCACGACGAACACCCAGAACAGCCAGCCGCAGATCGGCACCGCGCAGAGCGCGTAAGTCAGCACGACGCCGACCGGCGCGGTCAGCCAGATCGAGGCGCTCCGCCCGCCGAAGACGTTGAACAGCCAGCGGCCGAACAGCATCCCAGCGAGAATCTTGGCGATGTAGAGCCCGGCGAGCCAGAGCGCGCCGCCGAGGAAGCCGATCGGGAAGGTCACGATCAGCACCAGCGCGAGCACGAACGCGGCCGGCGCGGCGAAGAACGCGATCGCGCCCGCGCCGACGGTCCGGCCGAAGCGCTCGAGGGCGGAGTCAATCGCCAGGCGCAGGGCGTGCTTCCAGATCGCGACGAGCAGGAAGGCGAGCGCGAGCGCGCCGAGCACCGAGAGCAGGGCGAAGGGCAGGATGATGAGCCGGAACAGGTCCGGCCGGGGCCGGAACGGCCTGACGTCGTCCATCGCCCCGCGCGCCCGGCGGGTGAACGCGATCTCGCCGAAGACGGCGTCGCGGTTGCCGATGTCGATCTCCTTCTCGGCCGTGTAGCGCAGGCTCCCGAAGACCCGGGCGTCCTCGGTCAGCACGATCCGCTGGTCGACCGCGCAGACGACGTCGCCGTCGACCGTGCCCGAGATGACGATTTCCCGGGCCGCGGCGCGGACGTCGCCGCGCACCGCGCCGTCGATCGCCAGCATCGTCGCGCCGCAGACGACGTCGCCGCCGACCTCGGCGCCGCGGGCGATGGTGATGTTGGTGCAGGCGGCGAGGACGTCGCGCCCGACCCGGCCGGCGACCCGGACCGTCGCGGCGGCCGCCCGGACCGCGCCGGCGACCGAGTCGTCGACCGCGAGGTGCTGACAGCCCGCGGTAACGTCGCCGCCGATCGGGCCGGAAAGCGTGATGGTCTGGCCGCCGAGGAACAGGTTGCGGGTGACGCGGCCGGTGACCGCGACGGTCTGACAGCCGGCCGCGACACTGCCGTCGACCTGGCCGTCGAGGCGCAGGGCGCCGCCGCCGAAATAGAGGTCGCCGAACTGAAGTTCGCCGGCGGGAAGGGTGAAGCTCGGGCCGGACTCGAAGCGCGCGGCCGCGGCCAGCGCGAGCGCGAGGACAAGCAGGGTCGCTGTGCGGCGCATCACTTGTCTCCCTTCTCGACGTCGCGGAGCTCCTCGCGGACCCGCTCCTCGATCCGGCGGCCGAGCGTCTCCCAGTCCGCGTCGGAGAAGGTCTCGGCCCGGTCGGCGAAGGCGCGGCGCAGGCCGTCGCGGACCCCGCGCTCGACCCGGCGGGCGATCCGGTCCGGGTCCGGGGCGACGACCTTCTTCCGGCGGCGCCGACTCGCGCGGGCGCCGCCGCCGAGCGAAATCATGCAACCGAGCAGGAAGCCGATATTGTAGCCCCAGCCGGCGTTGTTGGCCTCGTAGATGCCGACATCGCGCGTGAACAGGCTGACGACGAAGGTGACGATGATAATCAGGCCGTGCCAGAGTCCGGCCCAGAACCCGGCTTTGCTGTCAACCGACGCCCAGCGCTCGTTGCCCGGCGCACAGCCGGCGGCGAGCACGAACACCAGGACCAGCGCGGCGAGCAGGACGGTCTGCTTCGTGAACATTCGAACCTCCTGTAGTCTGCGGTAGTGCCTCTACTTTACCCCGCGCCCGGGAGTGGTCAAGCCCGGTCGCGGTCCGTCCGGGCCGTGGTTCATAGTTCAAGGTTCCTGGTTCAGGATTCAGCGCTCCGCGTTCTCCCTCCGCTGCCGCCTTCCCTTTCGCTCCTCACCCTTCCCCATCTGCCTTCGCGGCGAAACCCCTCTCCTGTACTCTGTGGGAGCGACAGCCCTGTCGCGATCCCCCCCCCCTCTCTCCCTCCCTTCCCTCCTCACCCTTCCATTCCCTTTGCCTTCCTGTCCTTCCATCTTCTCCCTTCGACCCTTCGTGTCTGGTCCGCTTCCTTCGTCTCAACCTCGACCTCGACTTTGACCTGCCCGTGTCTGCCGCCCGCGGTTTTCCGAACCCGAATTGCGTCTGCGCCAAAGGCGCCGTCTCCTCGCAGGCCCCTCTTTCGGGCACCCAAACGTAAGTCACACACCGACCGAGCCTTGACGGCAGGGGGGGATATCCCCGGGGGCCATCCCGGGGGCCGCTAGGGGAAGGCAGGTGGGAGTGGGGTACCCGGTCCGGGTTCAGGGCAGCAACCGGCCGGTTCCCAGACGCTGGCCATTGACAGCCGGGCGACCCGCATCTATCCTCTACCCGACACATCCCACCCTCGGACGAGGGGTTCGCGTCCCGGGAGACGCGACCGCGGGGAGCCTGTCGGCTCCCCGGGCGCGGCCGCGCGGCATAGGTCGCACAGCACGCGCCCGCCCGAGCTTGGGGCAAGCTCGCTAAGGAGTAAGGAGGAGAACATGCGTGGGACGACAGTCCTGCTCGCAGTCCTGTGCGTCGCGGCATTCGCCGCGGGCGACGCGGCATTGCCGCAGACCGGCACTCACCAGATCCCAATCGACAATCGGAAGGCGGAAGTCGCCGACGGCCTCGACGCCGTCACGATACCGCGACTGATGTCATACCAGGGCAGGCTGACCGACACGCTCGGCGTGCCGGTGCCGGACGACAACTACTCGGTGGTGTTCCGGCTCTACAGCCAGCCCTCGGGCGGGAGCGCGTTCTGGAACGAGACGCAGAGCGTGACGACGGAGGACGGGCTGTTCGCGGTCCTGCTCGGGACGGTGACGCCGATTGGCTCAATGCCGGACGCGGGTGCGGCGTATCTCACGATGGCGGTTGAGGGCAGTACGGAGCTCACGCCGAGGCTGCGGATAGCATCTGCCGCCTACGCCTACCTGACCGAGCGGGCGGCGAGCGCGGACCTTCTGCAGGGCAAGGACACGACCGACTTCGTGCGAACCGGGCAGGCGAATTCCGTCACGTCCGCAATGGTGGTGGACGGCACCATCGTTCGCGGTGACGTAGCCACGGGCTTCAAAGCGCCCTTCTCGGACACCGCGGACTACGCCCGCGCTGCGCCGGCAGTGGACAGCGCGCGGGTGGCGGCCAACAGCCACAGGCTGCAGGGCAAGGACACGACCGCTCTCGATGGGCGATTCGTGAACGAGGGCCAGGCCAACTCGGTGACCTCGGCGATGATAACCGACGGCGCGATTGCGACGGCTGACATCGCGACGGGCGCGGTGACGTCGGCCAAGATACTCGACGGGACGGTAGTCCGGGCCGACGTCGCGGCCGGCTTCAAGGCGCCATTCTCCGACACCGCTGACTACGCCCGCGCAGCTCCGGCAGTGGACAGCGCGCGGGTTGCCGCCAACAGCCACAAGCTCCAAGGCAAGGACACCACCGCTCTCGATGGGCGATTCGTGAACGAGGGGCAGGCTGGTTCGGTCACCTCGACGATGGTGCTGGACAATACGCTCGTCCGAGCCGACGTCGCGGCCGCGTTTAAAGCCCCGTACTCCGACACCTCCGACTACGCCCGCGCGGCCCCGGCTACCGACAGCGCGCGGGTGGCAGCCAACGCCCATCTTCTCCAGACCAGGGATACGACGTACTTCGCGCGGGCATCCCATGCTCATCCCTTCGTTGACAGCTCCCGCGTCGCTGTATCGAGTTATGACAGCCGCCGGCTCCAGGGCAAGGATACCTCAGCCCTCGACGCCCGCTTCGTCAACGAAGCGCAATCCAACGCGGTCGCCACGGGGATGATCACCGACACGGCGGTGACGATGGTCAAGCTCGCCCGCGCGGGCGCCGCCACCGGCGAGGTCATCAAGTGGGACGGCAGCGCCTGGGCTCCAGGTCCGGACAACACCGGCGGCGGGACCGGGGTGACGAATGTCTACCAGGACACCGGCATCACCTGCGTGCCGAACCCGATAACCACGACCGGCAACGTCCGACTCAATCTCAGCTACACCGACGCCCGCTACGTCAACGAGGCGCAGGCCAACTCGGTCACGTCAGCGATGATAGCCGACGGGACGATCGCGGCCGCGGACATCGCCAGCTCAGCTGTGACCGAGGCCAAGCTGGCCAGTAACGCGGTCACGTCGGCGAAGATACTGGACGGAACGATAGCGGCGGCGGACCTGAACCAGATGGGCGCGGGGCCCGGGCAGGTGCTGAAATGGACCGGCACGGCCTGGGCGCCGCGGAACGACTCAATCGGCGGGGGCGGTGGCTCGGGCACGGTCACGTCGGTCGGCCAGGCGACCGGGGTGGTCTGCACGCCCAACCCGATAGTCGCGACCGGGACGGTCAGGCTGGACACCACCTACTCCGACGCCCGGTACGTCAACGAGGGGCAGGCGAGTTCGGTGACTTCGGCGATGATAGTTGACGGCACGATTGCCGCGGCGGACATCGCGACCGGCGCGGTGACGTCGGCCAAGATACTGGATGGCACGATTGCCCGCGCGGATGTGGCGGTGGGCTTTAAGGCGCCATTCTCCGACACCGCGGACTACGCCCGTGTCGCACCGACGGTGGACAGCGCGCGGGTTGCCGCCAACAGTCACAGGCTCCAGGGCAAGGACACGACCGCTCTCGATGGGCGATTCGTGAACGAAGGGCAGGCGAGCGCGGTGACCTCGGCGATGATAACCGACGGCGCGATCGCGGCGGCCGACATCGCGACCGGCGCGGTGACGTCGGCCAAGATACTGGATGGCACGATTGCCCGCGCGGATGTGGCGGCGGGTTTCAAGGCGCCATTCTCCGACACCGCGGACTACGCCCGCGCTGCGCCGGCAACCGACAGCGCGCGCGTGGCAGCCAACGCCCATCTTCTCCAGACGAGGGACACGACGTACTTTGCTCGCGCAGCCCATACCCATCCCTACGTCGACAGCTCCCGCGTCGCCGTAACGAGCTACGACAGCCGACTGCTCCAGGGCAAGGATACCTCAGCCCTCGACGCGCGGTTCGTCAACGAGTTGCAGGCCGACGCGATCGCCACGGGAATGCTCGTCGACACCGCGGTGACGATGGTCAAGCTCGCCCGCGCGGGCGCCGCCACCGGCGAGGTCATCAAGTGGGACGGCAGCGCCTGGGCTCCCGGTCCGGACAACACCGGCGGCGGGACCGGGGTGACGAATGTCTACCAGGACACCGGCATCACCTGCGTGCCGAACCCGATAACCACGACCGGCAACGTCCGGCTCAATCTCAGCTACACCGACGCCCGCTACGTCAACGAAGGGCAGGCGAGCTCGGTTACCTCGGCGATGATACTCGACGGGACGATAGCCCGGGCCGACGTCGCGGCCGGCTTCAAAGCCCCGCTCGCCGACACCGCGGACTACGCGCGGGCCGCGCCGGCAACCGATAGCGCGCGCGTGGCCGGGAACGCGCATCTCCTGCAGACCAAGGATACAACTTACTTCGCGAAGTCGGCACACATACATCCCTACGTCGACAGCGCCGGCGTAGCGGTCGCGAGCTACGACAGCCGACAACTCCAGGGCAAGGACACGACCGGATTCGTGCGGACCGGGCAGACGAATTCCGTCACGTCCGCAATGGTGGTGGACGGCACCATCGTTCGCGGTGACGTAGCCACGGGCTTCAAAGCGCCCTTCTCGGACACCGCGGACTACGCCCGCGCTGCGCCGGCAGTGGACAGCGCGCGGGTGGCGGCCAACAGCCACAGGCTGCAGGGCAAGGACACGACCGCGCTTGATGCCCGGTTCGTCAACGAAGGCCAGGCCAACTCGGTGACCTCGGCGATGATAACCGACGGCGCGATTGCGGCGGCTGACATCGCGACGGGCGCGGTGACGTCGGACAAGATACTCGACGGGACGGTAGTCCGGGCCGACGTCGCGGCCGGCTTCAAGGCGCC
>JAWOHE010000023.1:0-13061 GCA_046485285.1 bacterium
CGAATTGACGGCCGGCTGCCGCCAGCGACTCTCTCCCGCCGCACCCCTGACCGCCGGGAAGTGCAGTGCCCGGTGCGGCACACCGCGCGCTTGCGCCGGGGAGTTCAGACCAACCCGCGCTACTCGACCAGCACCAGTCGGGCCGACTCGCCGGTGTCCTGCCTGCGGACGAAGTACACGCCGGGCTCAGATGCCGGACGCCGTTCAGCGCCCCAGCCCGGGCCGCCAGCTTGACAAATCCGGGCGGCTGACTATCCTTCTAGTTTGTGCCCGCCACCCTTTGGACTGCCTCGAACCGGCACCGCGCGTCGGCCGTCGTGCTCGGGCTCCTGCTCGCGCTCACGGCCGGGCAGGCGCAGATTACCCCGGCCAACGCCGCGCGGACGATTGACCCGGGCGAGGTCTCGCACCCGGAGCGCCGGGTCGCGGTGTTCGTGCCGCCGATGCTGTTCGACGAGGAAGTCTTCCAGTTCGTCCACCGGACGCTGGTCCACGCCCGCTGGCGTCCGGTCATCGTCGGCGCCGATACCGGCATCGCGAGCGGCT
Source organism: bacterium (assembly GCA_046485285.1). GTDB lineage: Bacteria > Hydrothermota > Tepidihabitantia > Tepidihabitantales > Tepidihabitantaceae > DSBX01. Next base: position 547 of record JAWOHE010000023.1, read on the forward strand.
ACGCGAACACCGTCGTCCGGCCCGAGCTCGACCGGTCCGGGCTGGTGCCCGACGACTTCGCCGCGCTGGTGCTGGTCGGCGGCTCGGGCGCGGTGCTCCACTGGCAGGATTCGACGCTCCACGCGGCGGTGCGCGGCTTCGTCGCGGCGGGCAAGCCGGTCGCGGCCAACGGGCTCGCGGTGACGATACTCGCCCGCGCCGGCGTGCTCGAGGGCCGCCGGGCCGCATTCTATCGGGAGTCCGGGGCGCCCGAGCTCATCACCGCCCACGACGCCCGGTTCGTCTTCACGCCGGTCGTCACCGACGGCAACATCGTCACCGCGGCCGGCCCGGACACCGAGCGCCGCTTCGCTGCCGCGCTGGTCGCGGCGCTGGGGCCGCGGAAGTGAGGGCCCTGCTCCAGCGCGTGAGCGAGGCGCGAGTGACCGCCGACGGCGAGACGGTCGGCGAGATCGGCCCGGGCTTCCTGGTCCTGCTCGGCGTCGGCCCGTCCGACGACGAGTCAACCTGCCGGCGGCTTGCGTCGAAGGTCGCCCGCCTGCGGGTGTTCGAGGACGAGGCGGGCCGGATGAACCGCTCGCTCGCCGACACCGGCGGCGCGGCGCTGGTGGTGTCCCAGTTCACGCTCTATGCCGACACGAGCCGGGGCCTGCGGCCGTCGTTCACCGGCGCGGCCGCGCCCGACCGGGCGCGCGAGCTCTACGAGCGGTTCGCGTCCGAACTCGGCCATCTCGGCGTCCCGACCCGGACCGGCCGGTTCGGCGCCCGGATGGCGGTCAGCCTCGTCAACAGCGGGCCGGTGACGATAATGCTCGATGAGCCGGACGCCGGGAACGGCGCGGCCTGAACAGGAGCGCAGATGATCCAGAGCATGACCGGAGTCGGCCGGGCCGAGGGCTTGATCGCGCCGTGGAACAGCGCGGTCGTCGTCGACATCCGGTCGGTCAACCACAAGTTTCTCGAAATCGTCCCCAGGCTGCCCTCCGCCCTGGCCGGCCACGAAGGCGATATCCGGGAGATGATCCGCCGCCGGGTCAAGCGCGGCTACGTCCAGCTCCAGATCGCGATGGACGAGGCCGCCGACGCGCCGGTGATCCGGCTCGACCACCGCATCGTCCGCGACTACCTCAAGCTCACCCGCGAGCTGAGGCGGGCCTACGACCTGCCCGGCGAGGTCGACATCGCGACGCTCGTGCAGTTCCCGGGCGTCGTCGCCGCCGAGAAATCCGAGCGCAACCGCGCCCGGCTCTGGCGCGGCACCCGCCGCCTGCTCAACGAGGCGCTCGACCGGCTGGTCCGGATGCGCCGGGCCGAGGGCGCGAACACCGTCCGCGACCTGCGCGGCCGCGTCGACCGCATCCGCCGGGCGGTGCGCCACATCGAGGCCCGGGTCCCGCTCCGGCTCAAGGAGCGCCGCCAGAACCTGCTCACCCAGCTCAAGGACCTCGGCGTCGACGCTGACCCGAAGCGGATCCTCGAGGAGGTCGCCTTCATCACCGAGAAGGTGGACATCCACGAGGAGTGCGTCCGACTGAGGAGCCACTGCAGCATCTTCATCAAGGCGCTCTCGGCCGCCTCGACCTCGGGCAAGAAGCTCGACTTCATCGCCCAGGAGATGCTCCGCGAGACCGACACGCTCGCGGCCAAGGCCCGCGACCTCGTCGTCTCGGGCCGGGCGATCGAGATTAAGGGCGAGATCGAGAAGCTCAAGGAGCAGGTCCGGAATGTCGAGTAGCCGGCCGGGCCACCTGCCCTTCCTCGTCGTCCTGAGCTCGCCGTCCGGCGCGGGCAAGACCTCGATCTGTCACGAGGTCGTCCGCCGCGACCCGCACGTCGCCTACTCGGTATCGGTGACGACCCGGCCGCGCCGGCCCGGCGAGGCCAACGGCCGGGACTACCGGTTCGCGAGCGAGGCCCGGTTCCGGGCGCTCCTGCGCCGGGACGGGCTCGTCGAGCACGCCCGGGTCTATGACCACTGGTACGGCACGCCCCGGGCCTTCCTCGCGGCCCGGTTCCGCGCCGGCCGGGACGTCATCGCCGACCTCGACATCCAGGGCATGCGCGCAGTCAAGCGTGCCCTGCCCGGCACGGTCGGTATCTTCATCACCGTCCCGGACCGGCGCGAGCTCGCCCGGCGCCTGCGCGGCCGCGGCACCGACTCGGCCGAGGTCATCCGCCGGCGCGAGGCCGAGCTCGAGACCGAGCTTGCCGCGATGCCGGATTTCGATTACACTATCCTGAACGACCGGCTCGACCGGGCGGTCGAGGCGGTGCTGGCCATCATCCGGGCCGAGCGCTGCCGCACCTCCCGCCGGGTCGCCGAAAGGAAACGCCGATGAAATACACTTCGCTGGAACGAATCTGGACCAAGTACCCGAACAAGTACAAGGCGCTGAACCTCGCCTCCCTGATCGCCCGCGACGGCATCGAAGCCCAGGTCCGCGGCGAGAGCAAGATTGTCGGCAACGTCTTCGAGCATTCGCTCCGCCAGCTCATCGAGGCCGACCTCCACTACGAGAAGCTGACCGATGCCGAGGTCGAGGCCCTCACCCGCGAAGGCTACGGCGAGGCGCACACCCGGACCTGGCGCGAGCCCGCCGCCTTCGGCCGCGCGTTCTAGCGCGGAGACGGACCCGCGGGCCGGAGATGGCCAGCCGTCCAAAGCGGCTCCTGCTCGGCGTCACCGGCGGCATCGCCGCCTACAAGGCGCTCGAGCTCGTCCGCCGGTTCCGGCGGCTCGGCTGGGAGGTCCAGGTCGTGATGACCGCGGCCGCCCGCCGCCTGCTCGGCACCGAGAGCTTCGCCACGCTCGCCGGCCGGCCGGTCGCCCACGAGCTCTTTCCCCGCCGCCGACCCGGACCGGCCGCCGACGCGCGCATCGCCCACGTCGACCTCGCCGGCTGGGCCGACGTCGTCCTGGTCGCGCCGACGACCGCCAACTGCCTCGGCAAGCTCGCGGCCGGCATCGCCGACGACCTGCTCTCGACCCTGCTCCTCGCCGTCCCGCCAGAGAAGCTCCGCGCCGGCCGGGTCATCCTCGCCCCGGCGATGAACACCCGGATGTGGGAACACCCCTCGGTTCGGCGCAACCTCGCCGGGCTCGAGGCCGACGGCTGCGTCGTGGTCCTGCCCGAGCCGGGCGAGCTCGCCTGCGGCGACCGCGGCGCCGGCCGGCTCGCCGACGTCGAGGACCTCGCTGCCGCAGTGCTCGCCGCAGCCGCCGGCGCCGGACGCCTGCCCGACCTGGCGGGCGCCCGGGTCGTCGTCACCGCCGGCCGCACCGAGGAGCCGCTTGACCCGGTCCGGGTCCTAACCAACCGCTCGAGCGGCCGGCTCGGACTCGCGCTCGCCCGCGCTTTCCGGCTCGCCCGCGCCGACGTCCGGCTGGTCTGCGGCGCGCTCTCGGTTTCGCCCCCGGCCGCGCTGCCGATCGAGACCGCGACCACCGCCGACTCGATGCTGGCCGCGCTCCGCCGGGCTGTCCGCGACTGCGACATCCTCGTGATGTGCGCGGCGGTCGGCGACTACCGGCCGGCCCGGCCGGCCCGGGCGAAGACCCACGACCGCCGGCTTTCGCTTGTGCTCGAGAAAACCCCTGATATCCTGAAGACCGTGACGGCCGAACATCGCCCGCCAGTGGTCATCGGGTTCTCCCACGACCCGTCGACCGCAGTCGCCCGGACGAAGTTGCACGCCAAGCGGCTCGACCTCATCGTCGCCAACCCCTACCCGACCGCCGGCGCCGACACCATCCGCGCGACGCTCGTCCCGGCCCGCGGCCGCGTGACCCGGCTGGCCGGGCAATCCAAGGATCGGTTCAGCCGGCGGCTGGTCGCCGAGGCCGCGCGCCTGCTTGAGAAAGCCCGTGGCTAGCGTGGACGAGATCGTCGGCCGCCGGCCGCCCCAGGCGCTCGATGCCGAGGTGGCGGTGCTCGGCGCAATGCTCCTCAACTCCGAGGCGGTCGCCCGCGTGCTCGAGGTCCTCGGCCACTCGCCCGAGCACTTCTACCTCGACGCCCACCGCAAGATCTACTCGGCCATCACCAGTTGTTTCGACGCCAGCCGGCCGGTCGACGTCGTCACCGTCGCGGGCGAGCTCAAACGGGCCAAGGAGCTCGACAACGTCGGCGGCCTGCCGTTCCTGTCCTCGCTGCTCGAAGCGGTGCTGACCGCGGCCCACTGCGAGGAACACGCCCGGCTCGTCCTCGAGAAGTCGACCCAGCGCCAGCTCATCGATACCGCGACCGAGATCGTCCAGAAGAGCTACGACGACACCCGGCCGGTCGACGAGCTCCTCGACGAGGCCGAACAGCGGATCTTCGACATCCGCCAGGCCGGCACCCGCAAGGGCTTCGAGAAGCTCCAGGAACTGCTGATGCCGGCGATGGAGCGCATCGAGGCGGTCAGCCGCGAGAAGCGGCTCATCACCGGCGTCGAGACCGGTTTCGCCGAGCTCGACGAGAAGACCTCTGGCTTCCAGAAGGGCGACCTCGTCATCATCGCCGGCCGGCCCTCGATGGGCAAGACCTCGCTCGCGCTCAACATCGCGGTCAACGCCAGCCTGCGCAGCAACATTCCAGTCGCGATCTTCTCGCTTGAGATGGCGACCGAGGCGCTCGTCCAGCGGCTCATCTGCGCCGAGGCCGGCGTCTCGATGATGAACCTGCGCCGGGGAATGTTGAAACAGCCGGAGCGGGCCCGGCTGGCGGCCGGGCTCGGCCCGCTCCGCGACGCCCGGATCCACATCGACGACTCGCCGGCGCTCAACGCGCTCGACATCCGCGCCCGCGCCCGCCGGCTCAAGGCTGAGACCCCGGTCGGGCTCATCGTCATCGATTACCTCCAGCTGATGGAGGCGCACTTCTCCGGCCGCCGCGAGCGTAACCGCCAGCAGGAAATCTCCGACACCACCCGCAGTCTCAAGTCGATGGCCAAAGAGCTCAACACTCCGGTCGTCGTGCTGTCCCAGCTCTCTCGCGCGCCCGAGGCCCGGCCCGACAAGCGACCCCAGCTCTCCGACCTACGCGAGTCGGGCGCAATCGAACAGGACGCCGACGTCGTCCTCCTGCTGTTCCGGCCCAAGTTCTACAAACCCGAGGACTCCGGCGTCGACGACACCGCCCACGTCATCATCGCCAAGCAGCGCAACGGCCCGCTCGGCAGCATCAAGCTGACCTTCCTCGGCGACTGCATGCGCTTCGAGAACCCGTACCTTGGCGGCGCTTCCGGCCCGCCCGAGGAGTCGCGGCCGGCTGACCCGGGACCCGAGCCGCCCGACGTCTACCTGCCCGAGTGATGGCCCGCCGGAGCACCGCCGCCACCGTCTTCGTCTGCCAGGACTGCGGCGGCGAGAGCGCGCGCTGGCTCGGCCGCTGTCCGGCCTGCGGGGCCTGGAACACCCTTGTCGAGGAACAACGCGCGCCGGCGAGCCCGGTCCGCAACCGCCGGGCGACCGGTGAGACGGCCCGGCCCGTCCGGCTTTCCGAGGTCCGGGCCGCCCGCACTGCCCGCGCACCGACCGGGATCGGCGAGCTCGACCGCGTCCTCGGCGGCGGGCTCGTCCCGGGCTCGCTGATACTCATCGGCGGCGAGCCCGGCATCGGCAAGTCGACCCTGACGCTCCAGATCTGTGACAAGCTCGCCGGCGCCGGCACCCGCCTGCTCTACGTCTCGGGCGAGGAGTCGGCCGAGCAGATAAGGCTCCGGGCCGAGCGGCTCGGCGTCGCCGGCGACAACGTCCACCTGCTCTGCGCGGTTGGCCTCGAGGACATCGTCGAGGCCGCGGCCGAGGTCCAGCCCGGGCTGATGGTTATCGACTCGATCCAGACCGTGTTCTCGGCCCGGCTGACCAGCGCGCCGGGCAGTGTCGCCCAGGTCCGGGAGTGTGCGGCCGAACTGCTCCGGCTTGCGAAGGCCCGGACCATTACCACCATCCTCATCGGTCACGTCACCAAGTTCGGCGCCATCGCCGGGCCCAAGACACTCGAGCACGTGGTCGACACGGTGCTGTCCTTCGAGGGCGAGCGCTTCCAGCAGTACCGTATTATCCGGGCAGTCAAGAACCGCTTCGGCGCGACCGACGAGATCGGCGTCTTCGAGATGGCCGATGCCGGGCTCGTCGAGGTGTCCAACCCGTCCCGGTTCTTCCTGTCCGACCGCAAGCCCGACGTCTCGGGCTCCGCGGTCGCCGCCACCCTCGAGGGCAGCCGCCCGCTGCTCGTCGAGATCCAGGCCCTGGCGGCCGCCACCCCTTACGCCCTGCCCCAGCGGGTTGCGACCGGATTCGACAACCGGCGCCTCAGCATGCTGCTCTGCGTCCTCGAGCGCCGGGCCGGCGTGACCACCTCGGGCCAGGACGTCTTTCTCAACGTGGCCGGCGGACTGAAAGTCCGCGAGCCGGCCGCGGACCTGGCCGTCGTGGCCGCGCTCGCCTCGTCGGTTCGCAACCAGCCCCTGCCCGCCGACGCGGTGCTGGTCGGCGAGGTCGGACTCGGTGGCGAAGTCCGCAGTATCTCCCGGGCCGAGGCCCGCATCAACGAAGCGGCCCGGCTCGGGTTTGGTCGTATTGTGATGTCCCGGCGCAACCTGTCGCGCGAGCTCAAGGCGACGGCCGGGATCGAAACCATCGGCGTGGATTCGGCCCGCGATGCGCTCGAAGCGCTCGGGGTGACGCGCTGACGGAGACGGAAGACCGACGACGGATGACGGGAGACGGAGGACGGACGACGGGAGATAGACACCCGGTCCCCGGTCTCGGGTCCCCGGTCTCCGGTCACCCGTCCCCGGTCATCCGTCCTCCTATGCCCCGGTCCCCGGCGGCCGGAGTGAACACCAAGACACAAAGACTGAAGTCCCTTGGGTCCGAACCCAGAACCCCCTTCTTTCTTCGTGCCTTTGTGGTTCATCCTGATGGCCGGCCGCGCCCCGAACCCCGCCCCCGGAGGAATCGATGCTTTTCCGCAAGCCCCCCGTCTTCGCACTTGACCTCGAGACACTGGCCGACCTGCGGGTCACCCGTTTCTTCGAGTACGGCCTGATTACCGGTCGCCTGCTCCTTCCGGAGCCGCCGGCCGAGTCTGCCGATGATGAAGCCCGCCACCTGGCCGACCGCGCCCGCGAGGCGACTTCCCGGCTCAAGAAGGTGAAGGGCCTCCAGGTCAAGGCCGAGCGCCGGCTCGCCGACCCGGAGCAGCTCCTTGCCGAGGCCCGACGCCAGAAGGCGACCCTGCTGACCATCCGGCCCGACCTCCGGGCCGCGGCCAACGGCCTGAGCGTCGTCTCTGTCGCCGAGCTTTATGGCCTGTTCAAGCCGGTCCAGTCCGCCGGCAACGTCCTCCGGATCCGCGTCACCAAGCGCGGCAAGGAAAAGGACGAGGGCATCGGCTACCTCGATGGCGGCGTCAAGGTCGTCGTCGACAAGGGCGCTTCGATGCTCGGCCAGGAAGTCGAGGTCGTCGTCCAGGGCTCGCTCGACACCGAATCCGGCCAGGTCATCTTCGCCCGGCCGAGGTTCGCGGAGTTGTGATGGCCGCAGCTACGCTGACCGGAAACGGGAGACGGACGACAGGAGACGGACACCCGGTTCCCGGTCCTGGGTCTCCGGTCCCCTGTCGGTCACTCCGGCTGCCGGGCCTTCGTGTCCTGGCGCTGTCACTTCTGCTGGTCGCCGCCTGCCAGGACCCCTTCGACTACGAGTACCGCGATCCCAACCTCCCGCCTCCGCCCGCGCCGCCTGCGCTCATCGTCCCGGCCAACGGCGAGAACACCCGCAACTACGCCTACCCGCAGAACGTCACGCTCGGCTGGACCTCAGTCCCGGGCGCGGACTTCTATCAGGTCGAGGTCTTCCGCGACTCGGTGCTGGCCGAAGAGAATCTCGCGCTCCCCCGGCTCGAGCGCGTCCTCGGCACGGACGCCGATGTCAGGCTGAGCCGGTACGGTGTCTACTGGTGGCGGGTGCGCGCCGACAACGCCCGCCGCTGGAACGCGCCGACCGCCTGGTCGGCGGTGCGCTACTTCGTCCTGCCCAATCCGAGCGACTAGCCGGTTCCTGGTCGCCGGCAACCGGGTACTCAAGCACGTAGACCCGCCTGAGCCCCCGGTGGGGCTTCAGGCCCAGCCGGCGCACCACCGTCCGCATCACCGGACTCGCCGCCATCGTCGAGACCGTCTCGGTGCCGCAGCGCCGGGCCCGCCGGCCCAGGTACGCCCTGAACCCGGCGACCGCAGCGTCTTCGCCTCCGGCGAAGGAAATGTCGAGGTCCTTCGGCCGGTAGCGGTGCGGCCGGACGATGAGCAGGCCGCTCAGCCGTCCGCCCCGCCGGTAGCCAAGCAGCGCGCCCTGCCGTGCCAGCCGGGCGAGCAGCGTCCGGTCGCAGGGCGCGAAGTGCCAGGTGTGGGGCAGGAGGCCGCGGTTCGCCGCCAGCTCCCGACTTGCGGCGAGGAAGCGGCCGGCCTCCTCCGCGCCGACCCGCACCGGCGCCGGGCCGGGCGTGGCCGGCGGCGGCGCGGCGCGAAACATCCCGCTCCGGTAGAGCTCCCGGAAACCGGTCCGCCGGATGACCGCGAGCGAGTAGGCATTCTCGTCCGTCGTCGCGAGGCGGACGGACACGGGACTCCGCGCCAGCGTCCGCCGAAGCAACTCGGCCGACAGCGCGGTCGCAATGCCCTTGTGCCGCTCGGCCGGGTCCACCCGCAGGCCCTCCATCCACCAGTGGCCGGGCGCGAGCTCGGTCGCCTTGGCGAACCCGACGAGCCGTCCCGCGCGCGCGGCTCCGAGGAAGTCGGGCTCGCGCACCCAGCGATTGAAGAACAGCATCAGGTAGTCCCAGCCGTGCCAGGTCCGCCTGCAGATGCGCGCGACCGTCGCGCGATCGTGCCGCTCCACCGGCCGGAACTCGAGCTTCGCGCGCCTCTTCGGACGCGGCGTCGTCCTGGCTCGCGCGCTCGCCGTCGTCGAGCTTGAGCTTGTCTTTACCCGCTTCCTCGCCTTCATTGCCATTCAAGCTCCCTGACAAGCCACCGTCCACTGCGGTAGCTCGCGCCGAGCAGTGCTGACTCTGCCGCCACCGACACGCCGATCCCGAACCACACGCCGCTTACCCCGAGACCGGTCAAGTGCGCCAGCACCCAGGCGAGCGGCAGCTTCACCACCCAGTTCGCCGCGACCGCGGCGAGCATCGGCGGCCGGGTGTCGCCCGCGCCGCGCTGGGCGCTCGCCCAGCCGATGTTCAGCCCGGCCAGCACCAGGAACGGCGCGAGTACCCGCAGGTAACCGGTCCCGACCCGGATGACCTCCGGGTCGGCCGAGAATACCCGCACCACCAGCGGCGCAAACGCGAAGACCAGCGGCATCACCGCGAGCTGAAGCAGCACGGCAACCAGCGCCACCCTGCGGCTCACCGCCCGGGCAAAGTCCGGGTCCTTCCGGCCCAGGCTCTGCCCGACCAGTGCCTCGCCCGCCGACTGCAGCGCCGCCAGGTAGATGAAGATCACCCCCAGCAGGCGCAGCCCGATGCCGAACGCCGCCGCCGCCGCAACGCCGAACCCGTTGACGATCGAGAACAGGAGCATCCCGGTCACCGGTCGAGTAACCTCCGCGAGCCCGGCCGGAACGCCGACACGGAATACCGTCCGCACCCGCTGCCACTCGAACCGCCCGCCGAGGACGAGCAGTCCGCGCCGGCGCAGAATAGCGCCAACGATGACGAGGTACAGGAGGTGGCTCGCAGCGGTCGCCAGCGCCGCGCCGAGCACGCCCAACTGCGGCAGACCGAACCAGCCGAAGATCAGCACCGGGTCGAGCGCAGCATTGAACAGGTTCGTGGCGAGAATGACGAACATCGGCGTCCGGGTATCGCCAGTCGCCTGGAACAGCGAGTAGGCCGTCATCCCGGCGAAGAACGCCGGAAGGTAGGCGAACAGCACGACCAGGTAGCCCGCGCCCGCGGTCACGACTTCGGGCGCGGCGCGCAGGAGCCGCAGGATTGTCCCGGCCAGCGGGATGCCCGCCGCGGCGATGACTGCCGCGACCGCTACCGCCGGCACGACCGCGTGCCGGAGCGCGGCGACCGCGCCCGCGCGGCTGCCCGCGCCGGACGCTCGCGCCGCCAGCGCCAGCGTCGCGACCCCGAACACCTGCCCGATCGAGAACAGCACCGCCATCACCGACCCGCCCAGCGCGACCGCCGCCACCGAAGCCGGGCCCAGCCGTCCGACCCAGAATAGGTCGGTGATCGAGAGCGCGGTGTAGAGCAGGTGCATCAGCATCACCGGCCAGGCGATGCGCCAGATCGAACGGCCGAGGCCGGGCCGCTCGAGCGGAGTCTGGGAAGTCACGGGGGAACTATAGCCGGTCTGAGCGCCGGCTCAACCGGCGGGAATCACTGGCGCGATCCGACAAGCGGAATGAAGATGACCAGTGTCAGCCCGGCCAGCAGCAGCATCCCGGCCAGCACCATCGCGGCAATCAACCCGGCACGGACGAACCGGCGCCGGCCCGCGCCGTAGGCCTCCGGGAACGCCGCCACCAACGCCCAGGCACCGGCCGCAGCCGCAAGCAGCATCGCCCCGAGCCAGACAATGAGCAGCATCCCGCCCCGCTCAGCGTCTCGTCCGAGCCTGCCCGAACTGGGCCAGCATCCCGACCAGGGCCAGCAGCAACCATGCACCGGCAATCACCGGCAGGCGGCCCGGGCCGACGTTGGCCGGCGCCAGCGCCGAAATCCCCCGGCTCATGTCCAGCCAGCGAGCCAGGTGGAACGCGCCCAGCGCAACGCCCCAGGCCCCGGCCAGCGCGGTCAGAACCGTGACCATCGCCCGTTCGAGGAAGACCGTCACGACGCCGAATACCAACGCGACCGCGCCAACCGCGAGCGCCGAGCCGGTGCCGCCGCTCCCGGCGAACACGAACAACGCGAGCATAGCGCCGATGCCCGCCCCGAGCAGGAACACCCCGACCTTGAAGATGACCACAGCCAGCACCGCGCCCAGCGCGCCCCCGGCCAGGGCAATCAGCAGAGTCACCACTGGCGCGATGCCGGTAATGCCCGACCCCACGAACCAGCCCAGCCCGGCGCCGACTGTGAAACCGGCCACGCCAAGCGTCACCCGTAACAACCGGTAACCGAAGAAACAGACGAACGTTCCTAGCGCGATGGCCAGGATTGCGCCCGCCGTGCCGTGAATCATCATCGCACCGCTCCCCTCTTTGCCATGGTCTCGAACCAGCCGACTTCCACCATCATCTCTCACCCGCCCCGGTTTGACAATCCCTTGTCTCCCTGCACTTCGCGGTGTCGGAAGCATCTCACCAGGTGGTCGTTCACCATCCCGGCCGCCTGCATGTAGGCGTAGCAGATCGTCGAGCCGCAGAATGTGAACCCGCGCGAACGCAGACCCATCGACATCTCATCCGACTCGGTCGACGTCGTGGGTAGACTCCTGAGCGTCCGCCAGCGGTTCACCTTCGTCACTCCGCCGGTGAACTGCCAGATGTACTCGTCGAAGCTGCCATACTCCTCCCGCACCCGCAGGAAGGCTTGGGCGTTTCTCACCGCCGCCTTGATCTTCTGCCGGTTGCGGACTATTCCCGGGTCACAGAGCAGCTCCCCGACGCGGGCCGTCGTGAATGCCGCCACGCGCTCCGGGTTGAACCCGGCGAACGCCGCGCGGAACGCCTCCCGCTTGTGCAGGACGACTGCCCAGGAAAGCCCGGCCTGGAACCCGTCGAGCAGCAGGTACTCGAAGTGCTTCCGGTCATCGTGCACCGGCACGCCCCACTCGGTATCGTGGTAGGCGATCATCACCAGGTCATCCAGCGGCCAGGGACAGCGCGCAACCATATCTACCACTGCCTAAGTTAGCCGAAACCCCGCCCCAATCAACCCCGGCCCTGCCCCGACGACGCCCTTGACTGCCGGGCGGCGGTCGCTAACCTGAGTCGGGACAATCCGGACGAGGCAGGCACCGTGAGCGAAGAAATCAGCCCAGAGCAAGGCCGGCAGGCGGCCCGGGCCGCGAACGGCAGCCGCGCCGGCGCGCCTGCGTGCGCGGCATTGTCTCTGCTCGTCGGCCTCGCGTTGCTCGCATCCTGCACCCGACTGGTGGTCACTGACCGCGTGCTCGGCGCGGAGACCGCGGCCGAAGTCGTTCCGGCCGGATGGCGCTTCCCACCTACCTGCACCCATTTCGCCGACCTGCTGGATTGCGAACTCGATTGCGACGTCCTCGTGCTGTCGGTCCGGGGCGGCTGGGGCGACTCGCCGCTCGAGTACTCGAGCGACCTCGTCCCGATCCTCGAGGGAATCCGGGCCCGCGTTGAGTCGGAGGATGTCCCGATCTTAGTTGAAATTAGGGAGAGCGGTTCCCCTGCCCGGATGGTATCATCTGGGTTAACAACGAAAGGAGAACCGCGTGAGAAGGTACAGCAGATGGTCGTCGGCCGCAAGTCGAAGGGTCCGGTCGGCGGGTGCGCAGGTGCTGGCTGCGCTGGACCGGGACGAGATGCTCGAGCT
>JAWOHE010000069.1:0-5267 GCA_046485285.1 bacterium
CACCTTTCTGGCGCTTCTGTTTGGCCACACAAGCATAACCAGAATGGCCGTGAACTCGATGCCTCATCTCGTCTCCACCCGGAGCCGTATCGCTCGCACCTCTCCTCTCAGCATTGCCCAGTCCTTCGGCGGAATGCCCGCCGACCTCGCGGCCGTCCGCAGGGGGTCACCATGTGCCCGGGCTAGAACTCAGATGACGGTGACCGCGTGACCCTGCGCTGCGCCGGACGCCGCTTCCGCTAACGCCCGGGAACGGCGGCGGTTAGGCCCGGCCGCTGAATCCGGGCGCCGGGCGGGCCGTCTAAAGAATGAGATATGGATTTGAACAGGTTCACCGAGAAGGCACAGGAGGCGCTGGTCGCGGCCCAGGCCGGGGCCCAGCGTTTCGAACATTCCGAGCTTGACGCCGAACACATCCTGCTCGCCCTGCTCGAGCAGGAAGAAGGGCTGGTGCCGCAATTGCTCGCGAAGGCAGGCCTCGAGCCGGCCCAGGTTCTCCAGCACATCCAGGCTTCGCTCCGCGACCGGCCGAAGGTCACCGGCGGGACCCAGCTTTCGATGTCGGCGCGCGCGAACCGCGCGCTCCAGTCGGCCGAGGCCGAGGCGAAGCGGTTCAAGGACGAGTACGTCTCGACCGAGCACCTGCTGCTGGGCATCGTCGAGCTCAAGGACGGCGACTCGGCGCGGGTCTTCAAGACCTTCGGACTCGACCGGCAGAAGCTGCTGTCGGTCCTGCGCGAACTGCGCGGCAGCCAGCGGGTGACCGACCAGTCGGCCGAGGGCCAGTACCAGCCGCTCGAGAAGTACGGCCGGGACATCACCGCGCTCGCGAAGGAAGGCAAGCTCGACCCGGTCATCGGCCGGGACGACGAGATCCGCCGGGTCATCCAGGTGCTCTCGCGCCGGACAAAGAACAACCCGGTGCTGATCGGCGAGGCGGGCGTGGGCAAGACCGCGATCGTCGAGGGTCTGGCCCAGCGGGTGATCCGGGGCGACGTGCCCGAGTCGCTGAAGGACCGCCGGGTCGTCGCGCTCGACATGGGCTCGCTCATCGCCGGGGCGAAGTACCGGGGCGAGTTCGAGAACCGGCTCAAGGCGGTGCTCAAGGAGGTCGGCGCGTCCGAGGGCCGGATCATCCTGTTCATCGACGAGCTGCACACGGTCGTCGGCGCGGGCAAGGCCGAGGGCGCGGTGGACGCCGGCAACCTGCTGAAGCCGATGCTGGCCCGGGGCGAGCTCAGGACGATCGGCGCGACGACGCTCGACGAGTACCGGCAGTACGTCGAGAAGGACAAGGCGCTCGAGCGGCGGTTCCAGCCGGTCTACGTCGACCAGCCGACGGTCGAGGAGACAATCTCGATTCTCCGGGGCCTGAAGGAACGCTACGAGCTCCACCACGGCGTCCAGATTACCGACGCGGCGCTTGTCGCGGCGGCGACATTCGCCAACCGCTACATCTCGGACCGGTTCATGCCCGACAAGGCCATCGACCTCGTCGACGAGGCGGCGGCGAAGCTGAAGATGGAGATCACCTCGAAGCCGGTCGAGCTCGACGAGGTCGACCGGAAGCTGATGCAACTCGAGATGGAGGAGCTTTCGCTCAAGCGCGACACCGACGCGGCGTCGAAGGCGCGGCGGCAGGAGATCCAGAAGGAGATCGCCGACTTGAGGGAGGAGCAGAAGCGGCTCGGCGCCCAGTGGGAGGCCGAGCGGGGGGATGTCGACCGGCGGCAGGCGCTCAAGGCCGAGATCGAGAAAGTCGGCCGCGACATCGAGGACGCCAAGCGGCGCTACGACCTGAACAAGGCGGCCGAACTCGAATACGGCCGGCTGGGCGAACTGCGGAAACAGCTCGCCGCGCTCGAGGAGAAGTCGGGCGCGAACCGGCTGCTGCGCGAGCAGGTGACCGAGGAGGACATCGCCGAGGTCGTCGGCAAGTGGACCGGCATACCGGTGAAGAACATGCTCGAGAGCGAGCGCGAGAAGCTGCTCCGACTCGAGGAGGAAATCCACCAGCGGGTGGTCGGCCAGGACGAGGCGGTGGCGGCGGTCGCGGACGCGATCCGGCGCGCGCGCGCCGGCATCGGCGACCGGCGCCGGCCGATCGGGACGTTCATCTTCCTCGGCCCGACCGGAGTCGGCAAGACCGAGCTCGCCAAGACGCTGGCCCGGTCGCTGTTCGACACCGAGGAGGCCATCGTCCGCATCGACATGTCGGAGTACATGGAGCGGCACACCGTGTCGCGGCTGGTCGGCGCGCCGCCCGGCTACGTCGGCTACGAGGAGGGCGGCCAGCTCACCGAGGCGGTGCGGCGGCGGCCGTACCGGGTCGTCCTGCTCGACGAGATCGAGAAGGCGCACCACGACGTCTTCAACATCCTGCTCCAGATCCTCGACGAGGGCAGGCTGACCGACAGCCACGGCCGGACGGTGGACTTCAAGAACACCATCATCATAATGACCTCGAACCTCGGGACCGAGCTGGCCCGGGCCGGGCGGTTCGACCGCGACGAACTCCAGGGACTGCTCAAGCGGAGCTTCCGGCCCGAGTTCCTGAACCGGGTCGACGAGACGGTGGTCTTCAACCCGCTGTCGCGCGAGGACATCGCGAAGATCGTCGACATCCAGCTCGGCGATTTGACGGAGCGTTTGACAGCGAGCGGGGTAGAGGTTATAATCAGTCACGGGGTAAAGGAATTGCTGGCAGAAGAAGGTTTCGACCCGGACTTCGGAGCGAGGCCTTTGAAGCGGACAATTCAGCGGCGGCTCGAGAATCCGCTCGCACGGCTGATTCTCGAACGGAACCCGAAACGGGTCGAGGCCGCGCGCAGAGATGGTGAGATTGAGTTGAGGCTTGAGGATTAGATGACAATTTAGCAGACTGTCGGGAGCGGGTATCCCTCCTTCCCAACCCACCAAAAAACCCCCTTGTTTCCCCGCTCCCGACGCCAACTGGCCGGGCGCGCACGAGTTGCGCGCCCGGCGCTTCTGTCCGGGGGGACGGACGGCGGTGAATCCGGCCGGCTGGTGCTGGTCGAGTAGGCGGTCTGTCCCTCGGCCTTTCCTGCGCCAACCCGCCCGGGCACCGCACCGGGCACTGCACTTCCCGGGGGTCCTGTTGCCGGCGCGGGGGGGGGCAGGATACCGGCGAATCCAGCCGGCCGGTGCCGGTCGAACAGGCCGGTTTCCTTCCCGGGCAGCCCGGGGCCGGGACGGTGCGGCCGGGCAGGTGCGTCCTCCATCTTGACGGGTGGGCGAGGGGGCGCTACACTCAGGCTGTCCGCGGGGAAGACGGCGGCACCGCCGCGAGAGTGCGGACTGTCTCAGCCGGCACGACGGGTGCCCATCGGTGCCGGAGTCGGCAGAAGACCGTGGTGCAAAGGAGGACCTGTGCGCGCCGACAGAAGAAGCCGTCCGGAGCCCGCCGCCCTGGCCCTTGCGGTCCCCGCAGTCCCGGGGCCGCGGCTCGGGCCCGGCTCACCGGGTAGACCGATGACCACCTGCTGGCGCTTCCGCCCCGCGGTCCTCGTGCTCCTGCTCGCGCTGGCCGCGACCGGGTACGGTCAGTGGGTCGAGGACTCGATTGACGTCGGCGGGGCCTGGGTAGGGAGCATGGCCTATAACCCGCTGATGGACGTGGTGTACGGCGCCGGCGAGCGAAGCATTTTCTTCGCGGTCGACTGCGCGGCCAATCGGGTCATCGCCGCGATTCAGCTGCGGTATGCCTTCCAGGTCGTCTACGACTCGGTTGACCACAAGGTCTACTGCACCTACTACAACACCGTGGAGAGTGACTCGATCCTGGTCGTGGACGGTCGGACGCATCAACGCATTCGCAGCATCCCCTGCGACTGGGCATCCGAGCTCGTCTGGGACGGGATGCGCGACCGGTTGTATGTCTCGTGTCCGGAGCGCGACGTGGTGGCGGTGTTCGACTGCACGCAGGACTCGCTCATCTGCGAGATACCGGTCGGTCGCTCCCCGCTCAAGATGTTTCTCAACGGCCGGCACCGGAAGCTGTACGTGCTGAATCACGACGAGTCGTCGGTGTCGGTCATCGACCTCTGGACGAACCGGGTGCTCAGGACGATATCGCTGCAGTCCCCGCACCCGCCGTACTCGGCCTGCTACGTCCCGGGGGTGGACAAGTTCTACTGCGACAGCCACGAGGACGTGACGGTGATTGACGGCGTCACGAACGCCGTCATCAAGAGGATTCCGTTCCACGAGCTCTCCGTGGCCGGCGCGATGACGGACGTTGCCGGGCACGGGACGGTCGCGGTCGGCGTTTCGGACGGGCTGAGCTACCACGCGGTCCTGCTGGTCGACGCGGCGGCGGACACGGTCGTTGCCGAGACCCGGGTTGTCGGGTGGCCGGAACGTCTCTGGTGGAGCGCGGCGAGCGACCGCATCTACTGTGCGAGCGGCGACGACTGGGTGACGGTTCTATCGGGCGGCAGCGCGGAGTTGCTGGACACGCTGAGGGTTCAGTGGTGGCCCTTCCAGTTCGCGTACTCCCCGCGCAGCCGGCGTCTGTACGTCAGTCACCTGGGCCCGAGTTACGTCTACGTCATCCGCGACGAGGCGGGCGGGGTAGCGGAGGAGCCGTCCGGGGCCGGGCGGCCGGCGCGCGTCCGGGCCACGGTGACCGCGGGTCGCCTGTGCGTCGAGGCGGCCGGGCTGCTGCTGGACGTCGGCGGCCGGACGGTGGCGAGGCTTGAGAAGGGTGAGAACGACGTCCGGCGGCTCGCGCCCGGCGTGTACGTGGTGACGACGGCGCGGGGCGTGAGCGGCCGGGTCGTGAAGGTCCGCTGAACACCGGGCCGGCGGCGCTGTCCGTCCGGGCTACTCGCCGGCGGGCAGCCTGATGCTGAACACCTGGTAGCAGATCTTCCGCAGTACCTCGGACGCCAGGCCCCGGACGAGCCACTTGGCCGCCAGCGCCGCGGCCTCGCCGGTCGCCGAGTCGCCGCTGACCCGGTTGGTGAGCTTCCAGAGCTCACGCGCGAAGTCGAGGTAGAACACGAACATCATCGGCGGCACACCTGCCGTGCAGAGCACGGTCCGGGCCTCGGTCTCGACCGCGTGCAGGCCGTCCATCGAAGCCTGGACCCGGGCAATCAGGGCCGGCTCTTTGATCAGCTTGGCCATCGTTTCGGAACTGCCGTCCGGCAACCTGCCGCCGGCTTCGCGCTCGAAGCGCAGTCTGTACTTCGCCCAGCGGGCCGCGCCGTCGGGCGGTGGGACCCGATATGTCGACATCGTAG
>JAWOHE010000018.1:0-16960 GCA_046485285.1 bacterium
AATCCACTCATTCACGCTCGGCGGCAACAGAAAGAGCTGGTTCCTGTTGTCATAGGGACGGATGGGCATGAGTCAGCGCCTCCTTTCATCCAGCAGCCGGATTGTCGAGGAAACCAGCACTGCCCTTCAGACGCTGTCAATCCCCTAATAGATGCACGAACCGAATCGGCTGGTTATTGGACAAGCTCCACTTCCCGGATTTTCTCCACTCCGGCCGCGGCGGCCGTCGGTCGAAATGACGGGCGGCGGGGCGAAGACGAAGACGCAAGGGGCGGGGTGAGAGGCGACGGATCGGCCCCACGCAGGGCCGGTCCGCGTCTGCGGTCGTTGCGCGCCCTGGAACCCGAGCGGCCGGCTGAGGCCGGCGTTCACCCGCTCGGCGGCGAGCCGGGCCGCCTTTCGGAACTCCGCGCCGCCCGGGTCAGGCGGCGACGGTCTCCTCGCGCACCAGGAGCCAGGCCAGCGCCGCGATGATGCCGCCGACAAGTGGCGCCACGATGAACACCCAGAGCTGGGCCAGGGCCGGTCCGCCGACGACCAGGGCCGGGCCCAGGCTGCGCGCCGGGTTGACCGACGTGCCGGTGATGGGAATGCCGACAAGGTGGATGAACATCAACGCCAGGCCGATGGCGATGCCGGCGAAGCCTGCCGGCGCCTTTTCGCTTGTCGCACCGAAGACGACGAACACGAACAGGGCGGTCAGTACTATCTCGGCGAGCACCGCCGCGGCCAGCGGGTAACCGGCCGGCGAATGCGCACCGAAGCCGTTCTGGCCGAGTCCGTTAGCCGCCAGTGAATACCCGGGCAACCCGCGGGCGACCGCGAGCAGCACCAGCGCGGCGAGCACCGCGCCGATGCACTGTGCGACCACGTAGAGGATGGTATCGACGAACTTCTGCTTGCCCGCGACCAGCATCGCCACCGATATCGCGGGGTTGATGTGACAGCCGGATACCGGGCCGACCGCGTAGACCATCGCGAGGACCGCGAGCCCGAATGCGGCTTATATCCCGGCAAAACCGATATGGCCGCCGGCGATCACCGCGCTGCCGCAGCCGATGAACACCAGGCAGAAGGTGCCGATGAGCTCGGCCAGCAGCCGCTTCCAGCTCTTCTGAGCCATTTCGCCTCCTCGGGTTTGACTCCGTTACTCCTCTGGACGCAAAATACCACCTTGTCGCTTCCCAGAGTCTTCTCGGTCACAGGGCTGGCCTGTCAAGGGAACGCCCGGGGCCGCGTCCGTGGCGGGCGGCGGGCCGGTTTTCAAGCCCGGCGGAGGGCGCGGTCCGCGGGAAGTCCCGCGGGCCGCAGGATGCAGGAGGCGGCGTCGGTCCTAGAACCCGACCGGGCGGCTGAGACCGGTCGGGGCGCTCCCCGCGCCGGTGAGGCGCTACCGGTTGACGTTGAGGAGCGGGGTGAGCTTCTGGTCGAAGGGCATTATCACAAAGGTGTTGTTGGTGCCTTCGGCGACCCGCTTGAGCGCCTCGACATAGTACCAGGTAAGGTAGCTCGAGGTGAGACTGCCGGCGATGGTGCGGTTGGCGGCGGCGATGCCGCCGGCCTCAATTTCCTTGCGCTCGGCCTCTTTCTGCTCCTTCTGGAGCGTGAACTCCATCTTCTGGGCGCTTTGTTCCTCGGCGAGTTTCTGCTCGATTGCGGTCATCACGATGTCGGGGAGCTTGACCCGGCGGAGCAGGACGCGCTCGCGGATGACGCCCTTGCCGGCGAAGGCGTCGTCGAGGAGCGAGTCGACAATTGCCGTGTAGACGGTGCGGCCGCCGGCGGAGTAGAGCTCGGTGGCGGTGAACCGGCTGGCGGCGTCGCGGAGGGCGGTGCGGATGGAGGGCCGGACGATCTTCACCGGGTAGTCGGGGCCGATGTTCTGGTAGACCCAGCTCGCCTGGAGGACGTCGAGCCGGTACCAGACCGTGACGTCGAGCTGGACGGTGAGGCCGTCGGCGGCGAGCGCCTCGATGGCGTCGTCGCCCTTGACCAGGCCTTCCTCGCGGATGCTCGACATCGTGTAGGCGTTGGTGCGGACATCCATCAGCACGACGTTGACGATCGGGATGACAACGTTGAGGCCGCTCGACATCTGGTTCTGGACCCTGCCGAGCAGGACCGGCACGCCGGCGTGGCCGGGCGGGACGACGCGGAAGAACGAAATGGCGAAGAGGACGGCGAGGATGACGATGACGGCGATGCCGGCGCGCTTCGCGACGAAGCGGGCGCGGCCGCTCTGGCGCAGGGCAGCATAGGCGACGAGGGCCGCGATGGCCAGGATGACGATGATACCGAACACGGGACCTCCTTCAGGTTCTTCGAGCCGTTGCGGTCAATAGCAGAGTCTGGCCCGTCCCGGGGCCGGAGTCAAGCCGGAAGCCGTCGGCGTTCAGCGGGCGATGACGACGCGGCGGGCAGGCGCCCAGGGGTCACCGACGACGTAGTAGACGCCCGGGCTGAGCCTGCGGACGTCGTTGGGCCCGGGCGCGAGCGCCATCACCCGGCGGCCGGTCACGTCGACGAGGCAGGCGGTGCCGGAACCGGGCGCCGGGCCGGGCAGGAGCAGGGTGCCGCGGATGACGGTAGGCAGGGGGATGCGGGCGGCGGCTGTCAAGCCCTGCCGGAAGCGCTTGATAGCGCTTGACTTGGCCGACGGCAAAGGTTATCATCGGGCGAATATGGCGAAGAAATACACCGTCCTCGAGACATGGATTGTCAACGAGACCCAGCCGGTCGAGTCGAACAGCGCCGAGCAGACCTTCAACCGGCTCGAGACGCCACCCGACGGCGGTCTGCCGTTTTCCGACGAGATTCCCGAGTTCCACGACGAGGAGCACTTCCGGCAGGACGCGCAGATTCGCGATTTCGTGGCGCACCTGTTCGGTGCGGCGAGCGTGCTCGACATCGGCTCCGGCCACGGCTGGCCGCTGTTGCGGCTGGCTTCGGTGTTCAACACGGTCACCGGGGTCGACGCTTCGACGCGCCGGGTCAAGGCCTGCGCGGCGAACGCCGAGCGGCTCGGGGTGACCAACGCGACGATAAAGTACATGAACGCGACCGATCTGTCGTTCGGCGACGGCACGTTTGACGGCGCGGTGGCCGCGAACTCGCTCGAGCAGACGCCGGACCCGTACCAGGTGATGCGCGAGGTGTACCGGGTGCTGAAGCCGGGCTCGAAGTTCCGGGTCTACTTCGAGAGCTACGACCGGCTGGACAAGCCGCTGTCCGAGCAGTTGTTCCTGACCGACGCCGACGAGACGCTGGGTTACCACTACGTGCTTCGGCACAAGCGGCCGGCCTGGGAGCGTAGTTACCTGGTCAAGTTCGAGCCGACGCCGGAGATGCGGGACGAGTTTCGCAAGCTGGCTGACCTGTCCGAGCGGCTGGGCGGCAACCCGGCCCAGAACCCGGAACTCGGGGTCCAGTTCCTCGAGCGCAACCGGGAGCGGATTGCCGGCGCGAGCTGGTACGAGCTCGAGCATTTCACGAGCCAGACACTCAAGGAGTCGCTCGAGGAGATCGGGTTCGTGAACGCCCGGGTGGCTTGGTCCTGCGGCGCGCTCGCCGGGGAGATGTGGCCGCGGGTCAAGCACGCCGACCTGACGATGGAGCAGATGCGCGACGTCCTGCAGGGTCTGGCCGACGCCGCGGTGCGGCTCGACGCGCCGCCCGGGCTCGGCGAGCCGGTCGTCGCGACCCGGCCGCGCTAGAACCGGCGCGCCGGGGCAGGGAAAGCAGGAGCGAAGGCCGCCGGCCCGGCAGGCGGCAGGGAGCGGATGCCATGAAGTGTGGATTGGTAGTTTTGCTCGCGGCGGCGCTGGCGCTGAGCGGCTGCGGCCGGGAGGAGCGCTTCGCACCCGGAGATACCTACCGACGCATCAGCCGGCCCGAGGTCTGGCGGGCCCTGCCTTATGGCCAGGCCGAAACCCTCGGTTTCGAGCCCGGCGACCTCCTGATTGTCTACAACCGCGAGCCGGTGCGGTCGAACGACGCGGTCGTCGCGGCCCAGGCACGGGCGTCGGGCGCCCCCAGCCGGATACCGGTGACGGTCCTGCGCGACGGGCGGGAGGTCGAGTTCGAGGTCGAGCCCGGGCCGGTCGGCGTGATGCCGGTGGCGGCGCGCCACCCGAGCGGGCTGGCGGTGGCGCTCGAGGACATCCTGCGCGCGCTCGGGATGTTCGCGGACTACGACTGGCTGGCGGCGCTGACCGGCGAGTCGTTCACGCTCGCGGCGGCGGCCGGCGAGTGTCGGGCGTGGTGGTCGGGCGGCGCGGCGGGCAGCTACCTGGACGACATCGCACTGATGGCCGGGTTCGAACTGACCCGGGTCTACTCGCTGGCCGACGGCGGCAACGGCCGGGCCGCGGTCCGGGCGGCGCTGGACGCGGGCCGGCACGTGCTGGTGCGGGGCGGCTGGCCCGGCCACCGGGGCGGGTTCTGGGGCGTCGCGGTCCGGCACGACCCGGAGCTTGACGCGGTCTTCGGCTACACGCTGGACAGTGCTGAGGAGATGCCGCTGGCGGGCGGGCTGGCCGAGGCCTATGTCATCGAGGCTGGGCCGGGCTGGGATGATGCCGACGAGGTGCTCGCGCTGGTGCTGAACCAGGCGCTTGAACTTGGCTATGCCCGCGAGGGAGATGGCTGGGAGACCGGGCTCGCGGCCTACGACCTCCTGATCACCAGCCTCGACACGGTGCCGTTCTGCCCGGTGTGCGGGGAGGGCGAGAGCCCGGTCTGTTTCGGCCGACTGGTCTGGTCGATGGTCGCCCACAAGGAGAGCGCGATAAGGTTCCTGACCGCGATGCGCGAGGCGGCGCCGGACCAGGCCGCGCTGATTGACGAGATAGTCGGCGACCTGCAGGCCCAGGTCGGCAAGCTCGAGGGCATCGCCCGGAGCGGGGCACGGATCGGCCGGCTCGAGGACCAGCGCCGGATTGCCCGCGTGATTGCCGAGATCCAAGTCATCGAGAATGACCTGCTCGGTCTGTACGAGCAGTTGCTGGTCGCGCTCTAGCTCGTCGTTTCGGACCTCGCCCGGGCCGGGACGCTATCGCCCCGGCCCGGGGTCTTCTTCGTAGATTTCGTCGTGGTTCGGGGCCGGGTCGTGGATCCAGTTGGCGTCGAGCAGGTCGTCGGGGTCGAGCGTGCTCGAGGTGAGCACGACGCAGTGGCCGAACGACCAGCCGATCTCGCAGTTGGCGATGACCGGCGCGCTCTGGCGGACGTGGAGGATGCCGGGATGGCTGTAGCCGCCGTAGAGCAGGCGGCAGCGCTCGAGCCGGGACTGGCTGCCGGCGTAGCGGTCGAGGGTTATGCCCTGCCAGGAGCCGGGCACGGCCTCGGTGCCGGTGAAGGTGATCGAGTCGCCGGAGCTGGTGGCGGACAGCCGGCCGAGCGAGTCGCGGCCGACCTCGAGGCCGGACTCGCGGTCGAAGACGAGCCGGACGCCGCCGTCGATGACCAGTATCGGCGCGGCGTCGCCGCCGACCATGACGAGACCGGTGACGCGGTAGGGGACGCCGAGGTTGCGCCACTGCGAGGTGCGATTGACCCGGCCGGGGCGGACTTCGACCGTGTCCCGGGCGTTGCCGTCGAAGCGGTTGTCCGGGCCGATGGTCCCGAGCCAGCCGGCCTCGATCGACAGCGGGATGCCTGCGCCGGCGGTGATGGTGTTGCGGGCGAACTGGTTGAAGCCGGCGCCGGAACAGCGCACGCCGGTCGAGCGGCTGCCGGTGATGGTGACGTCGGTGACGGTCGCCGGCGCGAGGACCAGCAGGGCGGCCGAGGCGCCGCGGCCGGCGCCGGAGATCACGCAGTTGCCGAGCGCGGTCCGCAGCGGGTCGGCCGCGGGCCAGAGCTCGATGCCAGGCCAGCCGGCGGTGTCGAGCGGGGCGAGAACGACGGGTACGCCCTCGCCGACGACGCGGAGGGCACCGGGCAGGCCGACGCCGACGCGGATGCCGGCCGAGTCGGCGAGCAGGACCGAGCAGCCGGGCGCGATGACGAGGGTCGGGGCGGCCGGGCCGGCGACGGTGACCGGCCCGAGCAGGGCCCAAGCCCAGGCCTGTCGCTCCCAAGTCAGCGGCTCGCGCAGGTCGCCGCCGGTGATGCCGGCCGCATCACGGCGGTTCCCCGAGAAGACGTTGTCGGGCGCGAGCCGGTCGGTCCAGGCCGGGCCGACCCGGACCGGCAGGTCGCAGGCGGTGACGAAGTTGGCGCTGAACCGGGCGAAGCCGGTCGATTCCGCGACCGCGCCGAAGCGGAGGGCGTGGCGGAGGGTGCAGGACTCGACAACGAGGCGGGCGACGTCGGAGTAGACCAGGTCCCGGCCGTACTCGATGACGCAGTTGCGGAGCCAGGAGCTGTCCGGCCCGGCCGCGGGGTGGAAGCCGAGGCCGCGCCAGTCGCCAGCGGCCGGCACACGGCTGAGGGAACCGAACCGGACCGGCCGGCCGGGCAGGCCGGAGGCCTGGAGCGCGCCGGGCAGGCCGAGCCCGACGGTGATTGCCGCGCCGTGTTCGAACAGCACCTCGACGCCGGCCTCGATGCGAAGCCGGGCGCGGACGTAGAGCTCGCCCTCGACGATGTGGGGGTTGCCGGACTCGGTCCAGGTCGTCGCCCGGTCGATTTCGTCGGAGTGCCGGGTGCCGGGGTAGACCCGGACCCGTACCGGGGCCGAGGTCGCGGTGGCGCCGGCGGCGTCGCGGGCGACGCAGACGAGCTCGGCGATGGTGTCGGGCAGGAGCGCGGCGGAGTTGAACGCAAATGTGTAGACGCCGCCCGCGGCGGTGGACTCGACGCCGAAGCTCCTGCCGTCGGCGAGCAGTTCGACCGACACGACCGGGTTCGGGCCGGACGCCCGGGCCCGGACCGTCGTCGAGCCACGGACAAGAGTGCCGCCGCGCGGCTCGATGATGCTGACCCGGAGCGAGAGCGGGCAGGAGAGGGCGAGCAGGACGAGTCCGGCGGCGACGCGAATGACGCGTACCATCTCACCAGACGGTGCCGGTCGTGAGGTAGCGCCAGCCGGGCTCGTCGCGCTCTAGGAAGACCTGGATGCTGCGGGTGCGGCGGGGCGCGCCCGGCCGGCGGGGCTTGAGCGGCAGGATGTCGATCGCGCAGAGCGCGACCGAGCCGAAGTTCCGGGTCAGGGCGAACCGGAACGCGAACGGCACTGCGGGCAGGCCGGTCCCGGCCGTGAGCTGGTCGGGCGTGCAGACGACGGTGGGGTAGCGGGGAAGCCAGCCGGGCGCGCCGGACGGGTGGACAACGAGGATGGTGTCGGGCCGGCGGAGTTCGAGCGGCGCGGCGGCGAGCCCGGTGCCGACCAGCCAGTCGAGCGCGGCCGCGCGGATGGCCCGGACCTCGAGGCTGTCGCGGTTGCCGTAGGCGAAGGACTGGTCGAGGATGTTGGAGAGCCAGGCGACCTGCCAGGCCTCGTCGGCGAACACCCAGGCCTGGTAGATGTATTCGTAGTCCTCCTCGCCGCCGAAGACGACCCAGGTCGAGGCCTGACCGCTGATGCCGCGCGTGCCGACGGACCTGCCCTGGGCGATGGCGACCCGGCGGCCGCCGTGCCAGCGAGCGAAGGCCGAGTCGAAGCTGGCAAAGCTGATTTCCTCCTGGAACGTCGGGACGAAGAGCCGGAACACGGCGCGGGAGTCGGTGAGCGTCAGTGCCTCGGTCAACTCGCGGACCCGATTCTCGAGCTCGTACCACGAGCGCGGGCGCGGGGTGACCTGGTGAGCGGCGCTGGCCGCGGCTGCGGTGAGGAGAATCAACCACAGTACGCGGCCAGTCAAACGGGCCCGACCAGATTTGAACTGGCGATCTTCGCCGTGACAGGGCGACGTGTTGAACCAGGCTACACTACGGGCCCCAATCCCGGAATGATATTCAGGCGGCCGGCGGTTGTCAAATCCAGCGGCGCGGGTACGCACGAACCGGGCCTCAGTCGGCCTGCGGCGTGATGACGTCCCAGCCCCGGAAGACGGCGAGGACGGTCTCCTCGATCCGGCAGCAGACAAGCTCCATCAGCCGGGCGGCCTTGCCGGTGTCGAAGTCCGGGCGGCCCTCGTCCCGGCCGTAGAGGATGACCGAGCCGGGCGAAGGCACGGTGACGAGGCCGGGCCGGGTCACGAAGGCGAGGTCGGGACGGTCGAGTTCGCGGCGGACGTCGCCCGGGCGGTCGGCGAGGACGAGGGCGGTTTCGTCGGTCCCGCCGTGGCCGCCGTCGTGGCCGTAGACGGCCCGGGTGTCGTCGGCGCAGAGCGTCCACCAATCGATGGCCATCACCCGGGCGCCGCATTCCCGGCCGAGCCGGCCGGCGACGCTCTTCAGCGCGTCGGTATTGCCGCCGTGGCCGTTGAGGACGATGATGCGGCGGAAGCCGGCGCCGGCGAGCCCGCGGGCGACCTCGAACGCGTAGTGCTCGAAGGTCGCGGGCGTGACGGTCAGCGACCCGGGGTAGGCGAGGAGGGAACGGGTGATGCCGTAGGCGACAGCCGGCGCGACGAGCGCGTTGACGCCGGGCGCGATGCGGCGGGCGATGGCAAGCGGGATCTGGTTGTCGGTGCCGAGGCCGGTGACGCCGTGGGCTTCGACTGTTCCGACCGGCAGGATGACGGCGTCGAGCCGGGCGGGGACGAGTTCGCGGAACTCCTGCCAGTTGAGTTCCTCGAGCAGGCGACTGCGGGGGTTGTCATTCATAGGTCGTTCTCCCGTGACATTTCACCAGCAAACCCGGCCAGTGTCAATGCGGGCGGTTGACCCGGGCGCGGTCCGGGCGTAGACTGTCACGACGTGCGGACTTTCCGGGAGCCGGAGTTCTGGATCATCCTGGCCTCGGCGGCGGTGCTGACCGCCGGCCATTACACCGCCAGCACCCTTGACCCGTTCTGGCACGACCTGTTTCGCCGCCTCTACTACCTGCCGATCCTGCTGGCCGGTTTCCGCTATGGACTCCGGGGCGGCCTGCTGACCGCGGCAGCGGTGAGCTGCGCGTTCCTGCCCCACGTGTTTCTCACTCAGCACGAGCTCCACGTCCAGGCGAGCGAGGCGCGGTTCGAGATACCGCTCTACCTCGCGGTCGGCATCATCACCGGCGTGCTGGCTGACCGTCAGCGCCGCGCCGACCGGGCGCTGCGGCGGGTGGAGCGGTTGAAGACGCTCGGCGAGATGGCTGCCGGGATGGCCCACGAGGTCCGCAACCCGCTGGCGGCAATCCGCAGCTCGGCGCAGATGCTGGCCGAGGGCGCGGACACCCGGAGTGCCGAGCTGGCCGGCGTCGTGGTCAGCGAGACCGACCGCGTCGACCGGGTCCTCGGCGACTTCCTGAGCTACGCCCGTCCGGCGCCGCTGCAGTTCGCCCGAGGGAGGCTCAGTGAGGTGCTGGATTCCTGCGTCCAGCTGCTCGAGCCGGAGGCGAGCCGCCGGCGCATCGAATTGACCCGGCACTACCCCGAGGAGCGGGAACCGGAGGTCTACTTTGACCCGGCGCAGATGCGCCAGGCGATGTTCAACCTGCTCCTCAACGCCTTCCAAGCCTCGCCGGACGGCGGCCGCATCGCCATCCGGGTCGAGGCGGATGGGCGCCGGGTGCGCGCGAGCGTGCGCGACTTCGGGCCGGGCGTACCGCAGGACAAGCTCGGCCGCGTTTTCGAACCGTTCTTCACTACCCGCGCGAGCGGCACCGGGCTCGGACTGGCGATCGCGCGGCGCATCGTCACCGAACACGGCGGCCGTCTCAGGCTCGAGAACGCCGAGGCCCGGGGCGCGGTCGCGACCGTCGAGCTGCCGGTGGGGAGATCCGCGTGAAGCATCGCGTGCTGGTGATTGACGACGACCCGGGGCTCGGCCGCGTCCTTCGGCTCCTGCTTGAGGGCGCGGGGCATTCCGTCCGGGTCGTGGAGAGCGTCGCCGCCGGTCGGTCGGCGCTGGCCGAGGACGGCTGGGACCTGGTTGTCACCGACCTGAAGCTGCCCGACGGGGACGGGCTCGACGTGCTGCGCGCCGCGCGCGGCGCGGCCCCGGAAGCGCCGGTGGTGCTGGTGACCGCGTTCGCGTCGGTGCCGAGCGCGGTCGAGGCGATGAAGCAGGGCGCGTACGACTACCTGACCAAGCCGTTCGACAACGACAAGTTCCGCGCGGTCGTCACCAACGCGCTCCGGCTGCGCGATCTCACCCGCGAGAACCGGCGGCTGCGGCGCGAGGTCGACGAGCGCTGGGGGCTGGCGGCAATTGCCGGGGCGAGCGTGGCGATGGAGCGGGTGCGCGAGCAGGTCGGGCTCGCCGCGAGGAGCGACGCGGCGGTGATGGTGCTCGGCGAGACCGGCACCGGCAAGGAGCTGGTCGCCCGCGCCATCCACCAGCTCGGCGTCCGCGCGGAGCGGCCGTTCGTCGCGGTGAACTGCGGCGCGCTGCCCGAGAGCCTGGTCGAAAGCGAGCTCTTCGGCCACCGCAAGGGCGCGTTCACGGGCGCGACCGCGGACCGCGAGGGCCGGTTCGTCCAGGCCGACGGCGGGACGCTGTTTCTGGACGAGGTCACCGAGATGCGGCCCGAGGCGCAGGTCAAGCTGTTGCGGGCGCTCGAAACGCACGAGGTCTTCCCGGTCGGGGGCAGCGAGAGCCGGCCGGTGGACGTCCGGGTCATCAGCGCGACCAACCGCGACCCGGCCGACTGCGTCCGCGACCGCCGGTTGCGCGAAGACCTGTACTACCGGCTCAACGTCTTCACGCTGCGCGTCCCGCCCCTGCGCGAGCACAAGGATGACATCCCGGAGCTCGTCGCGCACTTCCTGCTTAAGCGCGGGCTACCGGCGGAACTGGTCGGGCCGGACGTGCTCGAACTGCTGGCCGGGCACGACTTCCCCGGCAACGTCCGCGAGCTGCAGAACGTCATCGAGTCCGGGCTGATACTGAGCCAGGGCCGGGCGGTCGCACCCGGCGACGTCGCTGACCGGTTGATGCCGGGCGAGCCGGCGGCCGCGTGCGGCCGGCCGGTGATTCCCGACGAGGGCATCGCGCTGGCCGACGTCGAGCGCGAGTACCTGGCCGAGGTCCTGAGGAAGACCGGCGGCAACCAGTCGCGGGCGGCGCGGCTGCTGGGCATCTCGCGGGCGACGCTCATCTACCGGATGAAGAAGCACGGGCTCGAATGACGCCCGGCTGCGGGAACGCAGCCAGCAGGTGTAGCATTTCAGCCAGTCGCGGCAGTCGGTGGCTGACCGTCTCCCGGTAAGTCACGCAGTTTGAGTCCCGGCCGACCGTCCGCGCTCGCGGCACGGGTCGTGCAACTCCGGAGGGCATGTGCGGAACTGAAGCCGGACCTGGAACCTGGACCGCGAGCCTCTACTACCTCGTGGTATTCGCCGGCCTGATTGCGGCCGGGGTCGTGCTCGTTGTGCGGCGGATGAGCCGCGGCGAGGAGAGGGACAAGTGACGCTCCGCATCGTCGTGGCCGTCGCGCTGGCCGGGGCGGTTGCCATTGGAGGGGTCCAGGTCAGGACCAACGGTGCGCTCTACCCGTGGTTCCGGTTCGACGGGGCGATGAACAGCTTCATGTTGATGGGCGCGGAACTGGACGTGCAGGCGACCGTGACCAGCGCGACCCGGGACCTGTTCAGCGTCGCGCTCCAGCTCAACGCCGGTACAGCGATGCCGGGCTGGACGAGCAGCTTCCACTTCGGCGAGGCCTACGCGGTCATACCACTGGGCCTGTCACGGCCGTCGGTGCGCGTCGGCCAGGCGGTGATTCCCTTCGGCCTGATGGCCGACTACGACGTCCACAACCAGATCATCCAGACTTCGTTCGCCCGGACGGTCGGGCTTCGGCTCGACGCAGGCATCGGCATCCTGGGCACGCTCGGCCCGACCGGCTACTGGCTCCAGGTTTCCAACGGGAGCGGTCCCTTCGCCATGGACGGCGACCGGGACAAAGTGATAACAACGAGGATTGCGCCGACGTTCCTCGCTGGCGACGCAGAGCTGACGGTCGGGCTGAGCGGCCTGGTCGGGGTGCTGCCCTACTGGCCGATGGACAGCCTGCCGCGGATGGCGGACGGGCCGACGGCCTTCGCCCGCAAGTTCCGGCTCGGGCTCGACAACACGACCGACTGGGGACCGGTGACACTCCGGCTCGAGGGCGTCGCGGGACGCGACTCGAGCCTGGCCGGGCCGGCCGGGTTTGGCTACTACGCCGAGGCGCGCTGGGCGCTGGGCTGGCCGGTCGAGCTGATCGCCAAGTATGACGGCTGGCACCAGCAGGAGGCGGGGGCGTGGCGGTCGGCACGCAGCCTGGGTCTTGGGACAACCCTGCGACTGCCGGAGCTGACCGGGCTCGACCTGCAGGTCGTCTACGATCACGAGTTCGGGAAGATCGGTGGACACGGAGGACATGGAGGAAACGATGGACAGGATTGGTCGGCTTCGACCCAGCTCACGGTTCTTTTCTAGCCTGGTCGTGCTGGCGCTCGCGTCCGGCACCGCCTCGGCCGCACTCTGCGTCTGGCGCTCGCCGGACGCGGACATTGCCGAGCTCTTCAGCGCCGACGGCTACAAGACCGTGTTCGTGGACATCTCGGACGCCCGGCGGGCGCGGATCGAGGCGAGGCTCGGGTTCGAGCTCGACCCGGACGAGACCCAGTTCAAGTTCTTCCCGGTGTTCAGGGCCGACAAGCAGGTCGGGACGGTGATGACCCACGCAGGCAAGGGCCAGTTCGGGGCGATCGAGGTCGTCGTCGCGGTGGTCAACACCGACTCCGGCCCGCGCATCAGGGCGGTGCGTATCCAGCGCGACCGCGAGAGGGCCAAGGCCGCGTTGCGCTCGCGCGAGTTCCTCGGCCAGTTCGCGGGCAAGGGCCCGGGCGACGCCTTCGCGGTCGGCAAGGACATCAAGACCGCGGCGGCCGGGGCCGAGAAGGCGTCGCAGGCGGTCGCGGCGGCGGCGCGCAAGCTGGTCGTCGTCTATGACGATTTCTACGGCCGCGCCGGGGGCGACCAGTGAGTTTCCTCCGTTTCGCGCTTCGCAACCTGTTTGCCCACCGGATGCGGACGGCGCTGACGCTCGCGAGCATGGTCGTCGCGGTGGCGGTGCTCTTCACCCTGCTGTCGTTCAACCGCGGCTACGAGCGCGGGCTGCGCGACCAGCTCCAGGGAATGGGCATCCACATGCTGGTCGTGCCGGTCGGCTGTCCCTACGAGGCGGCATCGCTGATCATCAAGGGCGGGCAGATCCCCAGTTACCTGCCCTGGAGTGCGCTGGACGAGGTGCGGGCGCTCCCCGAGATCGAGGTCGCGGCGCCGTCGTTCATGAGCGGGATCGTCCGGCCGGAGGAAGGCCGGACCGACATCTACCTCGGCATCGATTCTTCGATGCTCGCGCTGAAGAACTGGTGGAAGCTCGAGGGCCGGTTCCCGGCCGCTCCCGACGAGATGATGCTGGGCCACGACGTCACGCTCATCGAGCTGTCGAACGTCGGCGACGAGATCTACGTGCCGGAAATGGACCGGACCTTCCGGATCGTCGGCGCGCTCGAGCCGACCGGGACCGAGGATGACGGCTTCTTCTACGTCACGATCGAGACTGCCCAGGAGATGTTCGAGCACCCGGGCGAGCTGACCGCGTTGTCGATCCGGCTCACCGACCCGGACCTCGCGGCGGTGGCG
The DNA here is from genome assembly GCA_046485285.1 of bacterium. Taxonomy (GTDB): domain Bacteria; phylum Hydrothermota; class Tepidihabitantia; order Tepidihabitantales; family Tepidihabitantaceae; genus DSBX01. The sequence continues at coordinate 13,669 of JAWOHE010000018.1, forward strand.
AGCGCGAAGCTGGCCGGCATCGAGGGCGCCGAGGTGATAACGATGGCCGAACTGCTCGGGACGATGATGACGCTGATGGGCTCGGCGAAGACGCTGTTGCTGTCGATCGTGCTCATCGTCATCGTCATCGCCGCGCTGGGCGTGCTCAACACGGTGCTGATGTCGGTGTTCGAGCGGACCCGGGAAATCGGGGTGATGCGCGCGACCGGCGCGAGCCGCTGGCATGTCTTCGGGCTGGTCTGGCTCGAGACGGTCGTCCTGAGCCTGCTCGGCGGGGCGGGCGGCCTCGGGCTGGCGCTGGTCGGCGCGCGGGTCATCGAGGGCGTCATCAAGCGGGTCCTGCCGCTGGCGCCGCGGGGCAGCGTTGTCGCGCTCGAGCCGGGGACCTTCCTGCTCGTGCTCGGGTTCGTACTCGGCATCGGACTGGTGGCTGGTTTCTACCCGGCGCTGCGCGCCTCGCGCCAGCGGCCGGTCGAAGCGCTGAGGAGTTGAGTGATGACCTGGTTCTACCTTGCCTTCAAGAATCTCATCCGGCGGCGGACGCGGACGGTGCTGACCGTACTCGGCGTCGCGATCGCGATCGCGGTGCTGTACTCGCTGTTCCAGTTCCAGCAGGGTTACCAGCAGCGGCTGCGGGCGGAGCTGGGCGCGCTCGGCGCGCACGTGATGGTCGTGCCGAAGGGCTGTCCCTACGAGGCGGCGACGATCGCGCTCCACGGCGGCAAGTGGCCGCGCTACATGGACGAGGCGTTGCTGGCGACGGTCAAGGACGACCCTGGGGTCGAACAGGCGGCGGGTATCCTGATGGACGCGGTGTTCCTGCCCGACGGGCGGAACGTCATCCTCGTCGGCATCGACGAGGACTACGCCCGGATGCGGCCGGCCTGGTGGGTCGAGGGCTCGTGGTTTGACGCCGACTCGACGGTCATCCTCGGCGCGACGGTCGCCGAGGCGGGGCGGCTGAAGCCGGGCGACTGGTGGATACTGCCGGGCAAGGAGATCCAGCTCCGGGTCGCCGGCGTCCTGCACCGGACCAAGACCCAGGACGACGGGTTCGTCTTCCTGCCCCGCAAGGCGCTGCAGCAGTTCTCCGAACTCGAAGGCAAGCTGGTCGTGATCCTCGTCAAGGCCCGCGAGGTGGAGCGCACCGACGAACTGGTCGCCTCGCTGCGCGCGCAGGACGTCAACATGAACGTCTTCCCGCTGACCGAGCTGCTCAACACCATCGGCGATCTCATCGCCAGCACGCGGGTGTTCGTGACCGCGGTCATCATCATCGCGGTGCTCATCGGCGCGGTCGGGGTGCTCAACACGGTGTTGATGGCGGTGTTCGAGCGGACGCGGGAAATCGGGATGATGAAGGCGATGGGCGCGGGCCGGGCGGACGTGTTCCGGCTGATCTGGGCGGAGACGGTGCTGGTGACCTTCTTCGGCGGGCTGGTCGGGGTCGGCATCGCGCTGGTCTCGTCGCGGCTGGTCGAGGCATTCATCCGGGCGTCGCTGCCGTTCGCGCCGGCGGGCTCGCTCATCTCGTTCTCGCTGCCGACATTGCTGTTCTGCATCGGGCTGTCGCTGGTCCTCGGGCTGGTGGCGGGATTCTACCCGGCGTGGCGGGCGGCAAGGGTCAGCCCGGTCGAGGCGATCAAGGCGGATTAGATGGGGATATCATGAACGAAGGCAGAGCCTGGAGCACTGACGTCAGGGCGCCGGAGTCGGGCGCGGCGGTCGCGGCGCGGGGACTGGAGCGGGTCTACCGGCGGGGGAGCGAGCGCATCCACGCGCTCAAGGCGATCAACCTGGCGGTCGCCGCCGGCGAGTTTGTCGGGGTCGTCGGCCACTCGGGCGCGGGCAAGACGACGCTGCTCAATCTTATCGGGCTGATGGACCGGCCGACGCGGGGCGAGCTGGCGCTGTTCGGCCAGCCGGTCAGCCGCCGCGAACTGGCGCGCGACGCGCTCCGGCGCGCCAACGTCGGGTTCGTGTTCCAAGACTTCCACCTGCTGCCGACGCTGACGGCGCTCGAGAACGTGCTGCTGCCCGGACTCTGGGCCGGGCGCGACGCCTGCCTGCGCGGGCGGGCGCGGGCGCTGCTCGAGCGGGTCGGGCTGGCGAAGCGGATGACCCACCGGCCGGGCGAGCTGTCGGGCGGCGAGATGCAGCGGGTCGCGGTCGCCCGGGCGCTGGTCAACTCGCCGCGGCTGTTGCTTGCCGACGAGCCGACCGGCAACCTCGACACCCGGACGCGCGACGAGATACTTGAACTGCTGCGGGAGCTGAACGGGCGCGACGGGCTGACCGTGCTATTCGCGACCCACGACCGCAGCCTCGAGGGCCGGTTCGGCCGGCTGGTGCGACTGGAGGACGGCAATGTCGTCGCCTGAGCGTTCCGCCGTCCTCGCAGTCAGCGACCTCTGGCGGAGCTACCGCCGGGGCAGCGAGACCATCCACGCGCTCGCCGGGGTCACGCTCGCCATCGCGCCGGGCGAGGTCCTGGCGGTGGTCGGGCGCAGCGGTTCGGGCAAGACGACGCTGCTCAACCAGGTCGGCTGTCTCGACCGGCCGACCTGGGGCAGCATCCGGCTGGCCGGCACCGAGGTGACCGGCCTCGCCGAGTCCGAACTGGTCGCGTTCCGGCGCAACCACGTCGGATTCATCTTCCAGCTCTTCTACCTCATTCCGACCCTGACCGTCGAGGAGAACGTCCGCCTGCCGCTGATCTTCGCGCGGCGGTCGGACGACAGCCGCGTCCGGGAGCTCCTGCAGCGCACCGGGCTCGAGCGGCACCGGCGGAGCCTGCCCGGCCAACTCGACGGCGGGACGATGCAGCGGGTCGCCATCGCCCGGGCGCTGGTCAACCGGCCGAAGCTGCTGCTGGCCGACGAGCCGACCGGCCGGCTCGAGCGCGCGGCGCGCGAACAGGTGCTGGCGATTTTCCGCGAACTCGCGGCCGACGGCCTCGGCATCCTGATGGCGACCCACGACCTCGAACAGGCGGCGCAGGCGGACCGGATAATCGAACTTTCCGACGGCAAGGTCGTCGGGGAGACCAACAACAGGAGGATAGCGTGAGATACCTGACAGGCGGAGTGGTACTGATGATGGCGGTCGCGGTCGTCGCGGTCGCCACGGGCTGCGGCGGCGCAAGGACGGCGAAGACCGAAACCTACGGCCGGGCGATACCGGCGGACATCGCGGTGACGACCGCGGCGGCGATCCACGCCGATCCGGCGGCATTCGCGGGGCAGGAGGTCCTCGTCGCCGGCCGGATAACCAGCGAGTGCCCGTCGGGCGG
>JAWOHE010000062.1:0-44748 GCA_046485285.1 bacterium
GCTCCTCCGCTATCCCGCCCGCCTCGTCACGGATGACGTAGACCTGCCGGCTGTTGAGATGACTGACATACAGCCGCCGGCTGCGCGGGGAGTACGCAAGCTCGAAAGGCGCGTCCTGCACCGGCAGTGTTGTGAGCAACTGCGACCCGTCGTACGACAGCACCGAAACCTCATCCGAGTAGTTGACGCAATAGGTGCGACGGCTCTCACTGCTCGCCAGGATGCGCTCTGGCAAGTCCCCGACTGACACAACCGAGACAACCGAGTCCGTCTGGCCATCAACCGTGTACACGGCTCTCACTGCCGGGCTGTAGACGCCAATGAAGACCAACCCAAGTTCCTCGTTGACGGAGAGAGCTGTGACCATGCTCTGCGCAGGCAGGGCGATGCGTGCACTCACCCCGTTGGTGGCCCCATCAATCACCGTCACATCCTCATAGCTGTCGCAGTAGAACTTGTCGGCCGAGGCGCAGTAGCACGCCGACTGCGGGGCGACGCCTGAATGCAGGGGGATCGTGGCAACAACCTGGTTAGACCAGAGGTCGATGACCGACACCGACGAATCGTCCCAGTTCAGCACGTACAGCTTCCGGTGCCGGCCGTTGAGAAACATCTTGAGCGGGGAGCGACCGACCGGTATCTCGCAGATGAGCGAGTCCTGCGTGCAGTCGAACACCGCCACCACACCGCGCTCCGGACACGAAACATACAACCGGTCGCGCATCCCGTCCCAGACGCACACCCGGGCCCATTCAAGCGGAATCGCCTTGATGCGCCGGTGCGTCCGGCCGTCAATCACCGCCAGAGACTCGGCTTCGAAGCCGAAGGGAAGGTAGAGCTTGTGGTCGATGGAGTCGTAGGCCATATACATCGGCCAATCGACCGGCCAACTCGCTACCACGTGGTTGGTCGCGCAGTCGATGGCGAAGAAGATGCCGTCTCGGTACACGCAGCGGCCGTACACCACGTCCATCAGCGGGTTATAGGCCATGCTCCCTACCCAGGCCCCGCCGACGTCAATCGAGTCCTCGACCCACTGCCCGTACCCGGACGCCGCCAGCGCGAGCAGGAGCACGAGGACCGCGGGGCGGAGGCATCGGCGGGTGGTCATCGGTCTGCCCGGTGAGCCGGGTCTGAGCCGCGGCGGTGGAACTGCGGGGACCGGCAGGAACAGGGCGGCAGGCTCCGGACGGCTTCTTCTACCGGTGCGCACAGGTCCTCCTTTGCACCGCGGTCTTCTGCCGACTCCGGCACCGATGGGCACCCGTCGTGCCGGCTGAAACAGTCCGCACTCTCGCGGCGGTGCCGGCGTCATCCCCGCGGACAGCCTGAGTGTAGCACCCCCTCACTTGCCGGTCAAGATGGCAAACGCACCTGCCCGGCCGCACCGTCCCGCCCCCGGACCGCCCGGGAAAGGAGCCGGTCTACCCCACCAGCACCAGCCTTGCCGACTCGCCCGTATCCTCCCCCCGCGCCGCCACTCCGGCCGGTCCTGGAGGCGCAGTGGCCGGTGCGGTGTCCCGCGGACCCGACCGAAGGCGGTCGCCGGTCAGCCCTGGTCCTGCAGGTCGTCCCGCAGCAGCCGTTCGATCTCGAGGTCGAGCGAGTCGAGCTCTGGCCCCTCGCTCTTCAGGATCGTCCGGACATAGCGCGAGACGGTGTTGACCAGCGCCTTGTAGCGGCTGAATAGCGGACCTCGACGCCGGTTGAGCTCGCGCTGGTCGGTGATTGTCTCGGTCTCGGCCAGCCCGGCGCGGATGCCGTCGAGCTCGGCCGCGATCACTCCGGCGAGCGAGTCCTGCTCCACGGTCGGCTCGGTCACCCGGACCCGGAACCGCTCGTACCGGTCCTCGAGCCGGGCGAGCCGGCGGGTCGTCCCGGCCCGGAACCGGCGGAGCCCGACGTCGGGCGGCTGGGACTGGAGATGAAGCGGCACATCGACCGGCGCGATGCGACGGGCGCCCCTGACGACGACGACGCCGGCCGCGATGACCATCATCACGAGCATCATCCCGACGAGCAGGAAGAGTGCCGACCGGCCGCTCTCAGTCTGAACGCATCGACTCATACCACATTATAAGCGAAGATTGACGGAACCTGCAACGTCTTCTCCACCCGGCCCGGCTTGACTGAGCCGGTTTCCCGGGTAGATTCTAGTCACTGATTGCGGGGTGGAGCAGCCTGGTAGCTCGTGAGGCTCATAACCTCAAGGTCGCTGGTTCGAATCCAGCCCCCGCTACTGACTCGAGGCCCGGCGCGCGCCGGGCCTCGTTCGTTACGGCCGGTCGCCGAGTTCAGTCGTCCTGGCGGCGCTTCACTTCATCCCAGACCCGGTCCATCTCGGCCAGCGAAGCGTCCTCGAGCCGGACGCCGCGTCGCCGGAAATCCGCCTCGACATCGCGGAACCGGCGCGCGAACCTGGCATTCGCGTCCCGGAGCGCGCTCTCGGCGTCGATGTCGAGGTGCCGGGCGAGGTTGACCAGTGCGAAGAGCACGTCGCCGAGTTCCTCCGCGGCCCGCTCGCGGCCGGTCTCGCCCCGGTCCAGTTCCCAGCGCAGCTCGCAGACCTCCTCGCCGACCTTGTCGAGCACGTCACCCGGGTCGGTCCAGTCGAAACCGACCCGCCGACAGCGCTCCTGGATGAGCCGCGCCTGCTTGAGCGCGGGCAGGGCCCGGGGCAGGCCGTCGAGAGTCGAGTCGCGCGCCTGACCGGGCTTGTCCTCGGCCTGCTTGATGCGCTCCCAGTTCTCGAGCACCTCGTCCGCGCCGCTGACCTCCGCGGTCCCGTAGACGTGGGGGTGGCGGCGCTTCAGCTTGGCAACAGCTCCGGCCAGCGCGTCCTCGAGCCTGACGCCGGACTCGGCTTCGAGGACGTCGGCCAGGAACAGCCCGACAAACAGGTAGTCGCCGAGCTCCTCGACGACCTCGGCCGGGTCGCCCGAGGCGAGCGCCTCGTCAAGCTCGTATGCCTCGTTGAGCACCAGCGGCCGGGTGCTGGCGACGGTCTGGTCGCGGTCCCACGGACATTCCGCGCGCAGGCGGCGCACGACCTCGAGCAGGTCGGCGAACCGGCCGCGCGCGCCCGGGTCAGTCACGCGCCAGTCTAGCCTGCTTCCACCGGTCGTCAACCTGCTTTCCACCAACCGTCCCCTCCTGCCGGACGACTTCTCCGACGGGTTGTCCGGGCGCTGTCAACAGGTTGTCCACCAGAGTTTCGGGTTGCCGGCCAGGCTCAGGGCCGGTCATCGGCCTCGCCACCGACCAGCCGCTTGAGTTCGGCGAGCGGCGAGTCGGCCGGCGGCGAGCAGCCGCAAGGTCCCTCGTTGAGATCCTTGCCGCAGGTCGGGCACTGCCCCTTGCAGTCCGGCCGGCACGTCGGCGCGATGGGAATCGCAAGGTGAATCGTGTCGCGCACCAGCGGGCCGAGTTCGAGCGCGTCGCCCTCGAACCGCAGCCGCTCGACGTCCCGGCCGTCCATCACCTTGCCGTCGACCGGGGGCACCTCGCCCTCGCCGAGGAACTCGGTCTGCAGCGGCTCCGCGTAATCCCGGACGAACTCCCCGGCGCAGACCGCGCAGACCATTCGCGCCCGGAACCTGACGACGCCGTTGACCAGGAACCGCCGGCCGCTGCGAACGATGTCGAGCCCGACCTTGATCAGCCCGACCAGCTTCAGGAACGACGGGTTTTCGGCAACCTCGTGCTTCTCCGCGCCGATGTCGGCGGGCTCGAGCTCGAACTCGAGCCGGTTCGACCCCTGCTTGAGGGTCGCGATCGGGACGCGCCAGGGCCGGCGCTTCATCACAGCTCCCGGATCAACCGCTCGACGACGTCCGGCGGCCGGACGTTCTCGGCCTCGGCGCTGAAGTTGGTGACGATCCGGTGGCGCAGGACCGGCCGCGCGATCGACCTGACGTCGTCGACCGACGGCGTGTACCGGCCGTCGAGCAACGCCCGGGTCTTCGCCCCGAGGACGAGGTACTGCGATGCCCGCGGACCGGCGCCCCAGCTCACCCAGTCCCGGATGAACTTCGGTGCGAGCTCCGAGCCGGGCCGCGTCGCGGTCGCCAGCCGCACCGCGTAATCGAGCACCTCGTCCGCGACCGGTACCCGCCTGACCAGCGACTGGAGCGCGGCGATGTCCGCGGCCGAGAGCACCTGCTCGAGGTCGGGCACGTAGGCCGAGGTCGTGCTCTTGACGATTTCCCGTTCCTCATCGAACGAAGGGTAGTCGACCTGGATCGAGAGCATGAACCGGTCGAGCTGGGCCTCGGGCAGCGGGTAGGTCCCCTCGAGCTCGATCGGGTTCTGGGTCGCCAGCACGAAGAACGGGGACGGCAGGTCGTAGGTCCGGCCCGACACCGTCACCTTGTACTCCTGCATCGACTGCAGGAGCGCGGCCTGGGTCTTGGGCGGGGTGCGGTTGATCTCGTCGGCGAGCACGACGTTCGCGAAGACCGGGCCGGGCACGAACCGGAAGCAACGCCGGCCGCTGGCCTCGTCCTCGTCGATTATCTCGGTCCCGGTGATGTCCGAAGGCATCAGGTCGGGCGTGAACTGCACCCGGTTGAAGGACAGTTCGAGCACCCGGGCGACGGTGTTGATGAGCAGGGTCTTGGCAAGTCCCGGGACGCCGACCAGCAGGCCGTGGCCGTGGGCCAGCAGACAGACCAGCGTCTGCTCGACCACGGCCTTCTGGCCGATGATGACCTTGGCGATTTCCCGCTCGATCCTCCGGCGCGCCTCGCCCAGCCGCTGCGCGGCCTCGACGTCGCCGCCCCAGCGGCCGCTGTCGGTCGTCTCGCCGCCGGTCACGTCAGGATCGCCGCGTTCGACGCTTCGCGCCCGCTCCCCGCGCGGCCCGGCTCCCGCACCGCCCTATACCCGTCCCCACGTGCCCGACGAGCGCTTGTTCGGCTTGAAGGCCTTCAGCTTGTCGAGCACCTGGGGCAGGGTCGTGTACTCCATGTCCTTGAGGCCCAGCCGGTGCGGCTCGAACGGCCCGTGGCGGCGGATGTAGTCCGCGACCTCGTTGGCCTTCTGCCGGGCGAGGTCGAACGACGGGTCGTCGAACATGTCCCGCGGGCCGACCAGCCTGCCCTCGGCAAGCTGGAACCCGCAGGCAATCACCCGCGGCGGACCGTCGAAGCGCGACGGCGTCGCCTGCGCCCGCGAGGTCGGCATCATCGGGCCGTAGTGGGAGCCCCGCATCCAGCCCGAGACCATGTGCGGGAACGCGAACGGCTCCAGCGCCTCGCCGACCGCGGGCAGGCCGGACTGACAGCGGACAATCATCACCGGGTCGTCCTTGCCGACGTAGCGCCCGGCGATGAGCGCGAGCTTCTGGGTCGAGGTCGTCGCGGCAATGTCGCCCTTCTTCGTGAAGACATTCTGGATGACGTAGTTCTCGGGCGAGCCGATGAGCACCAGCAGGTCGTACATCTGCTCCGGGCAGGCGAGCTTGACGTCCGTCCCGCCGTGCACGTCGTGGACCTGGAACACGAACCCGTCGTGCATCGACGGGTCGATGACCAGCCCGATGGTGTTGAACGGGTCGGCGAACATCCGGAACAGCGGCAGGTTCCAGGCCCCGGGTGCGCACTTGTCACCGCAGAAGACCAGGACCGGCTCCGCCTTCCGCTCCTCGAAGGTCATCTCGGCACAGCCCGGCCCCATCCCCTTGACGTTGCCCGAGAACGAATCGGCGAGCATATCCTGCCCCGCGCCGTAGAGCTTGAGCTTGCGCGCGAGCCGGGTCCCGTCCATGAAGATGTCCCAGGCCAGCTTATGGACCTGGCGGTTGTTGTCACCGTGGCGGTGGGTCATGATCAGGTCCATGTCGTCGCCGACGTTGGTGACGCGGAAGTCGACCAGGAAACCCTTCGCCTTGGCGGCCCCGAGCAGTTTCTCGGCCCGGGCCAGGATGTCGGGGTGGCTGGCCGAGTGGCCGACATAGCCGCCGATGTCGGCCTTGATGACGGATACGGTTATCCTGCTGTCGTTCTTCTTCGCGGGCCTCGTGCTCTTGGCCATCGATTCTTCTCCTCCTGTTAGCTGCGCGGTGCCTCGCCCGGGCCGGTCGCCCGGCGCGAAGGCCACTGGCGATAAGCATAAGCCCGGCACGCCGGCGGTCAAGCGCCGGCCGGAACCGGCCGCGAATCTTGACTTGATTCCGGCCCGGACATCCATATAATGTCCAACTCGCATTGCGAGTCCTTGTCCCATTGCCCGCAGTTGACAGGCTGGCTGTCTTGAGTATAAGGAACGACACTGATGAAGACTTTTGTGCAGAAGAAGGAAGCGGTTCGCCGCAACTGGCACGTCATTGACGCCGACGGGCAGGTGCTCGGCCGGCTGGCGACCCGGGTCGCCGGGCTGCTGATCGGCAAGCACAAGCCCGACTTCACCCCCCACGTCGACGCCGGGGACCACGTCATCGTCGTCAACGCCGGCGGCATCCGCGTCACCGGCAAGAAGCTGACCGACAAGATCTACTACCGCCACTCGTTCTTCCCGGGCGGGCTCAAGTCGCGGACCTACCAGCAGATGGTCGAGCGTTTCCCGACCCGGCCCCTCGAGCTGGCGGTCAAGCGAATGCTTCCCAAGAACCGCCAGCAGGCGCCGCGGATGAAGCGCCTGCACATCTACGTCGGCCCGGAGCACCGGCACCACGCCCAGCTCCGCGCCGAAACAGCATCGGTGGAGAAATGACCAATCGCATATTCGCCGTCGGTTCCCGCAAGTCCGCCACCGTCCGGGTCTGGCTCGACCCCGGGAACGACGAACGGACCGTCAACGGCCGGTCTTTCAAGGACTACTTCGGCCGCAGTGACCTGGTCGAGAATGCCCTCGCCCCGCTCCGCGTCGCCGGCACGCCGGCGAGCGTCGGCGTCACCTGCCGGGCCGCGGGCGGCGGCATCAGCGCCCAGGCCGAGGCAATCGCCCTCGGCATCGCCAGGGCACTCACCAAGTCCGACCCCGAGCTCCGCAAGCCGCTCAAGGACGCCGAGTTCCTCAAGCGCGACCCGCGCGAGCACGAGCGGATGAAGTACGGCCTTGCCAAACGGAGGAAGCGCTTCCAGTGGACCAAACGATAACGCTCAGGAGCCTGCTCGAAGCCGGGCTGCACTTCGGCCACCGCGCCCATCGCTGGAACCCGAAGATGAAGCCCTACATCTTCGGCAAGCGCAACGGCATCTACATCATCGACCTCGAGAAGACCATCGAGCGCCTGCGCGTCGCCTACGACGCCATCCGCAACGTCTCCGAGGCCGGCCAGGACATCCTCTTCGTCGGCACCAAGCAACAGGCCCGGCCGATCATCAAGGAGGAAGCCGAGCGCTGCGGCGCGTTCTACGTCACCGAGCGCTGGATCGGCGGGCTGCTCACCAACTACGACACCGTCGCGGTCCGCATCCACCGGATGGTCGAGCTCGAGCGGATGATGGCCGCCGACGACTACGGCGACGCGACCAAGAAGGAAGCCATCCTGATGCGTCGCGAGCACGCCAAGCTCGCCAAGATGTTCGGCGGCGTCCGGGAGATGGACCGGCTGCCCGGCGCGGTCTTCCTCGTCGACCCGATGCGCGAGGACACGGCCCTCGCCGAAGCCCGGCGCATCAAGGTCCCGGTCGTCGCGCTCATCGACACCAACGGCAACCCCGACAACATCGAGTACCCGATCCCGGGCAACGACGACGCGCTCCGGTCGATCAAGCTCGTAGCCGGCACGATCGCCAACGCCGTCCTCGAGGGCCGCAAGGAACACGAGTCGGAACCCGAGCCCCCGCAGGAGGAATCGTGAGCCAGCCGATGGAGAAGGTCCGCGAACTGCGCGAGCGCACCAGCGCCGGGATAATGGACTGCAAGGGCGCGCTGGAAGAGGCCGCCGGCGACATCGACAAGGCCATCGAGATCCTTCGCACCAGGGGCATCGCCAAGGCCGCCAAGAAAGCCGAGCGCAAGACCTCGGCCGGCGTCGTCGACGCTTACATCCACCCGGGCGAGAAGCTCGGCGTGCTCATCGAAGTCGCGGTCGAGACCGACTTCGTCGCCCGCAACCAGGAGTTTCGCCGCTTCGTCCGCGACCTCGCGATGCACATCGCCGCGACCGACCCGGTCGCGCTCGACCGCGCCAACGTGCCGGCCGAGGCGGTCGAGCGCGAGATGCGCATCTACCGCGAGCAGGTCGCCGGCTCGAAGAAACCCGCCAACATCGTCGAGAAGATTGTCGAGGGCAAGCTCGAGAAGTACTACTCCGAGTCCTGCCTGCTCGAACAGCCGTTCGTCAAGGACCCCGACAAGACCGTCGGCGACTACCTCAAGGAACAGATCGCCAAGTTCGGCGAGAACTGCCGCGTCAACCGCTTCGTCCGCTTCAAAGTGGGTGAGTAGCAGCCCCCGCCGTCGCTGCAAGCGGGTCCTTCTCAAGCTCTCGGGCGAGGTCTTCGCCCGCCCCGAACTCCTCGAATCGGTCCTCGGCCAGCTCGCCGCCCTGCGCCGCCGCCGCGTTGAAGTCGCGGTCGTCATCGGCGGTGGCAACATCCTGCGCGGTCGGGACGCGGCCGGAATGGACCGCGCCGCGGCCGACCGGGCCGGGATGCTCGCGACCGTCGTCAACGGCATCGTGCTCGCCGACGCCCTCAGCCGCCGCCGGCTCGGGGTTACCCATCTCGCCGCCCGCGCCATCGCCGGCTTCGTCGCCGGCTACGACGTCGAGACCGCCCGTCGGGCTGTCGCCGAGGGCGTCCTCGTTCTCTCCGGCGGCACCGGCAATCCGTTCTTCTCAACCGACTCCGCCGCCGCCCTGCGCGCGGTCGAGCTCAACTGCGACGCCCTGCTCAAGGCCACCGGCGTCGCCGGCGTCTATTCGGCCGACCCGAAGCGGAACCCGAAGGCTAAGCTCTACCGCCGGCTCAGCTACGAGCGGGCGCTCGCCGAGCGACTGGCGGTGATGGACCTGACCGCCTTCGCCCTCTGCCTCGAGCACCGGGTCCCGATCGTCGTGTTTGACTTGAAGCGGCCCCGGGCTATAGTGGAAATCGTCGCCGGGAAAACCATAGGGAGCTGCGTATGCTAGAAAAGGTCTACTCCGACTACAAGGCCAGGATGCAGAAGTCGGTCGAGGTCCTCGAGACCGAGTTTGCCCGCATCCGCACCTCGCGCGCGAACCCCGCGATCCTCGATGGCATCAAGGTCGACTACTACGGCACGCCGACGCCGCTCAAGCAGATCGCCTCGATATCGGTCCCCGAGCCGCGCCAGCTCGTCGTCCAGCCCTGGGACCGCAACGCCCTCGGTGAAGTCGAGAAGGCGATCCAGAAGTCCGAGCTCGGCCTCAATCCCAGGGTCGAGGCTAACCTTCTCCGGATCGTCATCCCGGCGCTGACCGAGGAGCGCCGGCGCGAGCTCGTCAAGCTCTGCGGCAAGCTCACCGAGGACGCCCGCATCGCTGTCCGCAACATCCGCCGCGAGGCCAACGAGCAGGTCAAGAAGCTCGAGAAGGACAAGCAGATTTCCGAGGACGACTCCAAGACCGCGGTCAAGAAGGTGCAGGAGCTGACCGACGAGTTCGTCGCCAAGCTCGACAAGCTCTTCAAGGCCAAGGAAGCCGAAGTCCTCGAGAAGTAGCCCGCGGCCCGGCGCGAGGTGCAATGCCGCGAACCCCTGACGTCGCGAGCTCCCCGGCCCACGTCGCGATCATAATGGACGGCAACGGCCGCTGGGCGAGGCAGCGCGGCCTGCCCCGCGCCGTCGGCCACCGCGAGGGCGCGAAGACGCTACACGAAATCGTCAAGGCATCGGCCGAGCTCGGCATCGGCTGGCTCACCGTCTACACCTTCTCGACCGAGAACTGGCGGCGGCCGGTAACCGAAGTCAGGGGCCTGATGAAGCTGATGGCCGAGCGCGCCCGGGCCGAGCAGCCCGGCCTCATCCGGAACAACGTCCGGGTCCGGGTCATTGGCCGGCTCGACGACATTCCCCCGGCCAGCCGCCGCAAGCTCGACGACCTCGTCGCCGCGACCGCCGCCTGCACCGGCCTCAACTTCACCCTCGCCATCAGCTACGGCGGCCGGGCTGAAATCCTCGACGCCTGCCACCGCGCGGCTGCCTCCGGCCGGCCGCCCGCCGACGAGGACGCTTTCCGGCAACTGCTCTACGACCCGGCGATTCCCGACCCGGACCTGCTCGTCCGAACCGGCGGCGACCAGCGCATCTCCAACTACCTGCTCTGGCAGCTCGCCTATGCCGAGCTCTACTTCACCGAAACGCTCTGGCCCGACTTCCATCGCGCCGAGCTCGAGGCCGCCCTCGCCGAGTTCGCCCGGCGCCAGCGCCGGTTCGGCCGGGTCTGAGGCAGGTATGCTCAGCAGGATCATCATCGGCACCGCGCTCGGGCTCGCCGTCTTCCTGCTCGTCTGCTGCGCGCCGTCCACGGTCCTGACGCTCTTCGTCGCGGCCTGGGCGGTCCTCGCCACCCTCGAATTCCTCGGCCTGCTCAAGCGTGCCGACATCCGGCTCAACCCCTGGCTCATCGGCGCGCTCAACGCCTCGACCGTGATCGCGGCCTGGCTCGGCTGGCTGCCCGGCTACGTCGTCGCGCCGGTTGCCGTGGTCTTCGTCACCGCGGTGCTCATCCGCTCGCCTCTCCCCCGGGTCCCCGTCTACGGCTCGTTCGCGGTCATCTACCTCGGTCTCCTGCCCGCCCACCTCATCCTGCTCCGGCAGGCCTCGGACGCAGCCGGCTGCTCGCGCTGGCTCGTCCTCTTCCCGCTCGTCCTGACCTGGACCAACGACACCGCCGCCTACGCGGTCGGCAAGCTTTTCGGCCGCCGCAAGCTGATGCCCGAGCTCAGCCCGAGGAAAACCCAGGAGGGATTGCTCGCCGGGCTGGCCGCCTCGGCCATTCTCACCGCGCTCTGGCTTGGCCGGCTCGAGCCCTTCACCGGGCGCGGCTGGGGCTGGCTCGCGCTCCTCGGCGTCGGGCTCGGCGCAATCTCCCAGGTCGGCGACCTCTTCGAATCCATCTTCAAACGCGCGGTCTCGGTCAAGGACAGCTCGACCGCGCTCCGCGGCCACGGCGGCTTCCTCGACCGCATCGACAGCCTGCTCTTCACCATCCCGGCCTTCTACTGGCTGCTCCGGCTCTACCTGTGAAACTCACCGACCCAATCCTCGGTCACCCGGACCTCGAGCTCGGGTACCTCGCCTTCGACTCCCTCGGCGTCAAGGGCGCCTGCGTCCGGGTGACGACGCCCGACCTCACCATCGTCGTCGACCCCGGCGCCTCGCTCGAGGGTGACAACTTCCCACTCCCGGCCGCCGAGCAGTCCAGGCTCCTCGGCGAGCGACTCGACGCCTGCCGCCGGGCCGCGGCCGGCGCGCAGGCGCTCGTCATCTCGCACTACCACCTCGACCACTTCATCGACAACCGCGACCCGGAACTCTACGGCGGCAAGATCCTGCTCATCAAGGACCCGGACGACCTGCCCCCGAAGCAGGCCGCCCGCGCTGACACCTTCCTCCGCACCATCGACGGCCTGCCGAAGGAGGTCATCACCTGCGACGGCCGGTCCTTCAGTTTCGGCCGGACGACCATCAGCTTCTCCAAACCCGTGCCCCACGGCGCGACCGGCCCGGGCACGGACGGCGGCCGGATGCCCGCGCCCGGCACGGTCGTGATGACCACGGTCCGGAGCGGCCGGGAATCGATAACCCTGTCCTCCGACGTCTGCGGCCCGGCCGAAGAAGCCACCGCCGAACTCATCTGCGCCGGCAAGCCCCGCACCGTCGTCCTCGACGGCTACCCCACCCACGTCCTCGGCCAGTACGAGACCGACCTCGACCTGGTTCGGAGCGTCATCAACGCCTGCCGCATCCTCCACGTCCGGTCGGTCCGCACCCTCGTCCTCGACCACCACCACTGCCGCGACTACCGCTACCCGGCGTTCTACCGGCTCGTCTACGAACGGGCCGCCCGGCTCAAGAAGCGCTTCGGCACGGTCGCCGAACTCGCGGGCGGGACGAGCGCGGTCCTGCGCGGGTACCAGGACTACGGCCCGACCCGGTGGAGAAAGTGGCAGCCGCTCGACCTCGAACAGGCCCGCCGGGTCATCGACCGCGCGGTCGCCGAGCGCAAGGCCGACCCGGCGATCCTCAAAGACCTCGACCGCTGGGTCGTCTGACCGACCGCTCAGCGCGGACTTGACAGCGCCGGGCCGGGAGGGCACAATAGGCTCGATGAAGAGACCGGTCGGCCCGATACTGACAGGGCCGGGAGTTCAGTAGTGCAACCTTCGAACCTGCCGAGGGTCTTTGACTGCCGGGAGTACTGGAGCAACTGATGGAAATCTCACCTGCCGAGAAGAAGCGTCGTGCCAAGCTGTCGATCCAGATGAAGAAGCTGTGGCAGGACCCCGAATTCCGCAAGCTGATGTCCCGCGACCACCCGACCGGTCCCCTGTCCGAACGGGGGCGGAGGCGGCTCTCCAGGCAGATGAAGAAACGGTGGCAGGACCCGGTTTACCGGGCCGACATCATCAGCAAGTACCGGGCGACCAACCCCTTCATCTGGCACGAAGCCGAGCTCGCCATCGGCGAGAAGTGGGCCAAGCGCACCGTGCGCCACTCGCTCAAGAACCCGCAGTGGACGGTCATCGACGCCGCGCGGCATATGATGATTGAAATCGACGAAGCCGGCCTCCGGCGCCGCTCGGTCGGCGCCTGCGAGCGCGTGATAACCGAAAAGCGCGTCAAGTACCTGCGCTGACCCGCCGCACCACTGACCCGCCCGGCCCGGTCCGGTATTGACAGACCCGACCCGACCGTTACGATCGAGACGATGAGGAGACAGCCCAAGTCAG
The DNA here is from genome assembly GCA_046485285.1 of bacterium. Classification (GTDB taxonomy): domain Bacteria; phylum Hydrothermota; class Tepidihabitantia; order Tepidihabitantales; family Tepidihabitantaceae; genus DSBX01. Next base: position 12,864 of record JAWOHE010000062.1, read on the forward strand.
AGGGAGACGCGATTCTGCTTGTGTCCATGAATCTCCCGAGTCACCCGCCATCCGGCCGCTCGTCCGGGGCACCAGCCAAGCCGCCTGCCCGGGAACCGGCCAAGCGCCTCTCCTGAGCGCCGCCCAAGTGCCCTGCCCGGCCGCTAGCCTGGCGCCTTCCCGGTACGCTAGCCAAGCCACCTACCAGGCGGCCTGCCGGGGGCTCCGGGAGGACGGCCAGGTGTGCGGGTGGCGGGCGAGCTGTGACACCGGACAGCCCGGCAGTAAGTGCCCTGTACGCGGAATCCGGGTAGCTCGCGCCCCGGGCGCAATCTGGCTCAGGGGGACGGGCTGGGACCGGCGAAGTCGAAGTCGTCGAGCCAACCCACGGTGGGGACTGCGGTTTGCGCGGTGGCAGCAGCGCTCCGGGAGATATCCCCGGGACGGTTCCCGGGGCCGCTGGGGGAAAGCAACTGGGGGTGGGGATCGCAGCGGTATCTCGAGCGGCTTGACTCGCACCAATACTCAGGCTATAAAACCATTGTGGTTACGCGGCCGCCCCGGCGCCGGATGCGTTTCGGCATCCAGGAACGGCTCGTGCTCTGGCTCCTCGCCTTCGGCGTCCTGCCGGTCGCCGGCACCTCGATACTCGGCTACTGGCTGATGTCGCGCACCGCAGTCCGAGCAGCGGGAAACCGGCTGACCGCGGTCGCGGAACGGCTCGCCGGTTCGGTCGACAGCGAGCTCCGCGGGCTGGTCCATGACATCGGCGGTGCCGACCCTGGCTTCACCGCTCTCGCGCCGCGGCTCACGGTCCGGGCCGGGCCTGACCCCGACGACTCCGCCGCGCTAGCCGCCGCTCTCGCCCACCCGATCGTCCCCGAGCTCGAGCGCATCCGCCGGCGCGCACCGACCCGCTACGAGCAGGTCGCCGTCGCCGACGCGCGCGGCGTCGTCATCGCCTCGACCCACCCGGTGACGCGCCTCGCCGCGGCCGGCGAGGACTGGTGGCGACTTGCCTGGAACCGTGGACAGGGCGCCAGCTACCTCGGCCGCCTGCTCCGGGACGCGGACTCGCCGGCACCTAGCATCACCATCGCCCTGCCGGTCCGCGACCGGGCCGGACGGACGGTCGGCGTGCTCAGGGTCGTCGCCAACCTCGCTGGCCTAGCCGAGGCGTTCGAGGACGTGACGATCGGCGCGACCGGCATCGCGACGATGACCTCCGGCTTCGGCGACCTGCTCCTGTCGTCGGCCTACGCGACCGACCGCGTCCCGGCCGTTAGCGCCACCCGCCGCCAGCGACTGGCGACGAGCCGGCCGACCTGGTACTCGGGCCGCGGCCTGCTCGGCCGGGCATCGGTCATCGCCTTCGCGCCGGTCCGGGCGACCGCCGGCCAGTCGAGCTTCGGCGGGACGAACTGGGTCGTCACCGTCGAGCAGGACCGGGCCGAGGTCCTCGCCCCGACAATCCAGTTCAGCAACCTCGCCACCGGTATCGGCCTGCTCATCGCCGCCGGCGTGATTGTCGTCGGGCTCTTCCTCAGCGAGCGCATTGCCCGCCCCCTGCTCGACCTCCGCAACGGCGCCCGGCGCATCGGCGCCGGCGAGCTCGATCTCCGGCTCGACGTCGCCACCGGCGACGAGATCGAGGACCTGGCCGGTGAGTTCAACGCGATGGCCGCTCGGCTCGGCGAGTCCCGCCGCGGGCTCGAGGACCGGGTGCGCGCGGCGACCGCCGAGCTCGCCCGGGAGCACGGTGCGCTTCAGGCCATCGTCGCCGCGCTCGGCGAGGGCCTGATGGTCATCAGCCCGGAGCGCCGCATCGTGATGTGGAACCGGGCCGCCGAACAGTTGACCGGCTTCCCGGCCGCCGAGGTCATTGGCCGGCCGTGCTCCGAGGTCCTCCGCGCCCGGGACGACTCGACCGAGTCGCTCTGCCAGGACCGCTGCCCGGCCCGGACCGCGCTCGAACGGGGAAGGGCGGTCAAGAGCATCGACCTCTCGACGACAATCGCCCGGAAGGACGGCCACCGCCTGCCGGTCACGGTCTCAGCCGCTCCGGTCGTCGACCGCGACGGCCGGGACCAGGGCTGTGTCGTCGTCCTGCACGACGTCACCCGCGAGCGGGAGATCGACCGGCTCAAGTCCGAGATGGTCTCGACCGTGTCCCACGAGCTGCGCTCGCCGCTGAACTCGGTCATCGGGTTCGCGGACCTGCTCGACACCCCCGGCCTGCCGGCGGAGAAACGCCGCCAGTACACCCGGTTCATCGTCAGTGAGGGCCGCCGGCTGGAACGGATGGTCGACGACTTCCTGACCCTGTCCCGGATCGAGGCGGGCCGGTTCGAGCTGGCGTTCAAGAACGTCGACCTGCGCGAGCTCGTCGACGGGCTCTTCGCGGTCGAGGCCGGCGCCAACCCGCGCCACCTGCTGAGCTGTGACATTCCGCCCGGCTTCCCGGCCGTCCGGGCCGACCGCGAGCGCATCCGGCGCGCGCTCCACAACCTCATCACCAACGCGATCAAGTACTCGCCCGACGGCGGCCCGGTCACGGTCTCGGCCGAGGCACGCGACGGCTGGTTCGAAATCTCGGTCCGCGACCGCGGGATCGGGATAAGGAAGGAAGACCTCGACAAGCTGTTCCACCGCTTCCAGCGCGTCGGACGGCAGGATCGGCCCGACATCCCGGGCACCGGGCTCGGGCTCGCGATCACCGCCGGCATCGTCCGCGAGCACGGCGGCGAGGTCCGGGTCGAGTCGGAGCACGGCCAGGGCTCGGTCTTCACGATCCGGCTGCCCGCGAACCGACCCGCGGCCTGAATCGCCCGGCGTCCTTGACTTGCCGGCCCGGTCTTCTATGATGCCCGGTAGCAGGTCCCCTGCCCGACTCGACCGCGGCCGGCCGGGCCCGGCGCGCGGCAGGGAGAAACCGGCACGTCGCCTCATCTGCACCAAGGAGGAAGACCGATGATCAAGTTCAAGAAGGGGAACCTGCGGGTTCCCAGGTTCCAGCGCCCGGTCTACATGGTCGCGGCCGGAACCACCGACTACCGGAAGAAGTACCCGGAGTACAAACTCGAGGAGCTCGTGATGATGGGCTTCCGGATGATGCTCGAGGAGAACGACCTCAGGCTGTCGCCGCTCGAGGTCAGGGGGCTCATCAACATGGCGGTGTACGGCGAGTTCGCCGACCACTTCCAGGACCAGCTCCTCTGCGAAGCCAAGATCCACGACTACCTCGGCCTCGACCCGCTGCCCAACGTCGGCATCAAGACCGGCGGCGCGACCGGCGGCTACGCGACGCTCATCGGCGCCAGCACGATCGCCTCGGGCTACTCGAACTGCACGCTCGTCACCGGCTGGGAGCGGATGGACGAGGTCGACACCCGCACCGGCAACTTCTACATCTCGACCGCGGCCTGCAAGGACTTCGAGACCCGGCTCGCCCGGATGTACGCGGCGTACTACGCGCCGATGGCGCGCCGCTTCGCCGACGTCTACAAGGTCAGCGAGGAGATCCGGGCGAAGATCGCGGTCAAGAACCGGCTCTACGCCTGCTCCTCGCCCTTCGCCCAGAACCCGGGCAAACACACCGTCGAGGAAGTGCTGGGCGGCCGGATCGCCTGCGACCCGCTGCGGATGCTCGAGTGCTGCGTGATGAGCGTCGGCTCGGCGTCGATACTGCTCTGCGACGAGGAGACCGCCTACAGGCTCAGCGACCATCCGATGCGCCTGCACATCTGCGGCGGCACCCACACCCTCCGCGTCGCCGACCGGCGCGATATGGAGGTCCCGCTCCTGCCCAACGAGAAGGAAGGCCAGTACGACTTCATGAAGGATATGAAGGAGCCCTTCCCGGGCTTCCAGAGCTTCCTCGCCTCGCGCTTCGCCGCCTACATGGCGTACCGGATGGCCGGCATCAACGGCGACCCCTGCGAAGAGCTCGACCTCGTCGAGCTCCACGACGCCTTCACGATCTCCGATCTCCAGACCTATGGCGACATCGGCCTGCGGCCCTACGGCAAGGAAGAGGAGTACATCACCTCGGGCGACGCCTACTACGGCGGGCGCTGCCCGTCGAACCTCTCCGGCGGCCTGCTCGGGACGATGCACGCGGTCGGCGCGACCGGGATCTTCCAGGGCGCCGAGTGCTTCTGGCAGCTCCAGAACAAGTACGACAAGTTCCACGGCGAGCCGAAGATGTGGGAGCGGTTCGGCAAGAAGAAACCCGCCGACTGGCAGTCGCTGCAGATACCGAAGCGCCGCCGGGCGCTCTGGATTTCCCACGCCGGCGTCGGCTCCCACGTCACCTGCGGCATCCTTGAGAATCCCGCGGAAGTCGGGAAGTAGGAGGCGACGATGTCAGTGAGCAAACTGCCCGGACACGAAGTCCACTTCACCGGCGAGCCCGCCGAGGTCTACAACAAAAAGCCGCTGGCCTTCAAGTGGCCCCGGACGCTGGTGCACTATCACACCTACGGCCTGCTCGCGCCGTTCTTCGATGGCCTCAAGAAGGGCGTCCTGCGCGCGACGAAGTGCCCGACCGCCGGCTGCGAGAAGGGCCTCTGGCTGCCGCCCCGCGCCGACTGCCCGGACTGCCTCGCCCGGATGGAGTGGGTCGACCTGCCCAACCCGGTCATCGGCGAGGTGTTCACGTTCACCCACGTCGAGTACCCCGGCCACGGCGTCGAACTCAGCTACCCATACTACCAGATCGACGTCAGGATACCGGGCTGCTGCACGGTGATGAAGGGCTACCTCGTCCGGGGCAAGGCGAAGATCGGGATGAAGGTCAAGGCCGGCTTCCGCACCAAGGAGCCGACCAACACCATCTTCGACCTGTTCTGGGAGCCGGCCGAGTAGCCGTCTGTTCAATGCGGCGGGGTGGCGCGCCGCCCCGCCGCTTGCCTTGCGGCCCGCATCCGGCTATCATCCGATGATGAAGAAGCAACCTGAGGTCCGAACCGAGGTGACCTGGTTCCCCCGGCCCGGCCGGGCCTGCACCGCGCGGACGCTGGAACTTGCGCTCGCGCGCGGCCGCGCGCTCGGGCTCCGGCACTGTGTCGTCGCCTCGACGACCGGCGCGACCGCGCTCAGGCTCGCCCGCCTGCTCCGGGACGGTGAGAAGGCGGTCTGCGTCACCCACCACGTCGGCTTCCGCGAGCCCGGCAGGTCCGAGCTCTCCGCCGCAATCGAGCGCAGGCTTGCCGCGCTCGGCGTGCCGGTTCTCCGCACGACCCACGCCCTCTCCGGGGTCGAGCGCGCCGCCCGGCTCCGGTTCGGCGGCCTCGGCCCGGCCGAGACCGTCGCGTGGACCTATCGCACCTTCGGCGAAGGCACCAAGGTCGCGGTCGAGGTCGCGGTGATGGCGCTCGACGCCGGGCTTGTCGCCCACGGCCCGGAGATCCTCGCCATCGGCGGCACCGGCCGGGGCGCGGACACCGCGCTCGTCATCCGGCCCGCCCACTCCCGCCAGTTCTTCGATACCTCGGTCCGGGAAGTCGTCTGCAAGCCCCGCGTCCGCGACAGCGACTAGGAGGACTCGACATGCCCGAATGCCCGTTCTGCGCCATCGTCGCCGGCAAGGCCCCGGCCCGGAAGGTCCACGAGGACCCCGTTTCGCTGGCGTTCCTCGACCTCTACCCGGTCGTGCCCGGCCACACGCTCGTCGTCACCCGCCAGCACGTCCCGCTGCTGACCGACATCGACCCGGCGCAGTGGAACGACCTCGTGATGCCGTTCATGAAGTCGGCCTACGCCATCGCCCGGAAGATGAAGAAGGGCCTCGGCTGCAGCCACGTCACGATGCTGCTCCGCGGCCAGCGCGTGCCGCATGTCCACATGCACCTCGTCCCGAGCTGGCCCGACCGGAAGCACCTCCTCGACCTCACGCTCCAGCTCCAGGACTACTGCCAGCCTCGCCTCAAACCGGCCGTCCCCGAGTCCGAGCTCGACACGCTCGCCGACCGGATCAGGTCCGCCCCGGTCCGCTAGCGCCGCCGGGCCCGGCTGCGGTTGACGCGAGTTGTCATTCCGCTAGCATAGCTGCCTATGTTTGACCCTGCGCCACGAGGAGTGCCGCTTGCGCGCGTGCGCAACATCGGCATCGCGGCGCACATCGACGCCGGCAAGACGACGACCACCGAACGCTTCCTCTATTATACCGGCCGGATTCACCGGATCGGCGAAATCGACGCGGGCACGACCCAGATGGACTGGATGATCCAGGAGCGCGAGCGCGGCATCACGATCACCTCGGCCGCCACCACGGTCCACTGGCGCGACAACCGCATCAACGTCATCGACACCCCGGGCCACGTCGACTTCACGATCGAGGTCGAGCGCTGTCTCAAGGTGCTCGACGGCGCGGTCATCGTCCTCTGCGCGGTCGGCGGCGTCGAGCCCCAGACCGAGACCGTCTGGCGCCAGGCCGACCGCTACCGCATTCCCCGGCTCGCCTTCGTCAACAAGCTCGACCGGGTCGGCGCCGACTTCGACCGCGTCGTCAAGATGATGGCCGAGACTTTCGAGCAGACCCCGCTCCCGGTCCAGCTTCCCATCGGCGTCGAGACCGAACACGAGGGCGTCATCGACCTAGTCGACAATGTCGCCTGCGTCTGGCACTCCGACGACCTCGGAGCGAGCTACGAGACCCTGCCGATTCCCGTCGCGCGCCGCGCCGAGGTCGAGGAGTACCGTCACCGGCTCGTCGACAAGCTGACAACAATCGACGAGCGGCTGCTCGAGAAGTACGTCTCCGGCGACGAGATAACGCCGGCGGACCTGCGCGCCGCGCTTCGCAAGGGCACGATCGAGCTCGCGGTCGTCCCGGTCTTCTGCGGCAGCGCCTTCCGGAACAAGGGCATCCAGAAGCTCATCGACGGCGTCGTCGACTACCTCCCCTCCCCGCTCGACGTGCCGCCGATCAGGGGCGAGAACCCGAGGACCGGCCAGCCCGAGACTCGCCCCGCCGACCCCGAAGCGCCGTTCTCCGCGCTCATCTTCAAACTCGCCACCGACCCGCACCGCGGGATGCTCAGCTACGTTCGGGTCTACTCCGGGCGCATCAAACCTGGCGAGGTCGTCTGGAGCGTACCCGGGATGAGGCGCGTCCGGATGACCAAGCTCCTGATGATGCATGCGAACCACCAGGAGGAAGTCCCCGCGCTGTCGGCCGGCGAGATCGGCGCGGTCGTCGGGCTCAAGGACAGCCACACCGGCCAGACGCTGGCCAACTTGGCCCACCCGATCGCCTACGAGTCGATCGAAGTACCCGAGCCGGTCGTATCGATTGCCATCGAGCCCCGGACCAAGGCCGAGGAACAGAAACTCCAGTCCTCGCTCCAGACCCTCGCGCTCGAGGACCCGACCTTCCGGCAGAACGTCGACGACGAGACGGGCCAGCTCGTGCTCTCGGGGATGGGCGAGCTCCACCTCGACATTCTGCTCGACCGCCTCGAGCGCGACTTCAAGGTCGGCGTCCACTCCGGCAAGCCGCAGGTCAGCTACCGTGAGACCATGACCGCGCCGGCGACCGCCGAGGGCCGGTTCGTCCGCCAGACCGGCGGCTCGGGGCACTTCGCCGTCGTCAAGCTCGCGCTTGAGCCCTGCCCAACCGGCAATGACATTCGCAACGAGGTCAGCCACGGCGCGCTTCCCGCCGAGTTCATCGAGGCGACCGTGCGCGGCATCCGGGACAGCTTCGAGGCCGGCGTCCTCGCCGGGTTCGAGGTCATCAATACTCGCGCCCGCATCCTCGACGGCCGGTTCCACGAAGTCGACTCGCGCGACGTCGACTTCAAGGTCGCGGCCGGCTCGGCCTTCCGCGACGCCTTTCTGGCCGGCCGGCCGACATTCCTCGAGCCGATAATGGAGCTCGAAATCGTCACGCCCGAGCAGTACTTCGGCGGCGTCCTGGGCGATGTCACCGCCCGGAATGGCCGCATCATCCACACCGAGCCGGTCAAGGGTCACCAGATCATCCGGGCCGAGGTCCCGCTCGCCTCGACCTTCGGATACGCGACGACCCTGCGCAGCCTCAGCCAGGGCCGGGCCTCCAGTTCGATGCAGTTCAAGACCTTCCGGCCGGTCGACCAAGACACCCGGGTCCGGCTCTACCCGCTCTTCGGCGAAAGGCCCGGATGACACGACCGGCGACCCTGCGCGGCGATGTTGACGCAGGGTCAAGACCATCATTGACAGGACCCGCGTGACAGGGTAACATTACAAATAGTAATCATGAACGCAGCCTTGGGTCTGCTGTTGATTGCCCAGTTGAACTCGTTTGAGTTCGACTCGGTCTTCACGCCCCAGGTCGTCGGTGACTCATTCCCGGTCACGATCGTCGCCCGCGACGGTTCGGGCGGAATCTACCCGTACAACGGCAACGCCCTGCTCTCGACGTCACTCGGGGCCTACGTCTACCCGAACATCGCCGAGTTCCAGAACGGCGTCTGGCAGGGCAGGGTGATAGTCACGCTGGCCGAGAACCTGTCGCTGCGCTGCATCGGCCCGCAGGCATCGGGCGAGAGCAACACCTTCGGCGTCGTGCCCGGTCCCCCGGACCGGCTGCTCGTTATCCTGCCCGGCGAGCGGGCCGCCCCGGGCTCGCCATCGGGCCGGCTGCCAAACCCGCCCCTGAACCAGTCGGCGGGCGAGCAATTCGATGTGACGGTCTACCTGACCGACAAGTGGCACAACACCGTCCCGGCCCGCAATGACAGCGTCCGCTTCTCGTCCTCGGACAACTTCGCAAACATCCCTGCCGGCAGGCTCGCCAACGGCAGCGGGTCGTTCCCTGCTGTCCTCCGGGCGGCCGGAACCCAGCGGGTCTTCTGCCTCCCGGCCTCCTCGTCCCAGGTCAGCGCGGACACGTCGTCGCCACTGACCATCGTCCCGGGCGGCTACGAACGCCTGCTGGTCGTGCTCCCGGGCGAGGCCAACCTCCCCGGCGACAACACCACCGAACCCGGCCAGACCCCGGGCAAGAACGGCAGCCCGAACGACCAGTTCCTGAGAAGGTTATTCCCGGTCACGGTCTACGGCTGCGACCAGTGCTGGAACATCGTCCGCGTGACGACCGACTCCGTCCGCCTCAACTCCGATGCACCCTTCGGCTCGACCCCGCCGGCCCTCGCGCTCGGTGACGGCGCCGTCTTCGACGTCGAGTTCCTGGAAGCCGGGCCCCGCCAGGGCATCTGGGCGACATCAGCGAGCGGAGGGGAGTCATACGTCAGCCGGTTTACGGTCCGGCCCCTTGTGGTGATGCTCGAGGTCGACGTGCCGGACACGGTCCGGGCCGGCGAGACCGCTTACGTCCGGGTGACGATGCGCGACGGCAACGAGGCCCCGGTCGTTGCCGCGCCCTGCTACTTCTCGGTGACCGCCGGCAACGGCGAGATGCTCGACCCGGTCCTGCTCTCAGACACCATCGGCCGGGCCACCGCCCGGTTCCTGTGCGACCGGGCGCGTGGCGACGAGCACGACACCATCAAGGTGTTCGCCGACACGACCGCCTACGCCGGGATCTTCGTGACGATGCCGGACTCGATGCTGCTCGACGGCGACATCGTGATCTTCCCGAACCCGTTCGGGTTCAACCAGGACCGGGCCGAGATCATCTACTTCCTGCGCAATGCCGCCCCGGTGACCGTGACGATCTACGACACCTTCGGCAACGAGGTCTGCAACTGGCGCTTCAGCACCCGCGAGACCGGCGCCCTCGCCGGCGTCAACCGCATCTGGTGGGATGGCCGCAATTCGAAAGGCCGGAGGGTCGCCAACGGCATCTACGTCGTCCAGGTCATCGGCCAGCTTCACACCGGCACGGTCTTCAAGGCCGCCCGGCAGGTCGGGGTAGTATGGTGACAATCGCGCGGTTCGGTGCGTGCGTCCTGCTCTGCCTCCTGCTGGCGGCGCCGGTCGCCGCCCGCGAGGGCGGATTGCCCGGCGCGTTCCTCGCCTACGGCGTCGCCCCGCGAAGTCTTGCGCTCGGCAAGGCCTTTACCGCCATAGCCGATGACCAGCAGGCCGGCTACTTCAATCCGGGCGGGTTCTTCCAGCTTGACGCCAGCGAGGTCATCGCCGCCCACTCCCAGCTCTACGGCGCTCGCCTCGAGTACGTCGGATACGCGTTCCCGACCCGCCGACTCGGTACCTTCGCCGTGTCGCTCATCAACCACGGCGCCGAAGGGCTCGACTCGCGGACCCCTGGAAACGTTCGCTACGAGAGCTTCGCGGCGGCCGAGAACGCCTTCATGGCCTCCTACTGCCTCAGCCCCTGGACGCGCATCGGCGTCGGCGCGACCGCCAAGCTCGTCACCCAGAACATCGCCCAGTACTCCGACGTCGGCGTCGGCATCGATGCCGGCATCCTCGTCCGCGACCTGGGGCCTCTCAGCCTCGGACTCACCGTCCAGAACATTCTCCAGCCGACCCTCAAGCTGGCGACGCTCACCGACGTCTACCCCCGGGCGCTGCGCGCCGGCCTCGGCGTCCGTCTGCTTGACAGCCGCGTGGTGGTCGCCGCCGACGCGGAGACGCCACTGCTATGGGACGTTGCCCCCGACGGCAACCCGGTGCGGCGCTTCACGCCCGACTTCACGCCACACGTTGGCGTCGAGTTCCAAATCGTGCCGGGCGTCCTGCTCCAGCGGGTGGGAATCGACCCTAACGAGGTCAGCCTCGGGCTCGGGCTCCAGCACCACTGGGGCAGGATGGGGCTGGGCGCCGACTACGCCTTCCTGCTTCACCACCGCTCGAACTACCGGCTCGCGCCAACCCACAAGGTCGGCGTGTTTATCCGGTTCGCTGGCTTCCGCGTCTGGATCGACGCCCAGCCAGGCACCTTCAGCCCAACCCCGGAGAACCCGCAGAACGTGCTGAGGATGGACGTGAAGCTGGTCTCGCGCGCGCCGGCCAAACGCTGGCAGCTTCTCATCAAGAACGACCTGGGCGAGATCGTGCGGACCTTCGGCGGCTGGGACGCCCCCCCGCTGAGACTAAGCTGGGACGGGCTGGACGATGTCGGCAGGCTGGTCGCCGATGGCGACTACTCGTACGAGATCGTTGTGGTTGACCAGCGGGACTCCGGCCTTGACTTCTCGGGCTTCCTCACACGCGTCCGGACGCGCGGCCCGGAGGGCAAGATCGAGATCCGTCCCGGCGAGTAGGATGCTCAGGCTTCTCCTGTTGCCGGCCCTGCTTGCCGGCGCCCTCAAACCCGACCAGGCCCGCCGGCTTGTCGAACGCTACAACCGGGCGCAGGAAGTCGCCTCGGAACAGGGCCCGCACCAGTCCGTGCCGCTGTATGAGAAGCTCGTGCGCGACTTCGGCACCAGCGAGTACGGCGACGAGCTCAAGTTCGTGCTCGCCGAGACCCGTTTCAACGTAGGCGACTTCGCGCGCAGCCGCGACCTGTTCCGCCAGCTCGTCGAACGGTCGCGCCACGAGTACATCCGGCCGGAGGCGATGTACGGCGTCGCTGTGGCGTCGGTGATGCTCGGGCAGTACGACCAGGCGCGCCTGGACCTCGAGGCGCTGGCCCGGCAGGCGGGCTACGACCGCGATGACCGCACCAACTTCGCATACGGCGTCCTGCACTACTTCCTCGGCGAGTACGAGCAGGCGGCGTCCCGCCTTGCCGACCTCGCGATGCCGAAGGCACGGTTCTTCCTCGCCAAGTGCCACGCCGCCCAGGGCCGCCCGGTACCAGCGCTCCTCGCTCTCAACGCGATCGCGGAAGAACTCCCGAACACGCCGCTCGCGACGATGGCGCATTTCGCGGCCGGCGAGGCGCTCTTCCGGAACAGGGACTACGACGGGGCGCGCGCGAAGTTCCAGTACTTCGTCGACGAGTTCCCAAACTCCCCGCTCGCCGATTACGCCCACTACTTCCTCGGCTGCGCCCTGCTCGCCCGGCACCGGGAAGCCGACGCGATCAGGCACCTTCTGCCGCTGACCCGCCACAGCAACAACTACCTTGCAGCGCACGCTAACTACTTCATCGGCCACGCCCATGTCGCGCTCGGGCAGCCCGAGGACGCGATCGAGCGCTACCAGCGCGTCCGCTCCAGCTACCCGAACACAAGGGTCGCCAGCTTCGCGAACCTCCAGCTCGCCCAGGCGATGCTTGCCACCGCCGACACTGCCCGGACCCTGCTCGCGACCAGCCAGCTCGCGCAGATGTTCAGGACCGGCGACCTCTCCGGCGTCGGCGACTACCTTTCCGGGGTCGTCCTCTACCAGGCCGGCCGGCACTATGATGCCGCCCAGCAGTTCGAGAGGGTCATCACGCAGTACTCCGCCACCTCCCTCCGGGAGCCCGGGGCGGCGATGCTCCTGCTCGCCCTTAACGCGCTCGGACTTCACGACAAGGCCGTCGCGCTCGGCACGAAGTACCTCGCCGACTACCCGGACGGCCTGCCCGGCTGGCGGGCGCGCACTCTCTACTTCCTCGCCGAGGCCCAGTACTCCTCCGGCAAGTACGGCGACGCGGACGTCAACTACCAGCGCGCCTACGCGCATCCCGGCGCGGACGAAGTCCCCTCCTACTCCCGCCTCGGCCGCAACTACTGCCTCTACCACCTCGGCCGGCTCGGCGAGGCGGCCGACGGCTTCGCCTCCCTGCTCGGCTCCCGGCCCGGCGACACGCTCTTCACGATATCGGCCTGGCTCGGCCAGGGCTACTCGCTCTTCAACCAGCAGGAGTACACCGCGGCGCTCGACATCTTCGAGGCTCTGGCCAACACCTTCCCGGACGAGCCGCTTGCGGCAATCCCCGGGCTTTTCTACTCCGGCTGGTGCTACTACCAGCTCCGCTACTTCGGGCAGGCGGTCGACGCTTGGACGACCCTCACCAACCGCTTCCCGGAACAGAACCCGAAGGCCGCCGAGGCCGCCTTCCGCACCGGCGACACCTACTTCAAGGCGCTCGAGTACAACAAGGCAATCGCCGCCTTTGCCTTCGTCACCGAGCGCTACCCGGCGTCCGACTTCGCCGCGCCCTCGCAGGCGCTCACGGCGCAGTGCTACTACAACCGCGGCCAGCACCTCGACGCGGTCCGCGAGTACCAGAAGTTTCTCGACCTTTACCCCTCCGACCCGCAGGCGCCCAGCGTCCGCAGGAGCCTCGAAACGAGCTACTACCTGGCCGGGGCCGAGGACACCGCGGTAATGAACGACTTCCTGCGCCGCTACCCCCGATCCGAAATGGCCGCCGAAGGCCACTTCGACCGGAGCAAGAGCCTATTCGACCGGGGCCGGTTCGAGGAGGCCGCTACGGAGGCGCAGAAGGTCGTCGTCAACTTCCCGGGCTACCCGCTTGCCGGCGATGCCCAGTTGCTCGCCGCGGAGTCCTGGTCCAAGCTCGGCGACTGGACTGCTGCGGCCTCCGCCTACCGCAAGTTCCTCGCCTGGTTCCCGGACCACGCCCAGCTCGTCGGTGCCTGGTTCAACCTCGGCACGGCATACTTCAACGCCGGGGAGTACCAACTCAGCCTTGAGGCCTTCTCAACTGTCGTCGACCAGCACCCCGAATCCGAGTATGTCGAGAGCGCGCGCATAAATGTCGAGCTGTGCCGCAAGCGGCTGGGAAGCACGCCCTCCGGCGAGCGGGCCGGCGACGCGGAAGAGGACCGCCCCGCCGGGGACTCGCCGGTCCAGCCAACTGAAGGAGGACGTCAATGATAATGGGCAAGACGCTGTTCGAGATCTTCCGAAGCAGCCCGGTGATGCTGATACTGCTTGCGGCCTCGATAGCATCCCTCGCGCTGATCATCGAGCGCCTCGTCTACTTCACTCGCAACCGCTTCAACCCGGCGCGCAGTCTCGTCGAGACCCGGAACCGCCTGCGGTCAGGTGGCGTCGACGAAGCACTCCGCTGGGTCCGGACGCAGGAGAACCCTCTCGGACGGCTCTTCGCCATCGCACTTGAGAACCCCGGCCTGACCGGCGAGGAGGTATCGGACCTGCTCTATGGCGCGATCCTCGAGGAACGCGTCAGGTTCGAGCGGCTGCTCGGCGGTATGGGAACGCTGGCCAACGCCGCCACCCTGCTCGGCCTGCTCGGCACCGTGACCGGCCTCATCCAAGCCTTCGGCAATATCGCCGCGACAGGCTCCGGCGGGCCGGCGGTGGTCTCCGGCGGCATCGCCGAGGCCCTCCTCACGACCGCATTCGGTCTCATCATCGGCATCCCGACGCTCTTCTGCTACAACTACTTCTCCAAGAAGGCCGCCGACACGACGATGGTCCTCGAAAGCACGACCGACCGTTTTATGGTCCTGCTCGAGCGCTACAAGCGCGCCGCCGGTGTCGGCCAGGACTCGATGGCCCCGTCCCGGCCGGCGCCGGGACCCGCGCCCCGGCAAACTGGAAAGGCCGACGGCTGGGAGTTCTGATGCGACGCCCGCACCGCCACGCCGTCACCCGCAGCGAGCTGAACCTGACCTCGCTCGTCGACGTCGCGCTGGCGCTGGTCATCGGCTTCATTGTCTCGATCCCGCTGTTCTTCGAAACCGGCATATTCGTCTCCGCCCCCGGCGTCGCCCGCGCCGAGGCGACCGAGGAAGGATCCGATGTCAAGGCTAACATCTACATCGACAACGACGGCCGGATCTTCCTGAACGAAGCAGTCGTGTCCGGTGACAACCTAGCCGACCTGCTGCCCCGGCTCCTCGAGCGCAGCCTTGAGAAGCGGGTCGTCGTCTCGTCCGGTGATATGGTGCAGTATGACGCGGTCATCAGGATACTGGACATCGCCAAGCAGTCGGGCGCCGCGGACCTTGCACTGCTGCGCCGGAGGCCGGCCGAGTGAAATCCGCCTCTATTGACATCCTGCCGATGGCCGCGGTCGGGTTGATCCTCGTGCTGGTGATGATGGTGATCGCCCCGATGACGATGGCGCACAACGACACCCCGGTGGCGGTGCCGGCGGCACGAACCGCCGAGCGCAAGGTCGAGGAAAATGTCACCATCAGCTATACCGCGGGGCGGGAACTTCTCCTCAACGACGTTCGATTCGACGACCTGTTCGCGCTCGAGCGCCGGCTCGAAGGGGAAATCATCCGCGACCCGTACGTCCTCGTCGTCGTTCGGGCCGACCGGGAAGTGCTCCACTCCGAGGTCCTGGACATTCTGGCGATGGCCCGTCGGGCCGGCGCGCTGCGCATCGCCTGCGCGACAAAACGCGTCGATGAGGACCCGATCCGATGAACGAACTCTCGCTCGGGGTCGTGAGCGGTGGGCGGCGCTCCCGGATGATCGACATCGCGGCCGTCGTCTCCACCGCACTCCACATCGGGTTCATCCTCCTCGCGTCCCGCACCCAGCCGGCGGGCGACTACGCCCCGGACCTGCACGAAGTCGCGTTCATGGACGTGACCTACCGGCCCGAGGTCGCGAGGGTCATCGCGCCGGCCGGCTCGCCGGGCGGCGCGGGCCCGGTGTCCGCAGACGCACCGGCCTACGCCCCCTCCTTTGCGCCGGACCCCGCCGCGGCGATCGACCTTTCTGCGACAATGGAGCGCGACAAGAGCCAGGCCAGGATCGACCTCGACGGCTTCGAGCTCGACCGGGACGGCGGGATGGACGTCGTCCGACTCGGCGGCGAGGGCGCGGGCAAGTCAACCGAAGAGATCCTTGCCCAGCCGAAGGTCAACCTCGCCGGCAGTCTCGACCGCTCCGGCGCCGCGGCTACCGGCCTGCGCGGCTACCCCGGGGTCCGACCACCCAAGGCCCAGCTCCAGATCGAGCACCGCCCGCTCGCCAAGGCCCCGGCGGCCAAGCTGCCGACGATCGCAACCGAGGAACTGCCCCGGACAACTGCCGCGCCGACAACCGGCTCCGGGTTCAGCGTCGCGGGGCCGATATCAGAGCGCACCATCAACCGGCGTGTGCTGCCCCGGTACCCGAAGTGGGCACTCGACCGGCGGGTATCGGGCACGGTCGTCGTCAGACTCTGGGTGGTGGCAAACGGCAAGGTCAAAGGAACGCCGGCTGTCGAGACCAGTTCCGGCTACCCGGATCTGGACCAGGTCGTCGTCAGCGCGCTCCGCCAGTGGGAATTCGAGCCGCTCGCGCCCGGGGTCAAGAGCGAGGACCAGTGGGGCGTGATAACGTTCCGGTTCACGCTGTCCTGACATGCTGACGTTGCTCTTGCTGACGCTCCTGGCCCAGGCACCCCATCAGGGCGTCCCCGGGGCCGAACAGCACGGCCTCGGCGAGGAAGAGATAACCGGCGAGGCGACCGTGCTGATAACCGACCGCAAGATTCCATTCGCCCCGCAGTTTGACCCGCTCTCGGCCGTCCAGGACCACCTTTTGCCGGATAGCTACGTCTTCGACGAAACCCTCTCGCGCACCGCCGACTCCCTCAGCATCCCCCACCACTTCATCAGGTCCTCCTACCTCCGCGTGCCTGTAGAGAAGGACTTCATCTACGGCGACATCATGGTGTTTCTGCCGGTGTTCGAGAGACGAGTCTCAACGTGGACGCTTGACATATCCAACTCCCTCGGCGAGACCGTGAGGCGGGTCACCAGATCCGGGCATCCACCGGCCACAATTACCTGGGACGGCAGAACCGACAACGGCGAGCCAATAGCGACAGGCGACGTCTACAGCTTCACCTTCAACGCCTTTGACGCACAGGGTAACCAGACTCGCCTGCCCGGGATACCCCGACGCGTTGACGCCATGGTGTTCCGTGCTGACAAGGAAGCCACGGTCTCACTCGCCGCTGAACTGCTCTTCGTGCATGGCACAAGCCGCCTCCATGAGGCTGCTGCACGCCGCCTCGACGAGGCCGCGAACATCATCCGCGAGGCTCCTCGCAGAGAGGTCATCATCTACGTCTACTCCGAGTTCGAGAGGCTCTCGACCGAACGCTGCAACGTCATGCGCGCAGAGATCGAACGGCGCGTCGTCCTGCCATCGGGCGCCCTGTCAGTTGCGCCCAGGTTCACCCCCGGTCTCAAGCCCAAGTTCTCAAAGGTTGAGATCCTGGTTCGCTAGTATTCCATCGAAACTGCCGGCCGCCAATCGAGCATGACGACAACCGGTTTCAGTACAGTTCTGTGCGATCGCGGCCCGGACGCTTGTTGACTGACCCGGCTGGTCGATTAGTATAGCCGTCATGAAAGACGAAGGCCTCGTAAGGGAGATACCGAGGAAGTCCGAGGACTTCTCCGAGTGGTACTCCGCGGTCGTGCTCAAGTCAGGACTTGCCGACTACGCGCCGGTACGCGGCTGCATGGTCATCCGGCCCCATGGCTACGCCCTCTGGGAGAACATGCAGGCCCGACTCGACGCCCGCTTCAAGGCGACCGGCCACGTCAACGCCTACTTCCCCACGCTAATCCCCGAGAGCTTCTTCAAGAAGGAAGCCCGGCACGTCGAAGGCTTCGCGCCCGAGGTCTGGTGGGTGACTCATCGTGGCGCGGACGAACTCGAGGAGCGGCTGGCCCTGCGCCCGACCTCGGAAGCGGTCATCAACGCGATGTTCGCCCGCTGGGTTAAATCCTGGCGTGACCTGCCGGTGCTGATGAACCAGTGGTGCAACATCTTCCGCGCCGAGAAGGCGACCCGGCTCTTCCTGCGCACGAGCGAGTTTCTCTGGCAAGAAGGCCACACTCTCCACCGCACGCAGGAGGAGGCTGAAGAAGAGACGCTGAAGATCCTGAACCTCTACCTCGACTTCCTGAAGAACGACCTCGCCCTGCCCGTGCTGGCCGGGCTGAAGCCCGAGAGCGAGAAGTTCGCGGGCGCGGACAAGACCTACGCGATGGAAGCGATGATGCCCGACGGGCAGGCCCTGCAGGCCGGGACGTCGCACAACCTCGGCCAGGGTTTCGC
Organism: bacterium; assembly: GCA_046485285.1. Lineage (GTDB taxonomy): Bacteria > Hydrothermota > Tepidihabitantia > Tepidihabitantales > Tepidihabitantaceae > DSBX01. The sequence continues at coordinate 30,699 of JAWOHE010000062.1, forward strand.
ACGGGCGTTCGAGATCAAGTACCTGGACGAGAACAACACCGAACAGCTCCCCTGGGGCACTTCCTGGGGCGTTACGACCCGGCTCATCGGCGCGCTGGTGATGACCCACGGTGACGACCGCGGGCTGTTCCTGCCCCCGAAGGTCGCCCCGATCCAGGCGGTTATCGTACCGGTCCTGTTTGGCAAGAACGACGAAGCGGTACTGGCCCGGTGTCGCGAGGCGGAGGCGGTGCTCGAAGGCATCCGGGTCCGGGCCGACTTCTCAACCAACCAGACCGCGGGCTGGAAGTACAACCAGTACGAGATGCTGGGCGTGCCGGTCCGGGTCGAGATCGGACCGAAGGACGTCGAAAAGCAGGGCGCGGTGCTCGTGCCCCGGGACGGCAGCGGCAAGCGGTTCATCAAGTTCGCGGACCTGCGGGCAGAAGTCGAGAAGCTGCTCGACGAGGTCCAGGCCGCGATGTATCGGAACGCGCTCACACGGCTGGAAGCGATGATGTCCGAGGCCGGCGATTTCGAGGAGTTCCGCCGGAAGCTGGCCGAGAAGCCGGGCTTCGTTCGGGTGGCGTGGTGCGGAACGCAGGAGTGTGAGAACCGCATCGTCGCGGAGACAAGAACCACCCCGCGGGTAATGGTCCCGACGGAGCAGGGCGAAACGCACCGCAGGTGCATCGCCTGCGGCAGGGACACGGACACCGTCATCTACTACGCCCGGACCTATTGACCCGGCTGTCCGGATGTCTGCCCGCGTGCAGGGCGCAGGCGGGCCCCTAGCGGATCGTAATCAGCGGCAGGAGCTTCGCGAGTGTCTTAGGACCGATCCCCTTGACTCTGCCGAGGTCGTCGACTGCCCGGAAAGCGCCGATGGAGGACCGGTATTCGATTATTCGTGCGGCGGTCTTCGGACCGATGCCGGGCAGCCGCTCGAGCTCGGCGGCATCGGCGGTGTTGATGTTGACCGACCCGCGGAGGCCCTCGATCGGGGCGAATCCCGGGCCGGCAGAAGTGCGCCTCGGGAGAGCCACTGCCCGCAGAGTATCAATACGCCCGGCATGCTCGAGCCAGAGCCCGGTCAGCGACACCGCGACCGATCGCCCCGGCACGGTGATGCCGGAGGCGGCGAGCAGTCGCTCCGTCGTCACGACTCGCCACTCTGGCTTGCGCAGGGCCGGCCTGAGCCGGGCCACCTCGCGCCCGAGTGGCCAGCCAACGTCCGCGCCGGGCATCACGAGAATATCGGCGCCTGCTACCATCGGTGCGGGGAGCTTGGGGTCCCGGCCCCGGATGAGTGCGTGCAGCAGCGTGTCATCAAGCTGCGCTACGCGAAGCCGATCCTCGAACGGCGCGACCGCCCTAAGCTCGTGCCTTCTCGGCCGGCCCGCCGCCAGGCCTGACCCGACCACCTCTAACGGCAGGATTGCGACATCGGCAGCTGCCCGATCACGGCAGGCCTCGGCCAGCACTGCCGCGGTCTCCGTACGCCCGAGCTCGACGGACACGAACGGCCCGGCTGAGTCCTCGCTTGGGATCGCGACCTCGGCGATCAGGCGCTCGAGACCGTCAGAGCCTCGATCAGCCGGTAGCACGTTCACCGAACGACGATTGACCTGTAGGAGCCGGCGAGTCTTGCGGTCAAACAGCATGTCGACAACCGCGAGCCGCTGTGACATACGCGGCACCGGTACCAGCCGGTCGTGGCTTGCCGCGCCGCCGTCATCCGGACAGACGGCCAGCGCAAGCGCGGGAAAGCTGTCGAGCAACAGGACGCCTTCGGCGGGCGGGAAGCTGCCCAGGGCAATGATAACGTCAGGCGTGTCGGCAACGACTGCCGGCAGGTAGCGCCGCAGTTGCTCGAGCGGGCTGCCCGGGACAAAGGCCGCGGCATCGCCTGCGGAGACGACCGGCACAGACAAGGCCACAAGTGCCACCCGCAGGCCGGCAACGTCTCGAACGACCCACGGCCGGAACAGCGGCGTGCGTCGGTTCAGCAGGACATCAAGTATCGGATCGGCCAGCACTGGGAAGCCCGCGAGCCGAGCCAGCACCTCGAGGTTGTTGATCCCCCATGTGAAGTCGCGCGCCCCGACCGCGGCCCCATCGTAACCGGCGAGGTTCATGTACCGCACCGCCGCCCGCCCCCAAGTTGCCGTGGCCTCGGCCGAGCCAGCCGCGTAGTTGCCGCAGTCAAGGAGCAATGCCGGTTCGGCACGCTCGACGCCGATTGTCTGTTCGAGCCCGCGCCAGCCGCCAAGCAGACGCCGCGGCTCGCCCGGTGCCTCGAAATCCGGTGCTGGCCGGATCCGGCACTCGACATTGGCGGTCACCAGCAACCGGACCCGGCCGATTTCTCCGTCCGGCTGGGCACAGAACAGGTTGATTGCCACCAGCAGGGCCACAGTGGCAATATAACCGCCCGTGAAATCGAAGTCAAAGTCGGCGAACCGCCGGCGCGTCCTTGACTCGCGGGGTCGAAGTCCTAGAATGGCCCGTCATGGACCTCTTCAACAAGTGCCTGCAGTACTACCCTGTAGTTGAGACGGCCCAGCGGGTCGGCTACTACCCGTACTTCATTCCGCTCAACTCCGAACCCGACCGCCGGGTGGTCATCGACGGACGCGAGCTGGTGATGCTCGGCTCGAACAACTACCTCGGCCTGACAACCCACCCCAGGCTAAAGGAAGCGGCCCTTGACGCCATCCGCCGCTACGGGACCGGCTGCACCGGCTCGCGCTTCCTGAACGGTACGCTCGACCTCCACATCCGGCTCGAACGCGAGCTGGCGGAGTTCTACGGCAAGGAAGACTGCATCGTCTTCTCTACCGGCTACCAGGCCAACCTCGGCGTGATGTCGGCCCTCGTCGGCAAGCACGACATCGCGGTCACCGACAAGCTTGACCACGCCTCGATAATGGACGGCTGTAAGATGTCCTACGGCTCGGTCAAGCGCTTCCAGCACAATGACCCTGAGTCGTTCGCGCGCCTGCTCGAGAAGCTGCCCGCCGACTCGGGCAAGCTGGTCGTCGTGGACGGTGTCTTCTCGATGGAAGGCGACCTGTCGCCGCTCGACAAGCTGGTCCCGGTCGCGAAGACACACGGCTGCCGGTTCCTGGTCGATGACGCCCACGCGGTGGGCGTCGTCGGGCCTGACGGACGCGGCACCTGCGCGCACTTCGGGGTCGAGAAGGACGTCGACCTGATTCTCGGCACCTTCTCCAAGTCGTTCGCCTCGATCGGTGGCTACGTCGTCGGCGAACACAAGGTCATAACCTTCATCCGTCATAATGCCCGCTCGCTCATCTTCTCGGCCGCGATACCGCCGCCGGCTGTCGCCACCGTCCTCGCCGCGCTCGACATCATCCGGACCGAGCCCGACCGCCGGGAACGCCTCTGGAAGAACTCCCGCCGAATGCTCGAAGGCCTGCGGGCGATGGGCTACGACATCGGCCGCACGGTCACGCCGATCATACCGATCCACATCGGCGAAGACATGAAGACTCTCAACTTCTGGCGCGCGCTATACGACGGCGGCATCTTCGCCAACCCGGTCCTGCCACCCGCGGTCCCGCCCAACCGTTCGCTAATCCGGACGAGCTACATGGCCACCCACACCGACGAGGACATCGACCTCGCTCTCGAGCTCTTCGAGCGCATCGGCCGCAGATTCGGCCTCCTCGCCTAGCCGATGGCGCTCGACGTCAGCCCGGTGCGCGACGCCCGGGGCCTCGGGCAGTTCATCCAGCTGGCGTACGGTATCTACCGCGCCGATCGCTGCTGGGTCGCCCCGCTCGAGTCGGACCTACGCGACACGCTGACGCCGGGCCGGAGTGCCTTCTGGGAGCACGCCGGGCGCGAGCTATTCCTGGCCCGGCGCGAGGGCCGGCCCGTCGGCCGCGTCGCCGCCATCGTCGACCGCAACTACAACTCCTGGCACCAGTCGGCAATCGGCTTCTTCGGTTTCTTCGAGTCCCGGGACGACCCCGAGGCTGCCCGTGCCCTGCTCACCGCGGCCGAGAACTGGTGCCGCGCCGCCGGCATCGGCCAGGTCTACGGACCGGCCAACCCCTCGATGAACGACGAGTGCGGGCTGCTCATCGAGCCCTTCGACACGCCGCCGCTCATCAAGATGAGCTACAACCCCGACTACTACCCCAGGCTCATCGAAGCCGCGGGCTACTCGAAGGTCAAAGACCTCTACGCCTTCCGGCTCGACCTTTCCAAACCGATCCCCGACAAGGTCATCAGGGTCATCGAGGCCCACAAGGCCTCGGGCGAGCTCGTCGCCCGGCCCTTCGACCTCGCCAACATCAAGCGCGACCTCGGCTACGTCAAGGAAGTCTACAACGACGCCTGGTCCCGCAACTGGGATTTCGCGCCGATGACCGAGGACGAGATCGACGACCTCGCCCGCAAGTTCCGGCCGATCGTCCGTCCGGAGCTCTGCCCGCTCGTCTTCTGGAAAGGCGAGGTGGCAGGGATGGCTATCGGCCTGCCCGACTACAACGAAGTGCTCATCCGGATGCGCGGCCGGATGCTGCCGTTCGGCTGGCTGCACTACCTGTTCGGCCGCAACCGCATCGACCACTCGCGGCTCTGGGCGCTGGGCGTCAAACGCCGGTTCCAGCACCTCGGGCTGGGCTCGGTGATGTACCACGAGGCGATAACCGGCGCTCGCCGGCTCGGCCACACCTGGGGCGAGATGTCCTGGATTCTCGAGGATAACGAAGCCATCATCCGGCCGATCCGCCTGCTCGGCGGCGAGAAGTACAAGACCTACCGCATCTACCAAAAGACGCTGGCCTGACCGCCGGCTCAGCGCGGTGTGAAGGTCCGAAGCACCGCCTCCGCCTGGAACAGCCCATCGAGTTTTCTCCGGCCTGGGTTGAAGACGAGCGCGTCGATCAGGAAGAACCGGCCCTGGTAGTTGAGGCAGTAACTCACGAACGGGCCGCCGATGGCGTCGCGCCGGTTCTGCCAGATCCCGGAAATCCGCAGGCAGGAATCGCCCAGGAAGTCGACGAACCGCGCCTCGCGCAGGCTGTCGGCCGAGGAATCGCCGTCGTAGTACTCCGCGGTCAGCCGGTCGCGCAGGTCGAACATCAGCCCCGGATCAAGCCTGCGCTCGTCCTCCTGCCAGTAGACGAAGACGTTGCGGTCCGGGTGGTGGCCGAACAGATAGACGAACCCGACGACGGCATTCTCCTGGTTCAGGAACCAGCTCGCCGGCACGTCGACACCGAAGGCGAATCTCTCGCGGAGCGAATCGGTCGCCGCCTTGTTCAGCCCCCGATGGTAGACAGCGCGGGCGCTGTGGTCCAGCACTATCTTCCGGCAGGTCTCCCGGATGCGTTCGGCGTAGCGCCCGAGCCCGGCCGCGAGCAGGGTGTCGCCCTCGGACGCGAAGACGAGGAGTTCCTGGTTCGCGGCCCAGGGATTGGGCACGCGGAACAGGCCGAACCCGTCGGGCAGCGAGTCGGCGCGCGCTCCGAGCACGCCGCGGACGACCGTGTCCCGGCTCGTCCCGACCAGCAGCACCGTCCTGAAGAGCGACCAGGTCCGGAACTGGCCCGGCTCGAAGAACCTCAGCTCGAACTCGGACTCCGGCTGCGGCGTCGGCACCGGCAACTGGAGAATGAGCCGCATCGCCGGCTCGACAACTGCCCGCTGACTGGTGACGACCGTTACCTCGCGCAACGGCCCGACCGCCGGAGACACGTAACGCCGGCACCCCGACAGCAGCAACGCCGCGCCCGCCAGCGCGAAAACCACGCCGGTCCGACCCAATCGCGCCGCTGGCCTGGCGTAACTGACCAAGGATATGTTATTTGAGCCGGTTTGTTTGACCACAAGTCACCCCACTCTCATTAGTTCCTCGCACCCGGACCACCGCGCCTCGAGCGCCTGCCGGACCGCCTCGTGCCCTGGAGCGGAGAGTCCCGGATCCAGTTCGACGAGACGAAAGGCGTCGCGCCGCGCTGCATCGAGGAGTTCGCGGTCAGCGACGAGGTCCGCGACGCGCAGGTCAGGCAGGCCGGACTGGCGCGTGCCGAGCATCTCGCCCGGCCCGCGCAGCTCGAGGTCCCTCTCTGCCAGCTTGAAGCCGTCGGCGTTCGCCGCGAAGTAGCGCAGCCGCTCGAGACTCTCCGGTGACCCGCGCGGCGCCATCAGCACGCAGATGGCCTGCTGGCCGCCGCGCCCGACCCGGCCGCGCAGCTGGTGCAGTTGGGCCAGCCCGAACCGCTCCGGGTGCTCAATCATCATCACTGCCGCGTTCGGCACGTCGACCCCGACCTCGACGACCGTCGTCGTCACCAGGATGTCAAGCTCACCGCGCCGGAATCGATCCATCACCGCGTCGCGCTCGTCTGCCAGCATCCGACCGTGCACCAGCCCGACCCGCCGCCCCGCAGACGCCTGCCGCACCCGCTCGAACGTCGCCACCGCGGACTGCAGGTCCAGCTTCTCGCTCTGCTCGATGATCGGGCAGACGACAAAGGCCTGCTCGCCCCGGCCGACCCGCTCCTCGATGTAGTCGTAGACCCGCTGGCGGTGGCCCTCGGGCACGACCCTGGTGACAACCTCCTTACGCCCGGCCGGCTTCTCGTCGAGCAGCGACAGATCGAGATCGCCGTGGACCGTCAGCACCAGCGTCCGCGGTATCGGCGTCGCGGTCATCACCAAGAAGTCGGGGTTCTCGTCCTTGTTGAGCAGGGCCGCCCGCTGCATCACTCCGAAGCGGTGCTGCTCGTCGATGACCGCGAGCCCGAGCCGCCTGAACCGGACCTCGTCCTCGATCAGCGCGTGGGTGCCGAACACCATTCCGACCGTGCCCGCCGCGAGCCCGGCGAGAACCTCGCGCCGAACCGCCACCTTCGTCGAGCCGGTCAACAGCCGGGCGTCCACGCCCAGCCTCGCCAGCGCGTCCCGCCAGCCGAGGAAATGCTGGCCGGCCAGTATCTCGGTCGGCGCCATCAGCGCTGCCTGCGCCCCGTTCTCAACCGCCACCAGCATCGCGTAGATGGCCACGACTGTCTTGCCCGAGCCGACGTCGCCCTGTAGCAGCCGGTTCATGCAGCGGTCGCGGCCCATGTCGGTGAGAATCTCGGCGATGACCCGCTCCTGGGCGGCGGTGAAATCAAACCCGACCAGCGCGCGGAAGCGGTCGGTCAGCGCCCGGGTCTCGACCATCGCCCGGCCCCTGCGGAGCGCGGCCTGCCGGTGGTGACGCAGTGCCAGCAGCACTTCGAGGTGAAACAACTCCTCGTAGGCGAGCCGGGCCCGCGCCTGACTGGCCGCGGCCAGGTTCGGCGGGTAGTGCACCGCCTCGAGTGCCTGCAGGATCCCCGGGAATCGGTACTGCTCCAGCACCGCCACGGGCAGCCCTTCCAGCAGGTGACCGCCCCAGCGGTCCAGCGCCAGCCGCACCGCCCGGCGCAGAGTCCAGGTCGAGAGCCCCTCGGTCAGCGGGTAGACCGGGATTATCGCCACGGCGCCCGAGCACTCTCCCGCCTCGTCGAGAAACTCGAATGCCGGGTTGACCATCTGGGGCTGCCTGTAGACAGTGACCTTGCCCGAGAGCATCACCTCCTGACCGGCGGCGAAGCGGTCCTTGAGATCGGGCCGGTTGAACCACAGCGCCTCGATGACCCCGGAGTCGTCGCCGACGATGCAGGACACGAGCTGGCGGCGCTGCCTCGTCCGCCGGGCGCCGACCGCCAGCACCCGCCCGAAAACCGTCACCTCGTCACCGGCCGCCAGTCGGCCGATCGGCGCGGTCGTCGACCGGTCAACGTAGCGGCGGGGGACGTGGAAGAGCAGGTCGCGGACGGTCCGGATGCCGACCTTCGCGAGCAGGGCGGCCCGCTTCGGTCCGATTCCCTTGACAAACTGGACCGGCGTGTCGAGCCCGCTCTCGGCCTGCATCTACCCGCGGCCGATCAGCGCCCGGAAGCCCGGCTCGTCCAGGATTGCGACGCCGAGCGCCCGGGCCTTATCGTACTTCGATCCCGGCGCAGCCCCGGCGACAACGTAGTCGGTCTTCTTCGAGACCGAAGATGAGACGCTGCCGCCCAGGTCAAAAATCAGCTCGGTCGCCTGCTCGCGGGTCATCCCGGCGAGCGCGCCGGTCAGCACGAACTTCTTCCCGGCGAACGGGCGCGGACCGGCTGCGACCTCCTCCCCGAGCCGCAACCCGGCCCGACCCAGCCGGGCAAGCAGCTCACGGTTCTCCCGGTCGGCGAAGAAGTTGCGCACCGACTCGGCAACGACCGGGCCGATGCCCGGCACCTTGGCAATCTCCCCGGCCGGCGCGGCCGCCAGCGCGGCCATCGAGCCGAACTGCCGGACGAGCAGGCGCGCGGCGTGAACGCCGACGTGACGGATGCCCAGCCCGTAAAGCAGGCGGGCGAACGGGCGATCCCGGCTCGCGGCCAGCGCGGCCGCGAGCGCGGCCGCCGACTTCTCGCCCATCCGCTCAAGCCCCGCCAGCTGCCCGGGGGTGAGGTCGTATAGGTCGGCGATGCTCGCGACGAGGCGGTTCCGCACCAGCTGCTCGACCAGCTTCTCGCCGAGCCCCTCGATGTCCATCGCCCCGCGGCCGGCGAAGTGCAGCAGCCTTCCCCTGAGCATCGCCGGGCAGGAAGCGTTGACACAGCGCAACGCCACCTCCTCGCCCTCGCGGAACAGCAAGCCGCTGCAGGCCGGGCAGCGCTTCGGCCGCGGGAGCCGGCGCACCCGCCGCGTCCGCTTCTCCTTGACGACCTTCAGCACCTGCGGGATTATCTCGCCCGCCTTGTGGACGAGGACGGTGTCCCCGACCCGGACGTCCAGCCGCTCGAGCTCGTCGAAGTTGTGCAGCGTCGCGTGGGTGACGGTCGTGCCCGACAGCGGTACCGGGTCCATCACCGCGACCGGCGTGACCGCACCGGTCCGGCCGACGTTCAGCTCGATTGCCCGGACGACCGTCTCGCGCTCCTCGGGCGGGTACTTGTAGGCCACCGCCCAGCGCGGGCTCTTGCCGGTCTCCCCGAGCTCCAGCCGGTCAGCGAACCGGTCGAGCTTGATGACCATCCCGTCGACATCGAAGGACAACTCGCGCCGGCGACCGGCCCAGCCTTCGCAGTGGGCGATGACCGCCTCGATATCGGGCAGGACGACGCTCTCGGGTACGACCTTGAACCCGAGGTCGGTCAGCACCGCCAGCACTTCGTGGTCCGCGGCGCACTCGCGGGCGGGCGGACCGGGAATCGTGTGGATGAAGCAGTCCAGACCGCGTCGGGCCACCGTCTTCGGGTCGAGCAGCTTCAGTGTCCCGGCCGCGGCGTTGCGCGGGTTGGCAAACGCCGGCTCGCCCTCCTCGTCGCGCTCGCGGTTGATCTGCTCGAACCGGCGGCGCGGCAGGTAGACCTCGCCCCGGACCTCGAACGCCGCGAAACCCGGCCGATGCTCGCGCAGCCGGAGCGGGAGCGAGCGTATCGTCCGGGCGTTCTCGGTTATGTCGTCGCCCCGCACCCCGTCGCCCCGGGTCGCCGCGCGCGCCAGCCGGCCGTCCTCGTAGCGCAGCGACGCCGCCACCCCGTCGATCTTGAGCTGGACCAGGTAGCCGGGGCTCGCCACCGCCTTGCGGACTCGCTCGTCGAAGCGCCTGAGCTCATCGTACGAGTAGGTGTTGTCGAGCGACAGCATCGGCACCCGGTGCTCGACCGTCACGAACTCGGCAAGCGGCTCGCCACCCACCCGTCGGGTCGGCGAGTCCGGGCTGGCGAGCTCCGGGTGCTCACCCTCGAGCCGAGCCAGTTCGGCCAGCAGCGCGTCGAACTCGCGGTCAGAGATCGTCGGCCGGGCGAGCACATGGTAGCGGTAGTTGTGCTCGTCCAACTCCCGGCGCAGTTCCTCGATGCGGCGGGCGGCGGAGCGCGTCACAGGGATATTGTTCCCCGGGCGCCGGGGTTGTCAACCGCCGTCTGCGGGGTAGCATCTTGTATGCATCTGTTCATCGCGCTGGCGCTCTGCGCCTCTCTGCCGCCGGTCACCCGCTGGGTCAGCCCGGACGAATCGCGGCCGACCCCGTACCGTGACTGGCGCGACGCCGCCGAAGCCGGGCCTGCCTGGCAGGCGCGCCCGGTCCGGACCATCGCCGCCGGCGACGGCCGCATCGACATCATCATTCAGTCGGTGCTCGTCGACCCGCTCCGCGAACAGCTCGATACCCTGCTCGCCGACATCGCCGCCGAAGGCTGGACCGCGGCGCTGATCTCAGCCCAAGGCTCCTCGCCCGAGTCGCTCCGCGCCTTCCTCGCCGCCGAGCTTGACTCCGGCCTCGTCAGCGCGGTGCTCGTCGGCGACCTGCCGGTCGCCTGGTTCCAGATGGTCAACGACTTCCAGGGAATTGGCGCTAACGACGGCTACGAGGAGTTCCCCTGCGAGCTCTACTTCATGGACCTCAACGGCACCTGGCTCGACACGCTCGTCCGCGACGGCACGCGCGACTCGCTCGTCCCCGGCTCAGACGGCATCTTCGACACCCACTTCGGCCACGTCGCCCCGGAAATCGGCATCAGCCGAATGCCGATCCGCTCCATATCCGGGACCGACTCGCTGCTCCGGCCCTACTTGGAGCGCTCGCACGGCTGGCGCGCGGGCACCGTCCCCTCATCGCACCGCGCGCTCAGCTACATCGATGACGACTGGTACGACTGGGCCCAGGGCTGGGACGGCTACCACGGGCTCGTCTACGACGGCCGCGACGGCGTCTGGGACCGCGAGACCACCCGCTGTTCCGATTACCGCCGCCGCATCGACGACCTGCCCTACGAGTCGGTCCTGCTCTGCGCCCACTCCTGGCCCGGCGGCCACACGATGTACTTCGCCCGGCGCGACAGCCACGACTGGTTCTACGCCAGAGAGATCCCAAGCGTCAACCCCGAAAGCCGATTCTGGAATCTCTTCGCCTGCTCCAACGCCCGGTTCACCGAGTGGAACTTCTCCGCCGGCCGCTATGTCTTCTCCGGCGAGCACGGCCTCGGCTCCATCGGCTCGACCAAGACCGGCTCGATGCTCGAGTTCCAGGACTGGTACCGGCCGCTCGCGGAGGGCGCCGACTTCAACACGGCATTCCGCGACTGGTTCGCCGCCCGGGCCGCCGGCGGCTTCAACCCATCGGAGCGCAGCTGGTTCTACGGCATGGCGCTCATCGGCGACGGCACGCTCAGGCCGCGCGGCAACTCCTCAGGTGTCGCTCGGGACCCGACGGTGGTCCCGCTAGACCGCGCCGCGCCGACCATCCTCACCGCGGCCGCGCTCGCCCGGCTCGCCGGCCGCGTGCTCTATGACGTCACCGGCCGCACGGTCAATCCGGCCCGCCTCACGCCGGGCATCTACTACCTCAGCGCCGGCAACAACCTTCCGCCCCGCCGCATCGTCGTAACGCGCTAGGCGGACGGCTCGCGGAACGGCCGGGCAGGCAACGCTACTACCTTCTGTCGCGTCCCAGATGGCGAACGAGGAAACTCGATGACCCCAAGGCAATGCGCGAGAACAAGGAGAGCCCGGTGTTGACGCTTATCACGCTGACGATACTCACCCCCGCGGTCCCGGACGCCGACCGCGGCTTCTGGCTGGGCCCGGCCGCCGTCGCCAGCCCCACTGCTGCCTACTCCGACTACTACTACAGCGACGGGCACGGACAGCCTGTCGACACCTTCACCGTCATCAACAAGGACGGCTACTGGGGAATGGCCCTGCTCGCCGGCTACGCTCCGACCGACTGGGTACGGTTCCAGGCGACGTTACTCGAGATGCGCCGTACGTGGTCCGGGTGCGTCAACCTCGCGCTCGCGCCCGCAGTCGGTCTCGACGTCCAGTTCGAGCTGCCGGTGCGCTGGCGCGTCCGGCCCTACCTCTGGGCCGGAGGCAACTGGACTGTGCGAATTGCCGCCGCCCTTCCGCCCGGGACCGTCAGCGTCGAGCCGATGATGATGTTCAACACCGGTCCGGGCGTCAGCGTGCTTATCACACCCCGGCTCAGCGCGTTCTTCGAGACCGGGCTTGCCGGCGTCTCACGCTACTCCGAGGTCGACACGAGGGACAGACTGGTATGGAACGTGGACTGCAGCTACATCGCGGTCGAGCGTCCGAAGCTCGGGGTTCGCTGATACCTGCCCTGACGCAGCGGAGTGCATGGACCTCCGCCGCTCCCCTCGCCTTACCGGAACGTCGCTGGCCCGAAGTGGAAAGACACTTCCCGCCGCTTCTGACTTCTTCCTCAGGGGGATGTCCCCCTCCCCAACCATCGCGTCTTCGTGTCTCATCCGCTTCTCGCCCCTGCGCTCGGCTCGCGCCTGTTAGATGCCGCCGGGCGGGAAGCCTGGCGCCGATTCGTCAGTCCGCGGGGAACGAAACCCACCTGCCTCTCCCCAGCTCAACCGATTGCGCGCTCTTGCACCGCCCGCGCGAGTGTGGTTTTCGCGAGCCGAACCGCCGAGGGGGGCACTGTCCGGGGGACATCCGGGTAACCGCGACCGGGGTGCTTCCCCAAGTGCCAGTCCTGAGCGCCATCCGGGCGCTCATCCGGGCACCAGCCGGTCCGCCTGCCCGGGCACCGGGTATGCGCCTCTCCAGAACGCCAGCCGAGCGGCCCGCCGGTCGGCCTGCCCGGGCACTCCCGAAGGACGGCTGGGTATGCAGGTGGCGGGCGGGCAGTCACGCCGGACAGCCCGGCAGGAAGTGCCCCTGTAAGTGGAGTCCGGATAGCTCGCGCCCTCGGCGCAACCGGGCTCATGGGGACGGGCCGGGACCGGCGAAGTCGGGTTCGTCGGGCTAAGTCACCGTGGGGACTGCGGGTTGCGCGTGGGCAGGAGCGCTCCGGGGGGTATACCCGGGGATATCCCCGGGACGGTTCCGGGGGCCGCCCCGGGTACCGCTCCGGGAGCCGTCTCCGGGGCCACTAGGGGGACCGCTCCTGGGGATATCCCCGGGACGGTTCCGGGGGCCACCCCGGGGACCGCTCCGGGAGCCGTCCCGGAGGCCGCTCCCGGGGCCGCTGGGGGAGGCGTCCCCGGGGCCGCTAGGGGAAGGCAGGTGGGGTTGGGGTACCCGATGCGACTCGAAACGCTCCGAGTCGTCTGCCCGAAGCCTTACTTCACCAGCACCAGCCGGCTGGATTCGCCGGTACCCTGCCTACGGACGAAGTAGACCCCACGCGCGAGGTGCCGGACGTCGTTCGCGCCGGGCTGGAGCAGCGCGACCCTGCGGCCGTCCGGTGCGTACAGCCCGACGCCCTTGGTCCCGGCGAGATGAACTGAGTACCGCGCCGGGTTGGGCCGGAGCCTGAATGCGGACCGGGCAACCGGGGCGGACTCCGGTTCCTCCACCCCGGCGCCGAGGAACTCTACTATCCGCAGACCCCAACTGCCCAGGTAGGCGAGGTTACCTGCCACGGCCACGTCACCTGCGCTGTAGTAGGGCCACGAAGTCTTGCGATGATACCCGACCTCTCTCGGATTGGTGGGGTCCGTGATGTCGTACACAAACAGACCATTCGACGATGCCGTAACATATGCCAGATTACCGGACAGCGCGACGCGAAGACAGCTCGTGCGGGTGTGCCGGGATGCGACAAGCACGGGTTCCGCCGGGTTGGAGACGTCAAACACGCGGACATAGCCGGAGTCCGGGGGAGACCCCGGCCAGCCGTCGTCAGCCACATACACGTAGTCACCGGCAACATCGAGTCCCCAAGCGCCTGCCGGCATGTCGGAGTGACCCACCTCATACGGATTCGCAGGGTCAGCGACGTTGACGATTCGCAGTCCACCGCCGGAACTTGCGACATACGCCAGGTCGCCAGCTACCTTCACGTCGACAGCGAAGCCCGGCAGTTGGCACTGCCCGTGCTCGAGCGGGTTGCCCGGGTCACGGACATCAACCACCCGCAGACTCCCCCAACTCGCGAGATAGGCATAGTCGCCCTGTCTTCGGTTGCTCTTCTGTCATACTTGCCTCCTCGCATGCGAGTTCACGTCTGTTGAATGCGTTGCCGCCGTCATCCGTCCTC
>JAWOHE010000085.1:0-17479 GCA_046485285.1 bacterium
GCGGCGGACCAGCGTGATCCGGGTGTTTCCGAACGAAGCGTCCTGCTTGCGACTGGTTACCGCCCACGCGATGGAGCAGTCGGCCGAGTGGGCCGGTCAGCCCCAGTACCTCGATATGAGTCAGTGCGAAGACGAATCGTGAAGACAGACAGCGGCACGGCTCATTTTGCAGACAATTCGGCACTTGACCCGTTCGCCATTCTGCCGGCCGAAACGCGCAGCCTGACTAGGCTCCAACCCCGCACCCACTCGCACTCCCGGAGTTACTCCCCCAGTAACCCCGGGAGTAACTCCGGGAGTAACACCCCCGGTAACCCCGGGGGTAACTGCCCCTGTAACCCCCGGAGTAACCCCGGTAGTTACTACCCCGGTAACCCCGGGAGTTACCCCGGAAGTAATACCCGGAGTTACTCCGGGAGTAACCCCGGGAGTAACTCCCCCAGTAACCCCGGGAGTTACTGGGGGGGTAACCCCGGGGGTGGGGGAGGAGGTAAATTGAGATGTGAATGAAGTTCTGATTCTTCAAGCGGTTGTGGCGACTCTTGGGTTTGTTGGACCGTGAGTTATAACTCACATTGCCAAATGGAAGTGGCGCGAGAGCGGACGGTCGTGGCAGGGGTCTGAGCCTCCGGGTGTCGTGGTAGTAGGTCGGGCCAGGCCCGGCCTCCCGGGTCCAGCCTGCGGGCAGGGAGCCGGGCTGTCGTGTGTGCCTCGGCCACCGGCGTTGTTCTACCGCCGGACCACGACGTTGCGGACCGGGGTGGCTCGTGGCCGAGGGCTCAGGACTGAGGGCTGGGAGCGGCCGAGGTAGACCCGGGCGCGAGGTTGGAGATGTCGTTGTCGCCGGGAAGAAGCTCCATTAGCTTCCGGCCGGAGATGTCCTGCGCGGGCTTGGGACACGACCCGGAATCCCCCAAGAGGACGATTGCAGATACCAGATTGCAGATTGCAGACTGAGGAGGCCGCGGGTGATGGTCGGGCCCGGCGGCCGGCCGTTCCGCATCGGGGCGACGTTCCGGTTCGGGCCGGGACGTTGCCGGGGTTGACGCTAGTCAGCCGCCAACTATATTTACCCGCGTGAGCACAATCGTTCCGAATCCGGGCGCCGGGTGCGCCGCCCCGTAAGGGCTGTGTGATGCAGGCCGGTACGGTGAAGGTGACGGGGTCGGTGGGCCTGCACGCCCGGCCGGCGGCCGAGTTCGTGCGCGAGGCCGAGCGGTTCAAGTCCCACGTGCGGATCCAGAAGGACGGGATGTGGGCAAACGGGAAGAGCATCCTGGCAATCCTGACCCTGGCCGCCGAGACCGGTTGCGAGTTGTTGCTCGAGGTCGAGGGCGAGGATGAGGAGAGTGCCTTCCCGGTGCTGAAGGCAAGGCTGGAGCGGGCAGTTGACTAGGCGCGAGCAGATACTGCGCGGCGTGTCGGTTTCGCCCGGATTCGCGTCGGGCCGGGCGTTCGTGTACCAGGCCTGGTTGCCGGAGCTGGTGGAGAAGGTCGTCGAACCGGGACGGGTCGACCCCGAGGTCAAGCGGTTCAAGGCCGCGGTCGAGGCGGCGCGCGCCGAGCTGACGGCCTTGCGCGAGCGGGTGACGAAGGAGATCGGGCGTGACTTCGCGGATTTCATCGACGTCCAGCTCGCGCTCATCGCCGACGCGGACGTGGTCGCGCAGACCGAGCGGTTCATCCGCGAGCGGTTCCGCAACGCGGAGTTCGCCTATTCGGAAGTCCTGCGCGGCATCGCCCGGCAGGTGTCGGAGACCCGGCCGAGGCTGTTCCGCGAGAGGGTGCCCGACCTGCACGACGCCGGCGCCCGGGTGCTCCAGCAGCTCCTGGGCGAGGAGCCGGCTTCGCTCCACGCGATGCCCGAGGGCGCGGTGCTGGTCGCGCGCGACCTGCCGCCGTCCGAGGCCGCACTGCTGAATCCGCGGCGGGTCGTCGGGCTGGTGCTTGAGGGCGGGGGCAGGACATCGCACACCGCGATAATGGCCCGGGCGAAGGAGATACCGGCGGTGGTCGGGGTCGACGGCGTGACGAAGCGGGCAGTTGACGGCCAGCCGATGCTGGTGGACGGGTACCGGGGGCTGGTCGTGGTTCGGCCCGGCGCGAAGCGAGTCCGCGCCTACGAGGATGACGTCGCCCGGTACAAGCGACACCGGCGCTCGCTGTCGCGGCTGGCGGACGAGGACCCGGTGACGGCGGACGGCAAGGTGCTTGACCTGTCCGCGAACATCGAGTTTCTCGCGGAGGCGCGCACCGCGCTTGCCGGCGGGGCTCGCGGCATCGGGCTCTTCCGGACCGAGTACTCGTACCTGGCGAGGTTGAGGCCGCCGACCGAAGAGGAGCAGTACGAGACCCTTGCCGAGGTGGCCCGACTGTTCGACCCGATGCCGGTCATCGTTCGGACATTTGACCTGGGCGGCGACAAGGTCGTCCCGGGCTACGGCGAGGCGAACCCGTTCCTGGGCTGGCGGGCGCTCCGGCTCTGTTTCGACAATCCCGCGCTGTTTCGCGGCCAACTGCGGGCGATTCTGCGCGCGTCGGCACACGGCAACGTGAAGATCATGTTCCCGATGGTGTCGGCGCTGGAGGAGCTCAGAAGGGCGAAGCTGATGCTCGAGGAGGAGAAGGCCGAGCTGGCGCGCAAGCAGGCGCAGTTCGACGAGAACATCGAGGTCGGGGTGATGGTCGAGACCCCTTCGGCCGCGATCATGGCCGACCGCCTCGCCCGGGAGTGTTCGTTCCTGTCAATCGGCTCGAATGACCTGACCCAGTACACCCTCGCGGTCGACCGCGGCAACGAGCGGGTTGCCGGGCTGTTTGATCCGTTTCACCCGGCGGTGCTCGAGCTCATCCGGCAGACGATTGACGCGGCGCACGAGCGAGGCATCTGGGTTGGCCTCTGCGGCGAGTTCGGGGCTGACCCGCTTGGTATCCTGGTGCTGCTCGGGCTCGGGATCGATGAGATATCGGTCGCGCCGGCGGCGCTTCCCGAGGTCAAGAACATCATTCGTTCGGTCGACACGGACTCGGCCCGGGAGATAATGAACGCCGCGCGGGGCTTGAACACGCCGCTGGAGATTCGCCGTCTGCTCCGACGCGAGATGCACCGCAGATTCCCGAAGCTCGAGGAGTTCGTATTCGAGTTGGAGAGGGGCGGTCGGTGATGCCGGGACGCCATCACAGCGGATTGGAGGCTGAATGCAGAGTGCGTTCCGCAGTCTGACACTTGCGGTCCAGTTCCTGCAGTCCGGTCCGTTCTC
Source organism: bacterium (assembly GCA_046485285.1). GTDB lineage: Bacteria > Hydrothermota > Tepidihabitantia > Tepidihabitantales > Tepidihabitantaceae > DSBX01. The sequence goes on from JAWOHE010000085.1 coordinate 3,261, forward strand.
GTCCATCTCCGCTGTCTGCGCGCCGACACCCGGAGGTGATGATGCCCGATAGCGGGATGCTGGAACTCGTGCTGGCCCTGCCGGAGCACCTGCTGGCCGGTTTCGTCGCGGCTGGCCGGCCAATGGCGGCGGCTCGCTACGACAACCTCGTCGTCCTCGGGATGGGCGGCTCGGCAATAAGCGGTAGCCTGCTGTCCGGGCTCGTTGCCGACTCCGCCAGGGTGCCGGTGCTGTCCTGCCGCGACTACGAGATTCCGGCCGTTGCCGGTCGCCGAAGCCTGGTCGTGGCCATCAGCTATTCGGGCGACACCGAGGAGACGTTGAGCGCGTTCAGCCAGGCGCGCCGGCGCGGCTGTCCTGCCGTCATCATCGCTGGCGGCGGCCGGCTTGCCCGCGAGGCCGGGAACGTGCCGGTTGTCGGCGTGCCGACCGGCCTGCCCCCCCGGGCCGCGCTCGGCTTCCTTTTCGGCTCGCTGCTGGCCGTCGCCCGCACGGCCGGAGTCTGGTCCGGATCGCGGGCAGAGGTCGCCGCTGCGGCCTCGTTCCTCCACGGACGGGTCGGGCAGTGGCGGCGCCGGGCGAGAGCGCTTGCCGCCAGGCTGGGCGGCGGCCTGCCTTTCGTCTATGCGTCCTCGCGGATGACCGAGCCGGCCGCGGAGCGCTGGCGGTGCCAGCTCAATGAGAACGCCAAGGTGTTGTGCCACTCAAGCGTCCTCCCGGAGCACAACCATAACGAGATCGTCGGGCTGGGCTCGCCGGCGGCCGCACGCGCAGCTTACATCCTCGCGCTGACCGATCGCCAGACCCACCCGCGCACGATCAAGCGCCTGGATCACTTGCTGGACATCGCCCGGGGCGCCTTTCGAGGCGCGACTGTCGTGCCGAGCGAGGGCGAGACGAGGCTGGAGCGGCTAATGTCGCTGGTGATGATGGGCGACCTGTTCAGCGTGGAACTGGCCGCGGCGCGGGGCGTTGACCCGATGCCGGTGGCCCGGATTGACGAGCTCAAACGCCGGATGGCGCCGGCGCGGGAGGCGAGATGTTGAGGGTGATCATCCCGGCCGCCGGGGAGGGCCGGCGGTTGCGACCGCACACCCACATCCGGCCGAAGGTGCTGATCGAGGTCGCCGGCAAGCCGATCATCGGCCACATCATGGACCGGCTGGAAGCGCTCCAGCCGGAGGAAGTCTGCGTCGTCATCGGGCATCTCGGCGATCAGGTGATGAGCTACCTTGAGGCGAACTACGGATTTCGGTTTCGGTTCATCGAGCAGGAGGACCCGCGCGGGCTCGGCGACGCGGTCCTGCGCGTGAGCGCGGTCTTCGGCTCCGGGCCGGCGCTCATCGTGCTCGGCGACACGATTGTGGATATGGACCTGGGCGAGATCGTCGGCGGCGAGAGCACCATCGGCGTGCGGGAGGTCGAGGACCCGCGCCGGTTCGGGATCGTCGAACTGGCCGGCGACCGCGTCGCCCGGCTGGTCGAGAAGCCGGAGCAGCCGTCTTCCCGTCTGGCAATCGTCGGTGTGTACTACATTCGGGACTCAGCCCGGCTCTTCGGCGCGCTCGAGGAACTTGTCAGCGGCGGGCGGAAGATCCGCGGCGAGTACCAGCTCACCGACGCGCTCCAGCTGATGCTCGAGCAGGGCGAGACACTCCGCGTGCGCGAAGTGGCCCGGTGGCTCGACTGCGGTACGGCCGAGGCGCTCCTTGACACCAACCGCTACCTGCTGGGTCAGAACGGTTACTACCGGCACCGGCCGACGGCGGTGTTTGTCGAGCCGGTCTTCGTCGACGACTCGGCGAGGGTCGAGAACTCGGTTGTCGGCCCGAGCGTCTCGGTCGGCGCGGGCGCGGTTATCGCGGGTTCGGTGATATTCGATTCAATCATCAACCGGCAGGCGCGGGTGGAGGGCGCGCTCCTTTCACGGTCGATCATCGGCGAGGGTAGCGTGGTCCAGGACCTGCCGCGCCGACTCAACCTTGGCGATCTCTCCGAGTTTCGATCCGGTTGAGCCTTGACGATGACGTTTGAGGTTCAGGCCCGGGAACGGGCTTCCGCCGCACGGGCCGGCCGGCTCGGCCTGCCCGGCGCCGACGTGCCGACTCCGGCGTTCATGCCTGTGGCGACCCAGGCGTCGGTCAAGACCCTGACGCCCGCCGAGGTGCGCGCCGCGGGCGCGCGACTGATCGTGGCCAATACCTATCACCTTTACCTCCGACCCGGGCACGAGCGCGTGCGCCGGCTCGGCGGGGTGCGGGCGTTCATGGGCTGGGACGGTGCCGTGCTGACGGACTCGGGCGGGTTTCAGGTGTATTCGTTGGCGACGCTCTGCCGGGTTACCGACGACGGCGCCGAGTTCCGCTCGCACGTCGACGGAAGCCGGCACTTCTTCAGTCCCGAGAGGGTGGTCGAGATCCAGCAGGCACTTGGCTCCGACATCGCGATGTGCCTCGACGAGTGTCCGCCATATCCCTGTTCCCGGGAACGTGCGGCCGAGGCGGTAGGTCGCACTTCGCAGTGGGCGTTGCGCAGCGTGGCCTGTCGCCCGGACGGGCTGACGCTGTTCCCGATCGTCCAGGGTGCGACATACGCGGACCTGCGCCGGCAGAGCGCGCGACAGCTTGTTGAGACCGACAGCCCGGGGTACGCGATCGGGGGCCTCTGCCTCGGCGAGCCGACGGCGGTGACGCTCGAGATGGTTGCGGTCGTCACCGGCGAGCTGCCCGTTGATCGGCCGCGGTACCTGATGGGAGCAGGCTACCCGGAGGACATCATCGCGGCAGTCCGGCTCGGGGTTGACCTCTTTGACTGCGTGCTCCCGACGCGCAACGGCCGGACCGGCACCGCATTCACGTCGCGCGGCCGGGTCGTCATCCGCAATGCCCGTTACGCGGATGACCCGCTGCCACTCGACGCCGGGTGCAACTGCGCGACCTGCCGGGGCTTCACGAGGGCATACCTGCGCCACCTCTTCGTGACCGGCGAGGCGCTCGGACCGAGGCTCCTGACCCTGCACAACACCTGGTTCTACCAGAAGATGCTGGCCGGACTGCGCGACGCGCTGGGCCGGGGCGAGTTCGAGCCCTGGGCAAGGTCGTTCCTGGCCGACTGTAGCAGTGAGGAAGACAAGACGGCGACGGCGGATTGCCGTCGGCAATGACAATGGAGGAGACAGTGATGCGTATCGCCAAGTCCGGGATTGTGTGTCTCGCGTTCGGGCTGCTCGGCTGCGGAGGCACCGAGAGCGTGAAGGTCGGCGTCGTCCTGCCGCTTACCGGGCCGGTAGCGACATTCGGCGAGTCGGCGCGCGACGGCGCCCTGCTCGCGTTCGAGGAAGTCAACAGCGTCGGTGGCGTCAACGGTCGCCAGATCGAAGTGCTGCTGGTCGACGACCGCAATGACCCGGTAGCGACGGTTGAGGCGGCGGCGAAGATGATCGACAAGGAGAAGGTCGTCGCGATGCTGGGCTCGGTTTCGACCGCGTGCTCCGAGCCGCTGGCGGAGCAGTGCGAGCGCGCCGGCGTGCCGCTCGTCACTCCGAGCTCGACCAACCCGTTCGTGACGGTGAGCCGGAGCGGAATGCGGCGCGGCTTTGTCTTCCGGGCCTGCTTCAGCGATTCGTTCCAGGGCGCGGTCGCGGCGCGCTTCGCGCGCCTGCGGATGAACGCGGGGAACGCGGCGGTGCTGTTCGGCGCGGATGACGAGTACTCGGCCGGCCTCGCCGGGTTTTTCGTCACGGCTTTCCAGGCGCTGGGCGGCACGGTTGTCGCGCTCGAGTCCTACGACCGGACCACAACCGACTTCGCCCCGGCGTTTGACCGGCTCCGGTCGACCCGGCCGGATGTCCTGTTCCTCCCGGACTACTACACCCGCGTCGGGGTCATCGCCCGCGAGGCATGGCAGGCCGGGCTGCGCTCCGAACTCCTGGGCGGCGACGGCTGGGATTCGCCGGGCATGTTGGAACTCGCCGGGGATGCGATACGCGGCGGCTACTTCACGAGTCACTTCGCGCCTGATGACCCGAGGCCGGAGGTCCACGAATGGGTCGTCCGGTTCCGGACCCGCTACAACCGCGACCCGGATGCGCTGGCCGCGCTCGGCTACGATGCCGCCCGGCTGCTCGCCGCGGCAATAGGACGCGCCGAGTTGCCGGACCGGCCAAGCCTGCGTGATGCCCTGGCCGGGACGGCCGGCTTCGCCGGCGTCACCGGGGTCATCAGCTTCGACGAGCGCGGCAACCCGGTCAAGGATGCGGTAATTCGTCAGTTCGACTTCGAGGGGCCGAGGTACGTCGGCACCGAAACGCCGTGAGAGCGCGGCAAGGACAACTGGAGGCAAAATGAAACTGACCGCGTTACTGACGGCCGCCGCCATCGTCGTGGGTGGCTTGTCCTGCGGCGGCGGCGACGCCATCAAAGTCGGCGTTATTGTCCCGTTAACCGGCGACATTAAGACTTTCGGCGAGTCGGTCCGCAACGGCGTGCTCCTGGCATTCGAGGAGGCCAATTCGGCGGGCGGCGTCAATGGCCGCCAGATCCAGGCCATTGTCAGCGACGACAAGAACGACCCGATGGAGGCTTCGAATGCCGGCGCCAAGCTCATCGACATGGACGGGGTCGTCGTCGTGCTCGGCTCGGTTTCGTCGAAGTGCTCGGTGCCGCTGTCGGACAAGTGCCAGGTCGCGGGCATCCCGATGATAACGCCAACTTCGACCAACCCCAAGGTCACGGTCGGAGAGGACGGCAGGCGCAAGAACCTCGTGTTCCGGGCCTGCTTCATCGACCCGTTTCAGGGCAGGGTCGCGGCCAAGTTCGCCCGCGACAGCCTGATGGCGCTGACCGCAGCGGTGATGTTCGACGTCGGCAACGACTACTCGAAGGGGCTGGCCGAGTTCTTCCGAGCGGCGTTCGAGGAACGGGGCGGCCGAATTGTCGCCTACGAGTCCTATGCCAAGGACGACGTCGACTTCTCGGCAGTGCTGACCAAGATCAAGCAGCAGGGTTCGGATGTGCTCTTCATCCCGGACTACTACAACAAGGTCGGCCTGATTGCCAAGCAGGCCCGCCAGCTCGGCATGCGCTCGACGCTCCTCGGCGGCGACGGCTGGGACTCGCCGGAGATGCTGCCGATTGCCGGCGATGCGATTCACGGCGGCTACTTCACCAACCACTACTCGCCCGACGACCCGCGGCCCGAGGTCCAGGAGTGGGTTGCCAAGTACAAGGCGCGCCACGGCCAGGCGCCGGATGCGCTCGCGACGCTCGGCTACGACGCGGCGCTGCTGCTGATCGAGGCGCTGAAGAACACAGAGAAGCAGGAGCCGGAGGCGATTCGCGAGGCCTTCCAGGCAATCAAGGACTTCCCCTGCGTTTCCGGGAGCATCAGCTTCGACGAGTGGGGGAACCCGATCAAGAGCGCGGCGGTCCTGCAGTACACCGAGGCCGGCCAGCGTTACGTCGCGACCGTGACGCCCTGAGCGCGGGAGACCGACATCACGGCGGCCGGCGGTTCCCCGCCGGCCGCCGGACTTCGGGCCGGACGAGGCAGGGCGCGTTGCGCATTGCTGACCCAGTTGAGTTTTCGCTTGACTGGGCCGTGGCTTTGCCCTATCTATATGCGGCGTGGCGTACTTCCTGCAACAGCTGATCAACGGCCTCCAGCTCGGTTTCGTGTACGCGCTGATCGCCCTCGGCTACACGATGGTCTACGGCATCGTCCGGCTCATCAACTTTGCCCACGGCGACGTCTTCATGGTCGGCGCCTATCTGGGCTTCTACGCGCTCGCGAACTGGCACCTGCCGTTCCCGGTCGCCATCCTCGTCGCGATGGCGGGCTCCGCCGCGCTGGGCGTGTCCATCGAGCGGGTGGCCTACAAGCCGCTGCGCAACGCGCCGCGCATCTCGGCGCTGATCACTGCGATGGGCGTGTCGCTGTTCATCGAGAACTTCGCCAACCTGAACTTCGTCTTCGGCCCGACGCCGCGCGCATTCCCGCGGCCGTTCGCGCTGCGGACCTACTCGCTGGGCGGCGTCAGCCTGACCAACGTTCAGCTCCTCGTCTTCGGGGTGGCAATCCTGCTGATGGTCGCGCTGACGCTGTTGGTGAACCGCACGCCGATCGGCCGGGCGATGCGGGCGGTATCGACGGACAAGGACACCGCGCGACTGATGGGCATCAACGTCGATACGGTCATCTCGGTGACGTTCGGCATCGGCTCGGCCCTGGCCGGTGCGGGCGGGGTGCTGTTCGGGATCGCCTACCCGCAGATCCAGCCGATGATGGGCATCATGCCCGGGCTCAAGGCGTTCGTGGCCGCGGTGCTGGGCGGCATCGGGGTTATCCCGGGAGCGATGCTCGGGGCGGTGATAATGGGCGTGGTCGAGACATTCACGTCGGCCTATGTCAGCTCGACACTGCGGGACGCGGTAGCGTTCGCGATCCTGATCGTCGTTCTGCTGGTCCGGCCGAGCGGGCTGCTGGGCAAGGGCGGGAGCGAGAAAGTCTGATGGCGCGGCCGGAATCCGCAAGGGCGGGCGTGGGCCCGGGGGGCCGCGCCGGCGGGCGCGGGCCCCGGTTCGGGCCGGGGCTGGTGGCGCTGGCCGCGACACTGGTGGTCTATGCGGCACTGCAGTTGCTGATGGCGACGCGGGTCCTGAATCCGTACTGGCAACAGATTGCCAGCCTCGCGGGCATCACCGCGATATCGGCGCTGGGACTCAACCTCGTCTACGGCTACACCGGGCAATTCTCGCTCGGCCACGCGGCGTTCTACGGCATCGGCGCCTATGCCTCGGCGCTGGTGACCCGCTGGCTGGGTCCGAGCCTGCCGGCGCTGCTGGTCGGCATGGCCGCCGGCGCGGTGCTGGCCGGCGTCCTCGCGTTCCTCGTCGGCCTGCCGATACTACGGTTGCGGTCCGACTACCTGGCTATCGCGACGCTTGGCTTCGGCATCATAGTGAAGGTCCTGCTCGACAACTCCGACAAGGTCGTCCCGGCGATGGGCGGCTCGGCCGGGATGTGCGGAATTCCGCGGCTGACGACTTTCTGGCTGGTGTTCGTCACCGCGCTGGTGGGGGTGCTGCTGCTGCGCAACCTGGTGTTTTCGTCGGCCGGCCGGGCGCTGGTCTCGGTCCGCGAAGACGAGCTGGCGGCCGAGGCGGTCGGGGTGAACACGACGAAGTACAAGACACTGGGGTTCACGATCGGCTGCGTCTACGCCGGGATCGCGGGCGCGCTCTACGCGCATCTGTATGCCTACCTGAACCCGTTCAACTTCGACTTCCTGAAGTCGATTGACGTGCTGCTGGTTGTGGTACTCGGCGGGCTGGGGAGCATCTCGGGGACCCTGGTCGCGGCGGTTGCCTGGACGTTCCTGCTCGAAGGCCTGAGGGTGGTGCTGCCGGCGGCGGTGCAGGACTGGCGAATGGTGATCTACCCGCTGGTCATGGTTGTCTTCATGCTGTTCCGGCCGGCCGGGATCTTCGGCGGGACCGAGTTTCGCTTCCTGCGCCCGCGGGACCCGGGGAGGGGACGGTGAGCGCCATCCTGTCGGCGCGCGGGCTGGTGATGCGGTTCGGCGGGCTGGTCGCGGTGAACGACTTCTCGCTCGAGGTCGCCGAGGGCGAGCTGGTCGGGCTCATCGGCCCGAACGGTGCGGGCAAGACGACGGTATTCAACATGGTGACCGGGATGTACCGACCGTCGGCGGGCCGGGTCGGGTTCCTCGGCCGGGACATCACCGGCTGGAAGCCGCACCGCATCTACCAGGCGGGCGCGGCGCGCACGTTCCAGAACATCCGGCTGTTCCGCGAGCTTTCGGTGCTGGACAACGTCCGGGTGGCAGACCATCACCGGGGCGGGGCGGGCGTGCTCGCCTCGATGCTGCGCACGCCGCGCTTCCGGCGCGCGGAGCGGGAGATGACCCGGCGCGCCCAGGAGCTACTGGATATGATGGGACTCGCCGACCGGGCGGGTGAGCTCGCGCGCAACCTGCCCTACGGCGAGCAGCGCCGGCTGGAGATCGCCCGGGCGCTGGTGTCGCGGCCGAGGCTCCTGCTGCTCGACGAGCCGGCGGCGGGGATGAACCCGGCCGAGGTCGGCAGGCTCATGGAGCTGATCCGCTTCGTCCGGGACCGGTTCGAGCTGACCGTGCTGTTGATTGAGCACCAGATGAAGGTCGTGATGGGTATCTGCGAGCGGGTTGTCGTGATGGAGTTCGGCCAGACCATCGCCGCCGGAAGGCCGGCCGAGGTCCAGGCCGATCCGAAGGTCATCGAGGCTTACCTCGGGACGGCGGGAGGGTAGGTGCTGCTCGAGGTCCGCGACCTGGTCGTTGACTACGGTGCAATCCGGGCGCTGCACGGGGTGAGCTTCGAGGTCAACGAAGGTGAGATCGTCACGCTCATCGGCGCCAACGGCGCGGGCAAGAGCACGATCCTGCGGGCGGTGTCCGGGCTGGTGAAGCCGGCGGCGGGGGCGATATCGTTCGAGGGGAAGCGCATCGACGGCCGGCCCGGTCACGCCGTCGCGCGGCTCGGCCTGGCGCACGTGCCCGAGGGCCGGCGGCCGTTCACGGAGATGACCGTGCGCGAGAACCTCCTGCTCGGCGCCCACAACCGGCCGCGGTCCGAGGTCGCGGGCTCGATGGAGCAGGTCTTCAGGTCGTTCCCGCGACTGCGCGAGCGGCTCGGGCAGACCGCCGGGACGCTGTCGGGCGGCGAGCTTCAGATGCTCGCAACCGCGCGCGGCCTGATGGCGCGGCCGAGGCTCCTGATGCTCGACGAGCCCTCGATGGGTCTCTCGCCGATCCTCGTCCGCGAGATATTCTCGATCATCGAGGGGATCAACCGCCAGGGGACGTCGATCCTGCTCGTCGAGCAGAACGCATTCATGGCGCTCTCGATTGCCCGTCGCGCCTACGTGCTCGAGACCGGCCGGGTCGTGCTCGCCGGGCCGGCGGCGGAGCTGCGCGAGCACCCGCGGGTCCGGTCCGCCTACCTCGGCGAGTAGCCCGCACGCTTGACCGAGCCGGCTGGCGGGTTAGTATTGGTCAGCAAAGGAGGCAGTGATGACCAGAAGCAGTTTGCACGCCATCGCGGTTCTCTGCGGGCTCGCACTCGTTCTCGGCCCGGCCTGCATGAAGTGCGGTGAGGGCATCGCCGAGAAGGCCGTTGAGAAGGCGGTCGAGCAGGCGACCGGCGGCAAGGTCGACATCGACGCGGGTTCGGGCGTCGACCTGTCCGGCCTGCCCGGCTACCTGCAGTACCCGGGCGCAAAGGCGACCGGGCGGTTCAGCATCGCCTCGGGCGACGGGTCGGGCGCGACCTATTCGTTCGAGACGCCGAACGACCGCGCGGCGGTCGTGGGCTGGTTCAAGAGCAGCCTTGCCGGCCAGTCCTGGAAGGAGACGATGGCGATGGAGACCGACGAGAGTACCGTGCTGACCTACGGCAGCGCGGACGAGAAGTCGTTCACGTCGGTCGTCGTCGGCACCGGCGACGGCAAGACCACCATCGCGGTCACCCTCGGCAGCAAGAAGTAACCGGCAGGAACCAGACATTGCGGGGCGGGCGTCGGCCCGCCCCGTGCCTTGGCGTGATGCCGTCAGGGCAGGACGACGAGTCGAGCGCGGTCGGTTCCCGTGCAGAGGAACCACACACCGGGCGCGAGCGCCGGACAAGCCGCGCCCGGTCTCGTCCGCGCGCCGACCCGGCCGTCGGCCGAGACCAGCACGGCGTCCCTGCCCGTCGGGCCGGGCAGCGGCGCGCCCGGGCGGATGACCCGGCCGGGCGCGGAGGCGGCGAGGCTGACGGCCGGCATCTCCTCGAGGGCCAGCGGCCGCTCGATGCGCTCCACAAGCGCGACGGGCTGGCCGCTGACCTGGCCGCCGATTGCGAACAGCCAGGGCTCGATACAGGCAACGGCCAGGAACGCGCGGGCGACGCTGAGCGAGGCCCATTCACGCCAGACCTGCCGCCAGGCATCGTACTGGAACAGGTTGGGCGTCAGCCGCGCGCCAGGCGCCCAGCCACCGACGACGTAGAAGTTGCGCGCGTTGTTGTGGGAGCCGGCCGCGGCGCGCGGCCACGGCATCGGCGGGTGGGTGTACCAGTTGTCATCAACGGCGTCGTAGAACTCGACGTTGTCGAGGATGGTGACGCCGAGGTGGTCGGTGCCGCCCAGCGCGCCGACCCAGTCCCAGCCCGAAGCCCAGGCTGCCTCGCAACGTGGGGTTGGCATCGGGGCGTACTCCTGCCAGTGGCCGGTCCCGGGGTCGTAGGCGTCGAGCCTCCTGAGCGTCGCGGTCGAGTTGCGGCCACCGATTGACCAGACCTTCCCGGCGGCAGCGCGCCCGCCGTGGCTGGCGCGCGGCGAGGGCAGGGGTTCGATATGGGACCAGGTGCCGGTCAGCGTGTCGAAGGCCTCGGCCGCGTCGAGCAGGTTACCGGCTTCGCCCCAGCCCCCGAAGGCGTAGATCCTCCCATCGAGCGCGGCGGCGCCGAAGCGGTGCCGGGCGACGAGCATCGGCGTGCCGATGGTCCAGGTGTTGGCCTCCGGGTCGTAGACGAAGACCGTGCGGGTCTTGATGCCGCCGGCCGCCGAGCCGCCGAGGTAGTAGACCCGGCCGGCGAGTTCGACCGCACAGCCGGAGTAGCGCGGCTCGGGCAGGGGCGCGACCGAATCCCACTGCAGGGCGGCGGCAAGCGTCGCGAGGGCGAGGCAGAGCGTCGTGATTCTCAACAGCCGGCTCCGATTGCCAATTATCGGTCGGATCGGAGTTATGTCAAGGCCCGGCCGGTGGGGAGGTCAGTCCTGCCAGCGTCCGAGCTCGCGGCCGGTCTTGTCGAGAAGCCCGCGGTGCTCGGCCGCCAGCGTCTCGAGCCAGGCCCGGCGGCGGGCCAGCTCCTGGAGCGCGTTCACCCGGCGCGATATGTCCCAGCCGACCGTGAGCACGCCGGAGACGTCACCGTCAGGGTCTCGAAAGGCGATCTTGGTCAGCCGGTACCAGGACGACTCCGGGCCGATCGCGTCCGGCAGGCAGACTTCGAGCTCGACCGGCTTCGAGCCGCCCAGCGCGCGGCGGTCGTGCTCGGCAATGAGCGCGGCGACCGGCTTCTTGAGCAGGTCGGCGTCGGTCCTGCCCTCGATTGCCGCGGCATCGTCGGCACCGAGCATCCGGAGCGCGAGCGGGTTGGCGAGGCGGTAGCGCAGGTCCTTGTCCTTCAGGCTGATTGCGAGGTTCGGGCTGGCGAGCAGGCCCTGGAGCCGGGACTCGGCCTGGCGCAGGGCAATCCCCGTCCGGTGCTGTTCGGAGACGTTGCGGATGAGCAGGAGCACGCCGGTTTCGTACGGGTAGCTGGTGACCGAGAACCAGCCGGCACGGGGTTCCCGGCCGTCGTGGTAGAACGCCTCGTGGCGGGCGACCTTCTGCTCGCGCAGGGTCCGGCGGACCGCGGGCAGGAAGCCGACCTTCTCGAAGTCGGGGTAGAGCTCGGCGAGCGACCGGCCGACCGCCTCCGCGGCCGGGAGCGCGGTGGCGACCTCGGCGCCCGGACTCCACGTCAGCACCCTGAGCTCGGTGTCGAGCGTGGCGATGCCGTCGGCGACGCTCGCGACGATGGAGTCGAGCGAGCTCTGTCGGCGGGCGAGCGACTGCTCGAGTTCGAGCCGGCGCGTGACGTCAAAGGCGATCGCGTCGAAGGTCCGCCGACCGAGCGCGGCGGCGACCGACCCGCCCAGTTCGACCCAGCGCTCGGCCCCGGTCGTCTTGTTGCGGACCCGGAACCGGTAGTCGTCCGGCCAGGCGCCGGTCGCCCGGATACCGGCGTCGAGCTCGCGGACCCGGGCGAGGTCCTCGGGCACGACCTGGGCGTAGAAGGTCGAAGGGTCGGTCAGGATCGTGCCGGCCGAGATGCCGAGGATATCCTGGATCGACGGGCTGACCGCGACGATGCGGCCGTCCTCGCTGAAGCGCAGGACGACGTAGCCGCGGGCGTTCTCGACGAACGACCGGAAGCGCTCCTCGTTCTCGCGGAGCGACTGCTCGAGCTTGCGCCGGCGGAACTCGACGTCGCGGACGTCCTCGGCCCCCGCGGCGTCGGCCGGCGCGGCCGGCTCCGGCGCGGGCAGGCGGTCTGCGGCCGCCCGGGACTGGCTATCGGTTATGTCCTCGTGGAGCACGGCAATCCGGGTCACCGCGTTCTCGGAGTCGAAGAGCGGGAAAACAGTCGCCCGGAAGCAGACCTTGCTGCCGGGCACGCCGGGCAGGCCGATTTCGGTCGGGTCGTACCAGGTCGACGGGGTCTCGACCCGGGTGCCGGCGAGTACCCGCCTGACCTGGGGCTCGAGCAGGCCGGCACGCCTGAGTCCGCGCGGGTCGAAGAGCGAGATGCCGGGCGGCGGTATCTTGCCGAGAAGGCGCTCGGCCGCCTTGTTGCTGCGCAGGAGCCTGCCGTCGACCGCGAAGAGCTCAACCGCGACCGGGCAGGCATCGACGAAGCTCTCGAAGACCGCCGCGGCGCGCCGCTCGGCCCGGTCACGCTCGGCCTTCTCGAACGCGGCCTGCTGTTCCCACTCGTCCTTCGGGCTGCGGCTGCCGAGCAGGCCGACCGCGAGCGGCGGGAGGAAGAACAGGAACCCGGCCCGGCGGGTCCCGGCGCCGCCGGACGCCAGAAGGAACAACGCCAGCGCCGCGGCCGCGACACAGCCGGCGGTCGCCAGCGATTTGGGGCGGAAGCCGGCTCTCATCGGCCGGCCGAGCCGGTCGCCCGTGACAGGACCATTGGTCAGGATAGTGCCGCCCGAGTCAACGTCAAGCGGCCGGGATGGATAAGCCGGCGGACGGATTCGAACCGTCGACCTGCGGTTTACGAAACCGCTGCTCTGCCAACTGAGCCACGCCGGCGAGAGCGCCATTGTAGTCCCGGCACGCGGGGAGTCAAGCCGGCCGCCTTGTCAGGCCCGGTCCCGGCAGTAGAATTACGGTGAGATGCCGACGGTCAAGGTCCGCCGCGCGGACGGGTTCCACTGCTTCCACTGCAACGCCCGGGTCACCGAGGCCGATTCCCGCTGCCCGGCCTGCGGGCGCGAGTTCGCGGTCCCGGCCCAGGCTCCAGCCTTCCGGCCCCGCCGCATCGGCGAGCGGGTGCGGGAGGCCGGCCGGAGCCGGCGCAGGAGCTACTGGCTGGCGGTGGTCGTCCTCGCGGCGCTGGCGGTGGTGTCCGGGCTCGTCACGACCGCCCGGGGCCGACGGCCGATGCTGGCCAGGCCGTCAGTCCCCGAGCCGGAGTATTCGCTCCTGAAGACGACCGAACACCGGCTCGGCCGGGTCGAGCGGGCGAGCGTGTTCGCGCGGGTCCGGCCCGGCCTGCCCGACGACTCGCTCCGGGCGGCGCTTGACTGGCTGCTCTACCGGGTCGTCAACCCCCGGAACGTCAAGGCCAGCGGCAACCTGAGGGTCGTGTGGGCGTACCTGTTCGAGAGCGACTCCGCCCCGGTGACCGGCTGGCGGGCGATGGCAATCTGGCAGGAGCCCGGGCTGTCCGGGGCGGCCCGGCCGGCAGGCATCGGCGGCGACGCGGTCAGCGCCGGTGATATCGAGTACGACTTCACCAACGAGCTTCGGCCGGCGCCGGCGGGCGGCGAGGGCAGGTAGGTCCGTGCAGCCGCGCCGGGTCGGGCACCGCACCGGGCACTTCCCGGGCCGCCCGGATGGCGGCGCGGGGGGCAGGACTCCGGCGAGTCGGCAAGGCTGGTGCTGGTGGAATAGGGCGGCCACTTCTCTGGGCGGCCAGGGGGCCGGGGAAGTCGATACTGGGTATTGACACGCGGGGCAGGATTCGCTTGACGGCGGCGGAGTCAGGCCGACAATGACAGCATGAGAATGACAGCGGTTCTTCTCGGGTTGGTGGGGATGCTCTGTGTTGCGTCCGGACAGGCCCGGATGTCCGACTATGAACTGCGCAGGACGCAGCACGCGGCGCATCAGGCGGTGATGGATTCGTTGAGCCGCGTCCACCCGCGTCTGCGAGCTCGGTGGTTGCATGACCGCGGACTCGTTGATCGACTTCCCGACTTCACTAGCCCTACAGACTCCGGACCGCTCCGTCTGGTCGGCCGCTGGTCCTACGGGCCTTCATCCGATGTTGACGGCAGAGCGACCTCGACGGACACGCTGGTTGCGCTGGCGAGGGGGTCGGGCGTCAGCCTGCTGAGTT